>NZ_JAWPBF010000080.1:0-203 GCF_033341895.1 Citrobacter sp. HN-141 | reverse complement strand
CACTTCTGAGTTCGGCATGGGGTCAGGTGGGACCACCGCGCTACAGCCGCCAGGCAAATTCTGTTTATTAACCCGCTCTTCGCCGGTTAATCTAATCTGTTATCAAGCTGAAACTGATGTCTGTCTTTCGCCAAAACATCTTCGGCGTTGTAAGGTTAAGCCTCACGGTTCATTAGTATCGGTTAGCTCAATGTATCGCTACA
>NZ_JAWPBF010000079.1:0-209 GCF_033341895.1 Citrobacter sp. HN-141 | reverse complement strand
TGCTGATATGGCTCAGTTGGTAGAGCGCACCCTTGGTAAGGGTGAGGTCCCCAGTTCGACTCTGGGTATCAGCACCAGTTTTTCGGGTTAAAGTTTGGCACTTAGTAAAGAATTTGTCTGGCGGCTGTAGCACGGTGGTCCCACCTGACCCCATGCCGAACTCAGAAGTGAAACGCCGTAGCGCCGATGGTAGTGTGGGGTCTCCCCAT
>NZ_JAWPBF010000078.1:0-210 GCF_033341895.1 Citrobacter sp. HN-141 | reverse complement strand
TGCATCCGGGAGGATTCGAACCTCCGACCGCTCGGTTCGTAGCCGAGTACTCTATCCAGCTGAGCTACGGATGCATCAGGGAAACTTACTTTACTGCAGATTTGATGTCGCTGCTAAAGCGCTATCAAGTAATATGGTGCATCCGGGAGGATTCGAACCTCCGACCGCTCGGTTCGTAGCCGAGTACTCTATCCAGCTGAGCTACGGATG
>NZ_JAWPBF010000077.1:0-211 GCF_033341895.1 Citrobacter sp. HN-141 | reverse complement strand
TGGGCGCTTTTGCCGGTCCCGTGGGCTGGGTGCTCAGTTCTCTCTGGCTGCTGATTGATTTAGCCGGTCCCGCATACAGGGTGACGCTACCATCCTGCATTTTTATTGCCTACATGCGCCAGAAGCATCTTTATTGGCACTGTTGCAAATAGTCGGTGGTGATAAACTTATCATCCCCTTTTGCTGATGGAGCTGCACATGAACCCATTCA
>NZ_JAWPBF010000076.1:0-216 GCF_033341895.1 Citrobacter sp. HN-141 | reverse complement strand
GGCTACAGCAACCCCACGCCGGAGTTGCTGACCATGGCAATCCAGGCGGGGATAAAAACATCCGGGTTTGCGGCCTATCAGATGGCACTTGTTGTCACAAATGGTGTGGCGAAAGCCCTGTTAGGCAGAGGGCTGACCATTGCAGGAAATGCCATGCTGACGCGTACCATGGGCGCTTTTGCCGGTCCCGTGGGCTGGGTGCTCAGTTCTCTCTGG
>NZ_JAWPBF010000075.1:0-216 GCF_033341895.1 Citrobacter sp. HN-141 | reverse complement strand
CCGTGATCCCGGTCTGCGCCGACGCGTGCAGGCGGGGCTGAATAAGGGTGAGGCCCGTAATGCCCTTGCGCGAGCGGTCTTTTTGCACCGTCTGGGTGAAATAAGGGATCGTGGGCTGGAGAATCAGAGTTATCGCGCCAGCGGGCTGACATTACTGACAGCAGCGATCACGTTGTGGAACACGGTATATATAGAAAGAGCTATT
This sequence comes from Citrobacter sp. HN-141, assembly GCF_033341895.1. Classification (NCBI taxonomy): domain Bacteria; kingdom Pseudomonadati; phylum Pseudomonadota; class Gammaproteobacteria; order Enterobacterales; family Enterobacteriaceae; genus Citrobacter; species Citrobacter sp. HN-141. The sequence continues at coordinate 11 of NZ_JAWPBF010000075.1, read as the reverse complement.
GAGTCACTAAA
>NZ_JAWPBF010000074.1:0-221 GCF_033341895.1 Citrobacter sp. HN-141 | reverse complement strand
TAGCAGGTGACACCGCCAAAAATGGTGTTTATGAGGTAGAGATTGACGATACATCTGGAGCAGTAACACTCAAAGATACTGATGTTGATGTGCTGCCAGCTGCAACTAAAGATGTGAAATTTAAGCAGGAACCAGCGACGTATCCTGCTATTAAGGCATTAAAAGCGGCGAATGTTGATTCCACTGATGCTGACTCTGCTTCACTTGTTAAAGTGTCTTTT
>NZ_JAWPBF010000073.1:0-221 GCF_033341895.1 Citrobacter sp. HN-141 | reverse complement strand
TAGCAGGTGACACCGCCAAAAATGGTGTTTATGAGGTAGAGATTGACGATACATCTGGAGCAGTAACACTCAAAGATGCTGATGTTGATGTGCTGCCAGCTGCAACTAAAGATGTGAAATTTAAGCAGGAACCAGCGACGTATGCTGCTATTAAGGCATTAAAAGCGGCGAATGTTGATTCCACTGATGCTGACTCTGCTTCACTTGTTAAAGTGTCTTTT
>NZ_JAWPBF010000072.1:0-230 GCF_033341895.1 Citrobacter sp. HN-141 | reverse complement strand
GAAACGCTGACTTACGATCCTCAGTATAAAAAACACAAGCCCAACCACCCGCGCTACTGGGATGCCATTGCCGCCGAAGTTCAGACGTTTGGGGCGAACAGCTTTGCCACGCTGCTCCGCTGGGGTAAAGGGGTGCTGTACCGGGAAATTCTCACCGATGCCTGCGATAAAATGAAGGTGAACTACAACAACAAATCCAGTGTTGAAACCATTGAAATGAATCTGCTGAT
>NZ_JAWPBF010000071.1:0-239 GCF_033341895.1 Citrobacter sp. HN-141 | reverse complement strand
CAGAAACTCAAGGTCGGGGTCGTGTCGGTAGGTAGCCATATTTCACCTCATTGCAGATATTGGACCTGACAGTTTAAGGAAGCCACCGGACAGGGTTTGTCCGCCTGAAAAACAAAAAAGTAAAAAAAACCTGCCCGAAAGCAGGTTTCTGTTCACCGGATAGAGGTATAACGCGTCGGGATTACTTTCCGCGCCATTCCTTTTCCACTTTATCCGCAAAAGCATCGCACTGCCGGGCA
>NZ_JAWPBF010000070.1:0-323 GCF_033341895.1 Citrobacter sp. HN-141 | reverse complement strand
CGGGATTACTTTCCGCGCCATTCCTTTTCCACTTTATCCGCAAAAGCATCGCACTGCCGGGCATATTCCGGGTTATACAGAAGCTCCGACTGCGAAAGCTGCATGGCGGTCATGCTGCCGTTACGGGCATTTGATTCGAGCCAGGTTCTGCCATAGGTTTTGTTCATCACCTGAAGTACCCGGTTGAATACCGGTCCGTTGAAGCGGGCATTGAGATTAACGCCTTTTACCTGAAGGCCGCTGTCACTGGTCTGGGTCAGGCGGGTGGAGTACATCGCGCAGAAGGTCGAATTGGTAATCATCTGAGCGTCAGCCTGCTCGTC
>NZ_JAWPBF010000069.1:0-333 GCF_033341895.1 Citrobacter sp. HN-141 | reverse complement strand
CATCCGGGAGGATTCGAACCTCCGACCGCTCGGTTCGTAGCCGAGTACTCTATCCAGCTGAGCTACGGATGCATCGGAAAACTTGCTTTACTGCCGATATTGATATCGTAATAAACGATATCAAGTAAGAGATGGTGCATCCGGGAGGATTACTCGGCTGCGCCTCGCCCTGCGGGCCGTTGCTAAAGCAACGTTATCCTCCCTGGTGCTCGCGATTATCTCGCAGACCATGAAACAACAGTTTTGCTGTTATCTCGGAGAAGATGGTGCATCCGGGAGGATTCGAACCTCCGACCGCTCGGTTCGTAGCCGAGTACTCTATCCAGCTGAGCT
>NZ_JAWPBF010000068.1:0-378 GCF_033341895.1 Citrobacter sp. HN-141 | reverse complement strand
TTTCATTTCTTATTACGGAGAACAGACACAGTGTGTCGTTTCAATTTTCAGCTTGATCCAGATTTTTAAAGAGCAAATATCTCAAACAAGACTCGGAAGTCAGTTTTGAGATACTTCGGCCGGCGACTTTCACTCACACAAACCAGCAAGTGGCGTCCCCTAGGGGATTCGAACCCCTGTTACCGCCGTGAAAGGGCGGTGTCCTGGGCCTCTAGACGAAGGGGACGTGTCAGTCTCAATCGCAAGACGCCTTGCTATTTACTTTTCATCAGACAATCTGTGTGAGCACTACAAAGTACGTTTCTTTAAGGTAAGGAGGTGATCCAACCGCAGGTTCCCCTACGGTTACCTTGTTACGACTTCACCCCAGTCATGAAT
>NZ_JAWPBF010000067.1:0-429 GCF_033341895.1 Citrobacter sp. HN-141 | reverse complement strand
TACCAAGGAGCGCCACAGCGCGAGGAGCTGGCCGAGGTGGATGTGGACTGGCTGATCGCCGAGCGTCCCGGCAAGGTAAAAACCTTGAAGCAGCATCCGCGCAAGAACAAAACGGCCATCAACATCGAATACATGAAAGCCAGCATCCGTGCCAGGGTGGAGCACCCGTTTCGCATCATCAAGCGGCAGTTCGGCTTCGTGAAAGCCAGATACAAGGGGCTGCTGAAAAACGATAACCAACTGGCGATGTTATTCACCCTGGCCAACCTGTTTCGGGTGGACCAAATGATACGTCAGTGGGAGAGATCTCAGTAAAAACCGGAAATAACGCCAGAAATGGTGGAAAAAATAGCCTAAATAGGCTGATTCGATGTGTTTGCGGGAAAAAAATCGGCCCAGATCCGCGAAATTTTAATCAGCGAGTCAGCT
>NZ_JAWPBF010000066.1:0-467 GCF_033341895.1 Citrobacter sp. HN-141 | reverse complement strand
GACATCTCGATTCTTTTCAGAAAGGGGACCGATGGCGCGTATGGCAACGATGAAAGCCAGCCGTTGCAGGCAACGTGCCACCGGACAGGGAGAACGGCTTATCCGGCTGACCATGGTGCTGTTTTACGGTCAGACAATATCTGTTCGCTACATCACCCGGCAGTTTGACGTATCTCCCCGGACCGCAAGACGGGACCTCGCTCAACTGGCCTTTGTGCTGGAATCTGCTGGACCTCACCGCTGGCGACTGGCTCCCTCTCTGAAACCCTGACTTTTTTCTCTGCCGGACATCTCCTGACCGCTCCGTATGGCAGGCTGTCTCCGCTTTTCAATCCATAAGGGAACATGATGAAAATTTTAAAACTGTTAACCGCCGCAATTCTGCTTTCAGCCTTCAGCCACAGCGCGTTCGCCGACGAGCAGGCTGACGCTCAGATGATTACCAATTCGACCTTCTGCGCGATGTA
>NZ_JAWPBF010000065.1:0-467 GCF_033341895.1 Citrobacter sp. HN-141 | reverse complement strand
CAGCATTGGTACAACCTGAGCGACGGTGCCATGGAAGATGCCCTGTACGAAATCGCCTCCATGCGCCTGTTTGCCCGATTATCCCTGGATAGCGCCCTGCCGGATCGCACCACCATCATGAATTTCCGCCACCTGCTCGAGCAGCATCAACTGGCCCGTCAATTGTTCAAGACCATCAATCGCTGGCTGGCCGAAGCAGGCGTCATGATGACCCAAGGCACTTTGGTGGATGCCACCATCATTGAGGCACCCAGCTCTACCAAGAACAAAGAGCAGCAACGCGATCCGGAGATGCATCAGACCAAGAAAGGCAATCAGTGGCACTTTGGCATGAAGGCCCACATTGGTGTCGATGCCAAGAGTGGCCTGACCCACAGCCTGGTCACCACCGCGGCCAACGAGCATGACCTCAATCAGCTGGGTAATCTGCTTCATGGAGAGGAGCAATTTGTCTCAGCCGATGCCGG
>NZ_JAWPBF010000064.1:0-475 GCF_033341895.1 Citrobacter sp. HN-141 | reverse complement strand
CTGCTATTAAGGCATTAAAAGCGGCGAATGTTGATTCCACTGATGCTGACTCTGCTTCACTTGTTAAAGTGTCTTTTACTGACAATAATGGTAAAGCCATTGATGGCGGTTATGCGCTGAAAACTGCTAGCGGAAAATATTATGCTGCATCAGTTGACGAATCTAACAAAGTATCCATTAAAGAAGTAGCATATACCGATGCAAATGGAAAGGCCGCAACTGCTGCTGTCCAACTCGGTGGTGTCAATGGTAAAACCGAAATTGCTAACGTCGGTGGTAAGGACTACCTTGCAGAGAAAGTAAAAAATCACAATTTCAAAACTGAGCCTAAAGTGAATGAAATTGCGACTGCTACTACCGATAGCCCGCTGGCTAAAATCGACGCGGCGCTGGCGAAAGTTGCTGACCTGCGTTCCGACCTGGGTGCGGTACAGAACCGTTTCAACTCTACCATCACCAACCTGGGTAACACCGT
>NZ_JAWPBF010000063.1:0-504 GCF_033341895.1 Citrobacter sp. HN-141 | reverse complement strand
GGTACCAACTCCCAGTCTGACCTCGACTCCATCCAGGCTGAAATCACTCAGCGTCTGAACGAAATCGACCGCGTATCCGGTCAGACCCAGTTCAACGGCGTGAAAGTGCTGGCGAAAGACAACACCCTGACTATCCAGGTCGGTGCCAACGATGGCGAAACCATCGATATCAACCTGAAAGAAATCAACTCCAAAACGCTGGGTCTGGATTCACTGAACGTACAGCAGAAATATAAAGTTTCTGATACTGCTGTGGCTCCTGTTGGTTACCAGAACTCTACAGTAGCGCCCGTCACAACAGGTTTTTCAGCATCAGCAGTAACAGCAATTAAAAATAAAGATAGTGCATCGACTGCGACAGGTGCAACAATTACTGGCGATGTGAAATTTGATGAAGCTAAGAACAAATACTATGCGAATGTCACAGTAGCAGGTGACACCGCCAAAAATGGTGTTTATGAGGTAGAGATTGACGATACATCTGGAGCAGTAACACTCAAAGAT
>NZ_JAWPBF010000062.1:0-601 GCF_033341895.1 Citrobacter sp. HN-141 | reverse complement strand
AAAACTGGTGCTCACGCCTTCAGGCATCGACCGCAAGTACTACGAGTTTTGCGTACTGAATGAACTCAAGGGTGCATTACGTTCCGGTGATATCTGGGTAAAAGGATCGCGCCGCTACAAAAATTTTGATGATTATCTCATCCCGACTGCTGAGTTTGAGAAATCCCGACATAATGACCAGTTACAGTTGGCCGTTCAGACCGATAGCCAGGCATACCTTCAGGCCCGTATGACTCTTCTTGCATCTCGGCTGGAAGAAGTTAACGCGATGGCGCTTGCCGGTGATTTGCCCGATGTAGATATCTCAGATAAAGGCGTAAAAATCACTCCACTGGAGAACAGCGTTCCTTCAGGTGTTTCGCCCTTTGCAGATTTGGTCTATGGCATGCTTCCCCATCCGAAAATTACGGAGATACTGGAAGAAGTTGATAGCTGGACGGGATTTACGCGTCACTTCGCGCACCTCAAAAATAATAACGTCAGACCAAAAGACGGAAGACTGTTGCTGACCACCATTCTGGCTGACGGCATCAACCTTGGGCTGACAAAAATGGCGGAATCCTGCCCTGGGGCCACAAGATCGTCACTCGAAGGTATTCAG
>NZ_JAWPBF010000061.1:0-746 GCF_033341895.1 Citrobacter sp. HN-141 | reverse complement strand
GGTGATGCTGCCAACTTACTGATTTAGTGTATGATGGTGTTTTTGAGGTGCTCCAGTGGCTTCTGTTTCTATCAGCTGTCCCTCCTGTTCAGCTACTGACGGGGTGGTGCGTAACGGCAAAAGCACTGCCGGACATCAGCGCTATCTCTGCTCTCACTGCCGTAAAACATGGCAACTGCAGTTCACTTACACCGCTTCTCAACCCGGTACGCACCAGAAAATCATTGATATGGCCATGAATGGCGTTGGATGCCGGGCAACTGCCCGCATTATGGGCGTTGGCCTCAACACGATTTTACGTCACTTAAAAAACTCAGGCCGCAGTCGGTAACCTCGCGCATACAGCCGGGCAGTGACGTCATCGTCTGCGCGGAAATGGACGAACAGTGGGGCTATGTCGGGGCTAAATCGCGCCAGCGCTGGCTGTTTTACGCGTATGACAGGCTCCGGAAGACGGTTGTTGCGCACGTATTCGGTGAACGCACTATGGCGACGCTGGGGCGTCTTATGAGCCTGCTGTCACCCTTTGACGTGGTGATATGGATGACGGATGGCTGGCCGCTGTATGAATCCCGCCTGAAGGGAAAGCTGCACGTAATCAGCAAGCGATATACGCAGCGAATTGAGCGGCATAACCTGAATCTGAGGCAGCACCTGGCACGGCTGGGACGGAAGTCGCTGTCGTTCTCAAAATCGGTGGAGCTGCATGACAAAGTCATCGGGCATTATCTGAACATAAAACACTA
>NZ_JAWPBF010000060.1:0-764 GCF_033341895.1 Citrobacter sp. HN-141 | reverse complement strand
GGTAAGCAGAGTTTTTGAAATGTAAGGCCTTTGAATAAGACAAAAGGCTGCCTCATCGCTAACTTTGCAACAGTGCCACAATGTGCGTAATGACCCCCCTGACCTCCAACCCGTCCTCATCGTCATCAGGTATAGCCCTGAAGTTATCCAGCTTATCGAGTTCCTGGAGACACCGCTTGGGGTGTAGTCGCAATCGCATGATCCTGAATTCTTGTTCCAGGACACAGAGCACCAAAGACCCGTCAACGGGCGTGCCCCCAAAATCTACTATGAGCAGCGCACCAGGCTTTATCCCTTCCCGGAAAGAGTAGGTATCACTTCGAAAAAAGAATACTCCCGGCGCTCCTGTATTACAGTGCTGATCGAGTGACAGCCTGTTTTCCTGGTAGTCGGTTGCTGGCGATGGAAAACCCATTTTTAACGGCCTCCGTTGGGGTTAAAAAGCATGAATGTCCGGTTCTCTCCTTCCTGAGTGGAAATGTCTTTAAAAACGGTCACGTAGGTTTCAATCCACTGATTTGCTTGGCGACAACTCCAGTGAAAATTAATCAGCGCAAGCTGGCTGACAAAGGCTTCTGTCGTAACTGTCTGACGACCGTTCGGCTCACGCTTAATGCTCGCACGCCAGGCTGAGTCAATTTCATAGTGTCTAGGCATGAAAAACCTCCGATCAATATAGCTGTATGCATATGGGTCTTCCCTTGTTGTGGTGGCTGAAGGCATGATAATGGTGTATTTAATCGCCAGAGGTCACCGCCATGGAC
>NZ_JAWPBF010000059.1:0-776 GCF_033341895.1 Citrobacter sp. HN-141 | reverse complement strand
GCCAGCTTTCAGGGATAAACCCTGTTGGCGCTGATGGCGGCACTTTACGAAGTTGTTTACGGTACATTTCCGTTATGGTGTCCAGCGCATCGCTGAGCGCCTGCGCCGCAGGTGTCGCCATGAACTGCAATGCTGACAGCATACGCGGGGCATATTTACGCAACGTACTGTATTTTTCGGTGATCAGATGAAGCGCGTCGAAATTGCCCTTACGGGAAAGAAACCGCGTTTCTTCCACGCTGTTGATGAATTCCTGCCAGGGAAGGACATCTTCTATTGCAGTCCAGGGATCTTCCCCGGATTCTCTGGCGTTAAGTAACGCCTGCCCGACGGTAACGTACTGCTTCAGCTTGCTCTGAATAAGCTTTCCCGTTTGCTGGAGCCGTTCGGCCTGCGTGCGTTTTGCCCTGCTGAACAGACTACCCAGGATACGCTCGTGCAGATCAATCACTTCGTCAGTCAGGGTGGCCCTGGCCTCTGTTATTATACAAACCAGCGTAGCGTAACGTCTGACATCGGTGAATTTTGCCAGGTCCCTGCTGCTCATTTTCCGGCCCTCACGCGCCAGTTTAAGCAACCTGTTCTGGTGAACGGAAAGTGCAATACCATCAGGCAACCCCAGCGCAGCGATGGAATTAAGCCGGTCGATATGTTGCAGCACATTTTTACCGTTTATTTTACCCGGAGGCTGTAGCAGCCATGCCAGACGGGAAGGTTGTTCACCCTCTGATATGAGCAGGCTGTCGAGTGCTGATTTATGCTGCTTTTCCAGTTGC
>NZ_JAWPBF010000058.1:0-820 GCF_033341895.1 Citrobacter sp. HN-141 | reverse complement strand
GGCACTGTTGCAAATAGTCGGTGGTGATAAACTTATCATCCCCTTTTGCTGATGGAGCTGCACATGAACCCATTCAAAGGCCGGCATTTTCAGCGTGACATCATTCTGTGGGCCGTACGCTGGTACTGCAAATACGGCATCAGTTACCGTGAGCTGCAGGAGATGCTGGCTGAACGCGGAGTGAATGTCGATCACTCCACGATTTACCGCTGGGTTCAGCGTTATGCGCCTGAAATGGAAAAACGGCTGCGCTGGTACTGGCGTAACCCTTCCGATCTTTGCCCGTGGCACATGGATGAAACCTACGTGAAGGTCAATGGCCGCTGGGCGTATCTGTACCGGGCCGTCGACAGCCGGGGCCGCACTGTCGATTTTTATCTCTCCTCCCGTCGTAACAGCAAAGCTGCATACCGGTTTCTGGGTAAAATCCTCAACAACGTGAAGAAGTGGCAGATCCCGCGATTCATCAACACGGATAAAGCGCCCGCCTATGGTCGCGCGCTTGCTCTGCTCAAACGCGAAGGCCGGTGCCCGTCTGACGTTGAACACCGACAGATTAAGTACCGGAACAACGTGATTGAATGCGATCATGGCAAACTGAAACGGATAATCGGCGCCACGCTGGGATTTAAATCCATGAAGACGGCTTACGCCACCATCAAAGGTATTGAGGTGATGCGTGCACTACGCAAAGGCCAGGCCTCAGCATTTTATTATGGTGATCCCCTGGGCGAAATGCGCCTGGTAAGCAGAGTTTTTGAAATGTAAGGCCTTTGAATAAGACAAAAGGCTGCCTCATCGCTAACTTTGCAACAGTGCC
>NZ_JAWPBF010000057.1:0-872 GCF_033341895.1 Citrobacter sp. HN-141 | reverse complement strand
CGGCCGGGAACTCAAAGGAGACTGCCAGTGATAAACTGGAGGAAGGTGGGGATGACGTCAAGTCATCATGGCCCTTACGAGTAGGGCTACACACGTGCTACAATGGCGCATACAAAGAGAAGCGACCTCGCGAGAGCAAGCGGACCTCATAAAGTGCGTCGTAGTCCGGATTGGAGTCTGCAACTCGACTCCATGAAGTCGGAATCGCTAGTAATCGTGGATCAGAATGCCACGGTGAATACGTTCCCGGGCCTTGTACACACCGCCCGTCACACCATGGGAGTGGGTTGCAAAAGAAGTAGGTAGCTTAACCTTCGGGAGGGCGCTTACCACTTTGTGATTCATGACTGGGGTGAAGTCGTAACAAGGTAACCGTAGGGGAACCTGCGGTTGGATCACCTCCTTACCTTAAAGAAGCGTTCTTTGTAGTGCTCACACAGATTGTCTGATGAAAATTAGCAGTAAGAAAATCTCTGCAGGCTTGTAGCTCAGGTGGTTAGAGCGCACCCCTGATAAGGGTGAGGTCGGTGGTTCAAGTCCACTCAGGCCTACCAAATTCTTTCTGATACCGCGTTGTGAAACGACTCGCATACTTCAGTATGCTTCGCCGCTCCACGCCTTGTCTCAGCAAGAATTAAGGTGAATGAGATAACTACGATGGGGCTATAGCTCAGCTGGGAGAGCGCCTGCTTTGCACGCAGGAGGTCTGCGGTTCGATCCCGCATAGCTCCACCATCTTTACTGCAAAAAACCAAGAAAACTTCAGAGTGTACCTGAAAAGGTTCACTGCGAAGTTTTGCTCTTTAAAAATCTGGATCAAGCTGAAAATTGAAACGACACACTGTTTCATTTCTCCGTAATAAGAAATGAAA
>NZ_JAWPBF010000056.1:0-914 GCF_033341895.1 Citrobacter sp. HN-141 | reverse complement strand
GTACGGCCGCCTTCACGGATTGCGAAACGCAGACCGTCGTCCATCGCGATCGGGTGGATCAGGGTAACAACCATTTTGATGTTGTCGCCCGGCATTACCATCTCAACGCCTTCTGGCAGTTCGATGGTACCAGTCACGTCAGTAGTACGGAAGTAGAACTGCGGACGGTAGCCTTTGAAGAACGGAGTATGACGGCCGCCTTCGTCTTTGGACAGGATGTACACTTCAGATTCGAACTTGGTGTGCGGCTTGATAGAGCCTGGCTTAGCCAGTACCTGACCACGTTCGATTTCTTCACGTTTGATACCACGCAGCAGAACACCAACGTTCTCACCAGCACGGCCTTCGTCCAGCAGTTTGCGGAACATTTCAACGCCAGTACAGGTAGACTTAGCAGTCTCTTTGATACCAACGATTTCAACTTCTTCACCAACTTTGATGATACCGCGCTCTACACGACCGGTAACAACGGTACCACGACCGGAGATGGAGAATACGTCTTCGATAGGCAGCAGGAACGGCTTGTCAATCGCACGCTCTGGTTCTGGGATGTAAGAATCCAGGAAGCCAGCCAGTTCGATGATTTTCGCTTCCCACTCTGCTTCGCCTTCCAGCGCTTTCAGAGCAGAACCACGAACGATCGGAGTGTCGTCGCCCGGGAAATCGTACTGAGACAGAAGTTCACGAACTTCCATTTCTACCAGTTCCAGCAGCTCTTCGTCATCAACCATGTCGCATTTGTTCAGGAACACGATGATGTACGGAACGCCTACCTGACGACCCAGCAGGATGTGCTCACGAGTCTGCGGCATCGGGCCGTCAGTCGCAGCAACAACCAGGATCGCGCCGTCCATCTGCGCAGCACCGGTGATCATGTTTTTAACATAGTCGGCGTGGCCCGGGCAGTCTACGTG
>NZ_JAWPBF010000055.1:0-938 GCF_033341895.1 Citrobacter sp. HN-141 | reverse complement strand
GCCTTTCCGTTTTACAGGTTCCTCAACAGGCCGGTGGGCCGTTAGTATCATCAATATCAGTATTCGCAAAACCAGATGAATGATTGTTTAAACTGGTGTATTTCTGCCTTTATGCTTCGTAAGTTTGCTGTCGCGCCGTCAGTGCCCAGGCTATTCTGGCCAGCTTGTTTGCCAGAGCACAGGTGACGACAAAGTTGCTTTTCCGACACAACAACTCCCTGACCCAGTCGGCCAACTTGCCAGACTGGTGTTCCAGTTTTTGTATGAATACCCTGGCACACTGAACCAACAAAGTTCGGATCTTTTTGTTGCCCCGCTTGCTAATCCCTAACAATGTCGTCCGACCTCCCGTGCTGTACTGTCGGGGTACCAGCCCTGTTGCCGCCGCAAAGTCACGGCTGCTGGCGTACTGCTTCCCGTCGCCAATCTCAGTTGAAATAGTACTGGCAGTCAGCGTTCCAACGCAGGGAATACTCAGCAAGCGCTGTCCAACCTCATCTTCGTCCAACTTTCGTTTCAACTGAGATTCCAGATCTTTAATCTGCTCAACAAGATAGTGATAATGCTGTTGTAATTTCAGCAGTAACTGGCTGAGATAAAGAGGCAAACTACTGTCCTCAAGAAGGGTACTCAGTCGACTAATAACGGCAGCACCTCGCGGAACGCTGATACCAAATTCCAGCAGAAAAGCATGCATCTGATTAGTTGTTTTCACCTTATCCTGAACCAGGGATTCACGGACACGATGCAGAGCTCGCATTGCCTGCTGAGATTCGGTTCTGGGCTGCACGAAACGCATAGATGGACGTGATGCTGCTTCACAGATAGCTTCAGCATCAACGAAGTCATTTTTGTTGCTTTTAACGAATGGGCGGACAAATTGCGGTGATATCAGCTTTGGAAAATGCCCTAACTCTTCCAGCTTGCGTGCCATAAAG
>NZ_JAWPBF010000054.1:0-1127 GCF_033341895.1 Citrobacter sp. HN-141 | reverse complement strand
TACAGCCTTTTTCCTATCGTTTTCGCGGCATTTTTCATCATGGGAACGTCACTGTTAGCCGCCAGCGCCAACCATCTCTGCCAGTCACTCCGTCTTTCCTCGCTCCATGGCCTGTTCCAGATATCCTTTGCCAGCTCTTTCAGCGCCCAGCACTGGCTCGTCAGCTTCATCTGTGCACGCAGCCACATCAGCTTTTCCTGCCGGGATTCGGTCATCCACTTATCGCTGTACTGCCACAGGAAGCGGGTTCCTTTTGCCTGGTGTCGGCTTTCAACAGGGAGGTGCGGATGTTCATTCTGACGGGTTTTATCAACTACCTCGCCCAGTTGCTTCGCCACATGGAAGCGGTCAAAGGCGATTTTCTCAACCGCACTGGGTAAGTGGATACGCGCTGCTCTTATATAGCCCGCGTTCATGTCCATTGAGAGCGTTTTGATAGCCAGCAACTGCCCATCAGTGAGCGTGCGAAGATAGCCGGCAAGACTCTCTGTGCCGCGATCATCCGTTAAGGCCAGCGCCCGACCATCGCGATCGGAGATCACCGTTATGTAACGATGTCCTTTTTTAAAGGCGACCTCATCCACATTCATATGACGGGCGGATAATGGCTTTTTTATCCGGGCAAGACCTCGCTTAACTGCCCGGGTCATAATGCCGTCAACCGCATTCCAACTGAGCTTAAGTTGCTTCCTGACAGCATCAACGGTGCTGATTTTCAGCCATGAGAGAACGAACGATTCGAATAGCAACGTATACCGGCTTCCGGGGCCAGCCCACGGAACAGGCAACGTCAGGCAGCCATGCTCCGGACACATAATTCGTGGAACATCGGCTTCAACAATAGTGGTGAACTGGCAGGTATCAAGATGGCGCCATTTACGATGACGGTGATCGTGAACAGAACAGGATTTACCGCAGGTCGGACAGGCTAGCCGGGTGTTTTCAGCGATCTCAATAGTGACAGTAACAGAACCGGCATTTTCATCGAGAGAAAGGGACTTTACCTGCCACGGATCGGACAGGTTGAGAATATGAGCGTAGAGGGACTTTTCGTCCATGGCGGTGACCTCTGGCGATTAAATACACCATTATCATGCCTTCAGCCACCACAACAAGGGAAGACCCAT
>NZ_JAWPBF010000053.1:0-1156 GCF_033341895.1 Citrobacter sp. HN-141 | reverse complement strand
ACGGCATCAACCTTGGGCTGACAAAAATGGCGGAATCCTGCCCTGGGGCCACAAGATCGTCACTCGAAGGTATTCAGGCATGGTACATCAGGGATGAAACTTATTCAGCGGCACTGGCCGAGCTGGTCAACGCACAGAAAGAGCGGCCTCTGGCCGCATTCTGGGGCGACGGGACAACATCGTCGTCAGACGGGCAGAACTTTCGGGTAGGCAGTCACGGACGTTATGCCGGTCAGGTCAATCTTAAATATGGTCAGGAGCCGGGCGTGCAGATTTATACGCATATCTCAGACCAATACAGCCCGTTCTACGCCAAAGTGATCAGCCGGGTGCGCGACTCAACCCACGTGCTTGATGGCCTGCTGTACCATGAAAGCGATCTGGAAATTACCGAGCATTACACCGATACCGCAGGCTTCACTGAACATGTTTTCACCCTGATGCACCTGCTGGGATTCGCTTTTGCGCCAAGGATCCGTGATCTTCATGACAAGCGGCTGTTTATTCATGGAAAGGCCGAGCGCTATCCGGGGCTTCAGTCTGTCATATCAACAACCTGCCTGAATATCAAAGACATTGAGTCGCACTGGGATGAGGTATTGCGCCTGGCAACCTCGATTAAGCAGGGGACAGTCACCGCATCACTGATGATGAAAAAGTTAGCCAGTTACCCAAAACAGAATGGACTTGCCAAAGCGCTGAGAGAGATTGGCCGCATCGAACGGACACTATTTATGCTGGACTGGTTCCGTGATCCCGGTCTGCGCCGACGCGTGCAGGCGGGGCTGAATAAGGGTGAGGCCCGTAATGCCCTTGCGCGAGCGGGCTGACATTACTGACAGCAGCGATCACGTTGTGGAACACGGTATATATAGAAAGAGCTATTGAGTCACTAAAACGAAAGGGTATCCCGATAAATGAGCAACTGGTCTCTCATCTTTCTCCCCTGGGCTGGGAACATATCAATCTGAGTGGAGATTACGTCTGGCGTAATAATCTTAAGCTGGGATCCGGAAAATACCGCTCATTACGTACAGTCGATACCGCTTTGTACAAAAAACAGACTTAGCGTGGGATAATTAATGAGATGGTCACTCCCTCCTTCCCGGTACTATGCTGAGGACAGGCTTTCATTCGGAGAACTATCATGGAAAAC
>NZ_JAWPBF010000052.1:0-1200 GCF_033341895.1 Citrobacter sp. HN-141 | reverse complement strand
TGGCATTGGCGTGAAGCAACTGTCTTGAGCACCACCAAATTAAAAGGCCAAATTATGGAAAGAATTGTCCCATCCTTCTCCTTTTTTGATCATGGCGTTGATGATGCTAAGCAGTTTTCTCATCGAGGCAACAAGAGCCACTTTTTTGGGCTTACCAGCCTGAACGAGTCGCGTATAAAAGGTCTTAATCGCCTGGTTATAGCGAACGGCAGACAGTGTTGCCATGTACAGAGTAGTGCGAACGCTTGCTCTACCACCGAAAATCGTCCGTTTTCCTCGCATTTTTCCAGAGTCCCTGTTAATGGGGGCTACGCCTACAAGAGCGGATATTGCTCTTCTGGAAAGCGTCCCAAGCTCAGGAACCTCAGCAAGCAGGCTCGCAATTGTTGTGTCACCGACGCCTTTGATGGTGTTGAGAAGTTCCGACAGCTCAACGAAATGGTTCCGAACGTGCTCCCTCATCTCAATATCGATGAGTTCAAGTTCTCCATTAAGGGCGCAAATAACGCACTCAACGCTTTTCATCACCGCTGGGTGGGATGTGTAGAGGCGATTTCGTTCAGAGACCAGCATAGTTACCAGCTGGCGACGACGGACCACCAGGGCAGTAAGAACCTGACGTTCATTATCGGGCAGGGAAAGAATAAAACGTTCACGCTCCGGGTGGTTATTAATGACATCAGCCATCTGTGCGAGAGCTTTGGCATCAATGCTGTCGGTCTTTGCCAGGTATCCCATCGCCCGGCAAAAATCTCTGGCCTGTCTGGGATTAACTACCGCTATTTCATAGCCCTCAGACTGGAGATGATAGGCAACTCCGGCTTCAAGTCCCCCGGTAGCCTCCATCAAAATCAAAGAGACGGAGGCATCTTTAAGGGCATTAATAATCTGCTCAAAGCCATCGGTGCCATTCACTACAGTGAAGGACGTATTACCGGCTCCCATGCAAATATCGAGAGTTCCTTTTGCTACATCAATACCGACACAAATCTGATTTGGCTGACTCATTATTACCCATCCTTGCATATACGAATTGAAGTTCTGGCAACTGTTCGGGTTTCAGACGAGTGGCTCAGCTCATGCGCCAATTGCTTCACGGCGGGCTTTTTAAGCCCCAGGGGGAGTTCGTGCTGCATGAGCCTTGCCAAATCACACGGATGTTATTTTAACCACTTTTCAAGATACAAGGGGGAGTGAGAT
>NZ_JAWPBF010000051.1:0-1490 GCF_033341895.1 Citrobacter sp. HN-141 | reverse complement strand
TGATAGAAACAGAAGCCACTGGAGCACCTCAAAAACACCATCATACACTAAATCAGTAAGTTGGCAGCATCACCTAAGAAGCCGTAGTCGCGGGGAGCCTGATAAACGCCCGCAGAAATACCGTTCTGGAAGTCGTCAGAAATATTTCGCTCGCCCGTAGCGGTAATCTGCGCCGCGGAAGCCATCATCGTAGCGCCACTTAATGCGCTGGCTGCCAGTACCGCAACAGTTTTACGTGAACTGCTTTTCTTCTTACCTCTGGTTAATTCAGAAACGACAACCCAGATACCGAGTGCCGCGTTCCAAATAATGCTGTAAACCTTATTCATATATAACCCTCGTCTACATTCCTGTTATGTATGTGTTAATACGTTGAGTTGTTGGCTATGGTTGGCACGCGGATGTGCTACCCGGTATGTCTATTTTCGAAAATAGCGATCCCTTCCGGGCCAGGCGGAATTAAAAAATGAGCCGAAAGAAAATCTGTTAATAATTAACCGTGATTACTATCCTTAAATAAGTCAGTTACGGCTGGCTATAGTGAGAAATGGTGTACTTGAGCCGGGTATTACTTTTACCCAGCTTTCTGGCAATGTTGCTTTTGTACGCCCCGATTGTTTTTTCACTTTTTTGCGATACGCCGGCGATTTGTGTCAGTGACCACCCCCGGGCTAGCATCATCATCACATTGAATTCGTTGGTCGTTATTTTTGTTTGTAACTCTTTTATATTGCGCGTGTTTTTGTTATCGGTGATACGCGTGATTGTTTGCAATAGCTGATCAAGGCTGGTGTCCTGATCGAGGAACTGCAGGGCCATTCCGCACACTGTTTGAAAAATAGAAAAAGTGGCTTCATCGGCTAACACGATGATCGTTGTGGATGGTCGTATAGCCATGTTGCGGATAATCCTGGCATATTTTAAGAAATCTGATTTGTCAGGATTAATAATGATGCAATCCGTTTCATGAGATTGCGTTTGGACGTCAGAAAGCGTCTGGGAGGAATGGTACGCGATATCAATATATAATGATGAGCCACGTAGGATTTCTCGCATGCCTAGCCAGGGGTAAATTGAGTCACCCAAAAAAATAGCTTTAGACATAACGATCTCCTTGAAATTTTGGTGCAAGCAGTCGCCTCTTTTTTTAGTTCAAAAAGAGTTTCTCGCGATGCATGAAATGTTAATTAATTCTCGTATGCCCTAAATAATTCCAGTTGCAGGAAGTCCGGGGAGTGAATTCCCAGGCACACAGATACGATGTGGCTGAGGTGAACTAACGCAGCCAACGCATAGGCAACTTGAAATATGACGGGTATATTTCGCTCTTTGCTTTGAACGCATCCTTATTTATTCGGATATCAACAGATATTTTCTGTCTTTATTTAAATCATTAACTATTCTTAAAGTAGATATGGTGATGCTGCCAACTTACTGATTTAGTGTATGATGGTGTTTTTGAGGTGCTCCAGTGGCTTCTGTTTCTATCA
>NZ_JAWPBF010000050.1:0-1672 GCF_033341895.1 Citrobacter sp. HN-141 | reverse complement strand
GCTGATAGAAACAGAAGCCACTGGAGCACCTCAAAAACACCATCATACACTAAATCAGTAAGTTGGCAGCATCACCGCAGGGAAGGAATAAATCAGTGAACAATTCTGTTGGTCGGGAATGGTGATGTCGCATCATCCCGGTTCTTTTATGATTTGAGTTGTGCTCCGGATCAAATTTATTGCCCGTAGTGCGTGTTATAAGCATGGAAAGGTTACATTTCTAAAAATTATAACGCTGACCTGGGGACCGGGAATATGTATTCATTTATCGCACGCCAGCCTATTTTTGACACAAAAATGCAGACCGTCGCTTATGAGCTGCTTTTCAGGGACGGAATGAACAATGCCTTTCCCGATGTTTCACCAGAATACGCCACGTCCAGAATGATTTCTGACCAGTTTTTATGCATCCCTGTTCCCCGTATAGCCAACAATCACAGTTCTTTTATTAATGTGCCGCACCAGATGATCATTAACGGACTGGGCGATACGCTGCCGAATGAAAAAGTGGTCATCGAAATTCTGGAAAATGCAGTCCCGGATGATGCGCTTTTCTGTGCCGTAAAGGATATGCACGACAGGGGTTACCAGCTTGCGCTCGATGATTTCACGATGGATGATGAATGGGACCGCTTTATGCAGTATATTTCTGTCATCAAATTTGATGTCAGAGACAATGACTATGAAGATATCCGGCAATATATCCACAGAAAAAGTCAGCTTCTGCAGGGCATAAAATTCCTTGCTGAAAAAGTGGAAACAAGGGACGAGTTTGAGCTTTACAGCCGGGCGGGTTTCGCGCTTTTCCAGGGATTTTTCTTCAGTCGCCCGGAAATCCTCAGAAATAAATGCCTTTCCCAGAACCCCCTGCCACTCTCCAGGCTGATGATGGAGGTGAACAGGGAAAACCCGGACTTTGCCGCGGTCGAACGTCTGCTTAAAACCGATCTGACGCTGTCATATAAAATCATGCGCTACGTCAGAAACATGCTGTTTAAATCACATGGCATAATTCAGGCGGACAATCTTACCCTGAAAGAAATGCTGATGTATATGGGGGGCAAAGAACTCCGGCGGTTTGTTGCGGTGGCCGCCCTTTCAAATATGGGGCGTTCCGGCATCAGTGAACTTTATCATCTGAGCATGGTTCGCGGAAAATTCTGCGAATTAATTGCCGGAAAAATAAATAATGTTTCATTATCCTATAACGCATTTATATGCGGTCTGTTTTCATTGCTGGATGTCATTCTTGAACTCCCCATGGACGATTTAATTAAACAGATTTCAATCCCGCAAAACGTAACTGCCGCGCTTTGTGAACATAAAGGTGAACTTTTTGACATACTGACCCTGTCGTTATGTTATGAGAAACTTAACTGGGAGGAAACCGCGAAAATATGTAATACCCTCAATATCAGCGAGTTCACTGTTATAGAAACCATGCAGGCCGCAACAAAATGGGCGGACGAGCTCGCCGTCTGTTAAGGATATTTATCACAAGACAAATCAGTCATACACATCATTTTTTTAATTAAAGAAATACCGGTGGACGCCGTTATATCCGCTTATCCAGACACAACGAGACACTATTATCATGGTAATGACTCCAACTTATTGATAGTGTTTTATGTTCAGATAATGCCCGATGACTTTGTCATGCAGCTCCACCGAT
>NZ_JAWPBF010000049.1:0-2011 GCF_033341895.1 Citrobacter sp. HN-141 | reverse complement strand
CGCGCGGATCGAACCAGCCATTCAACGCCCACCCGCCACCAAAAACTGCCACAACGCCAGGAGCGAAACAGCAACGCTCAACGCACTATCAACATGATTAAGAACCTCAAAAAACATAACAACCTCACTCGAATGGAATTGGGTAAATCTATTTAGTCTGTGATTTGCGAACCCATACTTTTTCGCATCACGACAGAACCAACTCCATTCGTTCTGGTTGTATCCGGTACCAGACAATTAAAAACCGTCTTTCAGGTGGTTGGCCTCACTTCGTGAATCCAACCACCTCAGCCAATTTTTCAATCAGCAATGTCGTCAATCACTAAATCGGAACCCACTGGCAAGCCAGCGGGACCCCACGATTTAGAGTTTGACGATTTCGGAAACGGCGAGCGCTGGCAGATTTTAATCTGACTGCGTGAGGTGTTGGCAGGGTGTCGGGGCGCAGCCCTGACGAATCGTTTTTGGCACCGACATCGTGATGGCGGTGTACCAAAAACACATCTTGTCCCAACTGAGTTCGGAAACCGAACTCAGTAATTGAGTGACGTCACTTTGCGGCGTTAGCCCTATCCTGCATCGGAGTAGAACCAATAGGACAAGATGTGTTTTTGGAGTACCGCCGACAAGCGGCGCCCTCTCAAAAACGTCGTGGTCAGGGCTGCGCCCCGACACCCTGTCAGTCTGATTCAGCTTTATCTTTTGACGGTGAGCGACGGTACTTTTTGGATTCGGTTTTCCACTCAAAAGCAATGCGTGAACCATCATCATCGCCTTCGGGAATATCATCCCCGATTACCATATCGGCATCAGTTTCCTGATCGAGTTTCAGTATGTCTTTGAGTGCGCCACCGGTAGCCACAAATCGGCGCTTATGTGTCTGCTTAGTCAATTCGAGGAACCATTCAGGATCAGCAACCATGTCAGCCGGCTTCGTGGAATATTTCAGGGTTTCAGCCACTGCGCCCCGTACAAGTTCCGCAGTTGCAGAAGCCAATGATTCTCCGTCCTTAGGCTTGCGGGGTTTTACTGCTCGAACATCAACATTCGGATCGTAATTCACACGCAAACACTCTCGCCAAAGCTCTACCCAGCGGTCATGTTTAACGTAATCTCGCGTGAACATTGAGGGAGGAACCATCATCAGAGTGTGAAAGTGCGGGTGCGCACTACCGTCACTTCCACGTGTAACTTCCGTGGTGCGGATCCAGCCCTGAACAGGTCGAAACTCTTTGCGATCCTTAAGTCGCTGGAAGGCCATGTTCATTCGGTTAAGTGTCTCACCCAATTCCCCGATCGCGCAGTTTCGCACTGTGAGGGTCAGGAACATCCAGCGTGCATCTGGATAATCCGCAACAATACGCGGCAGGGACTGATAAAAACGGGCTTGCCACATCAGGGATCGCCTCCACTGGCAGACAGGACAGTGCCGGACACGGCAGAAATGCGCCTCACGTAGCCTAAGGCGAGTTTCTCCAGTTTCTTTGAGGGTAGACCAACCAAACCTCAGTAAACCGCCACAGGAAGCCATACGCGCCCCGTAGCGCTCATATTCGGCTGCGAGAAGGTAAATCCCACCTACGTCGTCAGAAACGCTTTTGTGAGCGTCCCAGGGCGCGTCTGAGGGGGAGTAATCCGTGAGGTTCTGGAGTTTAGGGTTTTGCATGCACACCGTCCCATGCTGGGCGATGGCTCATTTGACGTGTTATCATTGCCGTATCACCTGTTGGTTGTCGCTTCGAATCGAATTTCTGCAGGTGGTCACACCCCCGAACGATGGCCGTCGTTGCGGGGGTCGCTTTTAAGGCGACCACTCCCAACAGAATACTTCCAAAACCTTCTACAACGCAAATAAGCCCCGAAGCCTTGGTACGCAAGGCTTGATGCCATTTTTTATCGCCAGAGTTATCCCTTAAGTATAAATACAAGGATCGCGCGCGGATCGAACCAGCCATTCAACGCCCACCCGCCACCAAAAACTGCCACAACGCCAGGAGCGAAACAGCAACGC
>NZ_JAWPBF010000048.1:0-2351 GCF_033341895.1 Citrobacter sp. HN-141 | reverse complement strand
GCAAAAGGCGAAGCCCGCAAAAAAGCAGCTAACCGGCTAAATCAGCTGGAAGCCCTGAAGGCTGCAAAGTGTGCAGTTCAATAAGGTACAAAAAAGCCCTGCGGGGCTTTTTTTATACCTGCCAATCAGCTGGATTTACCATAACATCCGTTGCCCGCACCGCTGAGACGGGGTTGGCTGCGTTTCCGGTGCCAGACGCGAGAAAGTGGCGACAGACATGACGAAAAAACACCAGAAACGCAGCCGCTGGATATTACACTGATGCATAGTCATGCAGCCAGATGCATGGATGTTAAAGTCACACTAAAATCCGCGCCAATGCCTTAAAAACAGGCAAATTCTTCTCCAGCCACTCCCACAGCTCTGCCGCCAGATACAGACAGTCAAGTACAGCTTCAATGACGTTAGGCAGTTTCATAATGCCCCCCAGGTATAGGCCGTGATCTTTTATCACGACGTATTTAGCGGGAAATTAAGAAGCCCTTCTTCCTGGAGTTTGTCACGTGCCGGCAACCGTCAGCCCAGCGTCGGACCGCAGTAGGTTTTCTGCGTCGTACTCAGCTGGAAAGCATATCTGGTGTAAGCGACACGCATCCACCCTGTACATAGTCCTGCCTGACGCTTTCGAGCAGGTCGAGCATGCAGGAACGACGAGCTTGATTGGTATCGGACACAATATGGCGATACGCCTCAAACATAACAGCACCCGCATCACCGCCCGAACGGCGAAGCATAGCGGAAATCATCCGCACAAAGAGCAGACGTTCATCGGGGCAAAGGTTCATAAGTTCTCCTGGTGAAAAACCAAACATGAAAGCACCCATCTATTAACGTCAGCTGTGAACGCTTCATTAGAAGAAAATAGGTAAACCCGGGAAAAAGATCCAAACGTTAACATCACAGGTAAACAGAAACGTCGGGTCGATCGGGAAATTCTTTCCCGGACGGCGCGGGGTTGGGCAAGCCGCAGGCGCGTCAGTGCTTTTAGCGGGTGTCGGGGCGCAGCCCTGAACCAGTCACGTAGCGCTAGCGGAGTGTATACTGGCTTACTATGTTGGCACGGATGCGGAAATCAGTGAAGTGCTTCATGTGGAAGGAGAAAAAAGGCGGCTCCGGCGCGTCAGCAGAATATGCGATACAGGATATATTCCGCTTCCTCGCTCACTGACTCGCTGCGCTCGGTCGTTCGGCTGCGGCGAGCGGTGCGGGCTTACGAATGGGGCGGAAATTTCCTGGAAGATGCCAGGAAGAAACTTAACAGGGAAACGATAAGGCCGCGGCGAAGCCGTTTTTCCATAGGCTCCGCCCCCCTGACAAGCATCACGAAATCTGACGCTCAAATCAGTGGTGGCGAAACCCGACAGGACTATAAAGATACCAGGCGTTTCCCCCTGGTGGCTCCCTCGTGCGCTCTCCTGTTCCTGCCTTTCGGTGTACCGGTGTCATTCCGCTGTTATGGCCGCGGTTTCTCATTCCACGCCTGACACTCGGTTCCGGGAAGGCAGTTCGCTCCAAGCTGGACTGTATGCACGAACCCCCCGTTCAGTCCGACTGCTGCGCCTTATCCGGTAACTATCGTCTTGAGTCCAACCCGGAAAGACACGACAAAGCGCCACTGGCAGCAGCCACTGGTAACAGGATTAGCAGAGCGAGTTAATGTAGATGGTGCTATAGAGTTCTTGAAGTGGTGGCCTAACTACGGCTACACTGGAAGGACAGTATTTGGTATCTGCGCTCTGCTGAAGCCAGTTACCAGGTTAAGCAGTTCCCCAACTGACTTAACCTTCGAAAAACCACCTCCCCAGGTGGTTTTTTCGTTTTCAGAGCAAGAGATTACGCGTAGAAAAAAAGGAACTCAAGAAGATCCTTTCTATGCTCAACCACCGCATGGCCCATAGCCGCGCTGGCCGTTGCCGGTCAGCTCCAGAATCCTCGACCAATATGGAACCTTGCCCCTCCCAAAATTCAACTAAAAAACCCTCATTTCCTGCCGATAAAATGGGTATCTCTTAACTATGCCTAAATAAAATAAGGATAATTTTGAAAAAAATATTCATCCTATCGGCAGCGCTGATCATGGCAGGATGCGCAACAAAGCAATATCCACAGGCCGCGAACGTCACCGGTCCAGAATCTTCCGCAATGGATTGCAAAGCGGTAGCTCTGGAAATCGCAAAAACGCGCAGTGTACAACAAGAAATTGAGGCAACCGGCGAATTTGACGGGCGCACCGTATTAGGTTTCCTGGGTGATTTTGGGATAGGAAATGGCATGGCAAAAGGCGAAGCCCGCAAAAAAGCAGCTAACCGGCTAAATCAGCTGGAAGCCCTGAAGGCTGCAAAGTGTGCAGT
>NZ_JAWPBF010000047.1:0-2410 GCF_033341895.1 Citrobacter sp. HN-141 | reverse complement strand
GCAAGCCAACTTGTCGTCAAAATCGGTGTTGCAAAAACGGGAGTGACCATAGATTCCGTTTTCCAAGCGGACCCCTACTACTCCCTAACCTTTGCCTGATCCCCGCCTACTACCGCCTTAGCTGGCGGGGATTCTGCACGTCTGCAATAAACCTCAGTACAAAAAACAGCCTTAACGTACAATAATTTTCGAAATCCAACCCATCCCGCCTACAGGAATGACGGATTTTTCGGCGGTTCCGGCGTAGACCCACCACAACTGCTGTATAGCTTGTGGGTAAGTGATAATGAAGTGCAAACGAGATGGCGCAAATACTCTTTTGGTTTATCTTTTAATTACTTACGTATTAAAAGATAAACCAAAAAATAAAAGACATTACTGTTATCCCCTTTAAAAAGTGGATAACCGAACAGCATCGGCGCGAGCGCCTCAAAAGTAGCTCCCCACGCTAAAGCGCGGGGCATTCAGAACGGAATCCCTCGATGGCTAACAGCTCGCCTGTTAGCCATCGAGGGATTGGACAAATCCGGCCACGCCGGATACGTCAGCAAATATCGCTGAAGAATCAGCTTACACGCTCGTAAGCGGCTCTTACGACCCGCTAACGCGGAGATACGCCCCAACTGCGGCTTCGCCTTGTTGTGACCACTCCGACCGCGCACAAAAGCCTCTGAGCCGCTTTTAGCGGAATATGGCTTTGCAGGGTGAAGGGATGGATAGGCGATCCCTTTCGATCCCTCACTGGTATCGGCGGCTAACCCTCGGTGCTACCTGTCATTTCATCCTGCCGCCTTACATGCGCTAACGCGCATAAATCCCCGTTCCTCAGTGGAACGAAAACTCACGCTAACAGGGTAGTGACCGGGTAGCCACGATAACTGCCAACAAAATTAGCTTATAGGTTAATTCTACCTTGTCTGAAATTAGCCTATAGGTTAATATTAATAGAAATGGGAGGTCACATGTTTAGCGTTGTTTATCACCCGGAAGCCAGGGAAGAAGCCACAGCATTACCCGTAAAAATCAGGGTGAAGTTTGACCGTCTCATCGGCAAACTGGAGTATGACGCCCGATTACTGCGGGAGCCGGACACGAAGCCCCTGGGCGATGGACTTTTTGAGATCCGCACGATGGGGACGGACATAGCCAGGGGAATCTGGGTATACCACAAAGGCAATACCATCATCATGCTCCGTGTTTTCATCAAGAAGTCACAGAAAACGCCAGCGAAAGAAATCGATCTCGCCAAAAAGCGGTTAGCGGAGGTACTTAATGAAACTGGTAAGCCATAAAGAACTGCATAACGAGTGGATGCAGGGCGATGAATATCGCGCTGCATGGCAGGAAGAAGAACGTAAGGAAAAGCTCAGGGAGCTGCTTGCTGAATGGCGCAAGCATGACAACCTGACAAAAGCGCAGGTTGCTGAACGCATGGGGGTTACACCTCCGGTTATTTCTCGCCTGGAAAACAACATCACCAAAGCCAGCATCGACACACTGACCCGCTACGCTCACGCCTGCGGCATCAAGAAACCTGTCATTGCCCTGTACTGAATAGCCAGCCCTCCGGGGCTGGCCTTTTTGTTTCGGTCAGTCCCAAAATTTTGTTAAAGCAAGTTTAAAATGTCACCTGTTTCTCCAAAGTTGAAATGTCACTTCTAAGCCAATCTATTTATACATAATCTTTACATCTTTCCCCGGTGACAAAGTGCTAATTGGTCTGTAATGTTCAATGTGTGGCAGGCAAGCCGCCGGTGACTTAGGCATAAGTTGCTGATGGGTCGAAAAGAATCTCCGAGACTGCCTTGTGGGCAAACTTGTCATTGGCAGGGCCGATGGTGAGGGTTGAAGGTCGTTCTGGAAAGCTCGAAACGTGGGAACAATACCGGTTACGTAAACCACGAACTGTCCAAGGCTGCGGCAGTATAAATACGCCAGATATTACAGGCACTGTTGCAAAGTTAGGGAAGGTGCGAACAAGTTCCTGATATGAGATCATCATATTCATCCGGAGCGCATCCCAGAGGGACATCATGAGCCATCAACTCACCTTCGCCGATAGTGAATTCAGCACTAAGCGCCGTCAGACCCGAAAAGAGATTTTCCTCTCCCGCATGGAGCAGATTCTGCCATGGCAGAATATGACCGCTGTCATCGAGCCGTTTTATCCCAAGGCGGGCAATGGCCGACGGCCCTATCCGCTGGAGACCATGCTGCGTATTCACTGCATGCAGCATTGGTACAACCTGAGCGACGGTGCCATGGAAGATGCCCTGTACGAAATCGCCTCCATGCGCCTGTTTGCCCGATTATCCCTGGATAGCGCCCTGCCGGATCGCACCACCATCATGAATTTCCGCCACCTGCTGGAGCAGCATCAACTGGCCCGCCAATTGTTCAAGACCATCAA
>NZ_JAWPBF010000046.1:0-2941 GCF_033341895.1 Citrobacter sp. HN-141 | reverse complement strand
CTCAGGGAGAACTCATCTCGGGGCAAGTTTCGTGCTTAGATGCTTTCAGCACTTATCTCTTCCGCATTTAGCTACCGGGCAATGCCATTGGCATGACAACCCGAACACCAGTGATGCGTCCACTCCGGTCCTCTCGTACTAGGAGCAGCCCCCCTCAATTCTCCAGCGCCCACGGCAGATAGGGACCGAACTGTCTCACGACGTTCTAAACCCAGCTCGCGTACCACTTTAAATGGCGAACAGCCATACCCTTGGGACCTACTTCAGCCCCAGGATGTGATGAGCCGACATCGAGGTGCCAAACACCGCCGTCGATATGAACTCTTGGGCGGTATCAGCCTGTTATCCCCGGAGTACCTTTTATCCGTTGAGCGATGGCCCTTCCATTCAGAACCACCGGATCACTAAGACCTGCTTTCGCACCTGCTCGAGCCGTCACTCTCGCAGTCAAGCTAGCTTATGCCTTTGCACTAACCTCCTGATGTCCGACCAGGATTAGCTAACCTTCGTGCTCCTCCGTTACTCTTTAGGAGGAGACCGCCCCAGTCAAACTACCCACCAGACACTGTCCGCAACCCGGATCACGGGTCTACGTTAGAACACCAGCCATTAAAGGGTGGTATTTCAAGGTCGGCTCCATGCAGACTGGCGTCCACACTTCAAAGCCTCCCACCTATCCTACACATCAAGGACCAGTGTTCAGTGTCAAGCTATAGTAAAGGTTCACGGGGTCTTTCCGTCTTGCCGCGGGTACACTGCATCTTCACAGCGAGTTCAATTTCACTGAGTCTCGGGTGGAGACAGCCTGGCCATCATTACGCCATTCGTGCAGGTCGGAACTTACCCGACAAGGAATTTCGCTACCTTAGGACCGTTATAGTTACGGCCGCCGTTTACCGGGGCTTCGATCAAGAGCTTCTCCTTACGGATAACCCCATCAATTAACCTTCCGGCACCGGGCAGGCGTCACACCGTATACGTCCACTTTCGTGTTTGCACAGTGCTGTGTTTTTAATAAACAGTTGCAGCCAGCTGGTATCTTCGACTGATTTCAGCTCCACGAGCAAGTCGCTTCACCTACCATCAGCGTGCCTTCTCCCGAAGTTACGGCACCATTTTGCCTAGTTCCTTCACCCGAGTTCTCTCAAGCGCCTTGGTATTCTCTACCTGACCACCTGTGTCGGTTTGGGGTACGATTTCGTGTTACCTGATGCTTAGAGGCTTTTCCTGGAAGCAGGGCATTTGTTACTTCAGCACCGTAGTGCCTCGTCATCACACCTCAGCGTTAAAAGAAGTCCGGATTTACCTAAACTTCCCGCCTACATGCTTAAACCGGGACAACCGTCGCCCGGCTAACATAGCCTTCTCCGTCCCCCCTTCGCAGTAACACCAAGTACAGGAATATTAACCTGTTTCCCATCGACTACGCCTTTCGGCCTCGCCTTAGGGGTCGACTCACCCTGCCCCGATTAACGTTGGACAGGAACCCTTGGTCTTCCGGCGTGCGGGTTTTTCACCCGCATTATCGTTACTTATGTCAGCATTCGCACTTCTGATACCTCCAGCACCCCTCACAGGACACCTTCAACGGCTTACAGAACGCTCCCCTACCCAACAACACATTGTGTCGCTGCCGCAGCTTCGGTGCACAGTTTAGCCCCGTTACATCTTCCGCGCAGGCCGACTCGACCAGTGAGCTATTACGCTTTCTTTAAATGATGGCTGCTTCTAAGCCAACATCCTGGCTGTCTGTGCCTTCCCACATCGTTTCCCACTTAACTGTGACTTTGGGACCTTAGCTGGCGGTCTGGGTTGTTTCCCTCTTCACGACGGACGTTAGCACCCGCCGTGTGTCTCCCGTGATAACATTCTTCGGTATTCGCAGTTTGCATCGGGTTGGTAAGTCGGGATGACCCCCTAGCCGAAACAGTGCTCTACCCCCGAAGATGAATTCACGAGGCGCTACCTAAATAGCTTTCGGGGAGAACCAGCTATCTCCCGGTTTGATTGGCCTTTCACCCCCAGCCACAAGTCATCCGCTAATTTTTCAACATTAGTCGGTTCGGTCCTCCAGTTAGTGTTACCCAACCTTCAACCTGCCCATGGCTAGATCACCGGGTTTCGGGTCTATACCCTGCAACTTAACGCCCAGTTAAGACTCGGTTTCCCTTCGGCTCCCCTATTCGGTTAACCTTGCTACAGAATATAAGTCGCTGACCCATTATACAAAAGGTACGCAGTCACCCCATAAAGAGGCTCCCACTGCTTGTACGTACACGGTTTCAGGTTCTTTTTCACTCCCCTCGCCGGGGTTCTTTTCGCCTTTCCCTCACGGTACTGGTTCACTATCGGTCAGTCAGGAGTATTTAGCCTTGGAGGATGGTCCCCCCATATTCAGACAGGATACCACGTGTCCCGCCCTACTCTTCGAGTTCACAACACATGCGATTTTGTGTACGGGGCTGTCACCCTGTATCGCCGGACTTTCCAGACCGTTCCACTACCACACATGCTGATTCAGACTCTGGGCTGCTCCCCGTTCGCTCGCCGCTACTGGGGGAATCTCGGTTGATTTCTTTTCCTCGGGGTACTTAGATGTTTCAGTTCCCCCGGTTCGCTTCATTACGCTATGTATTCACGTAATGATAGTGTGTCGAAACACACTGGGTTTCCCCATTCGGAAATCGCCGGTTATAACGGTTCATATCACCTTACCGACGCTTATCGCAGATTAGCACGTCCTTCATCGCCTCTGACTGCCAGGGCATCCACCGTGTACGCTTAGTCGCTTAACCTCACAACCCGAAGATGTTTCGTAAAACACCATCGTGTTGCGAAAATTTGAGAGACTCGAACACACCATTTTTCATTTCTTATTACGGAGAAATGAAACAGTGTGTCGTTTCAATTTTCAGCTTGATCCAGATTTTTAAAGAGCAAA
>NZ_JAWPBF010000045.1:0-3043 GCF_033341895.1 Citrobacter sp. HN-141 | reverse complement strand
TGAATGGGTTCATGTGCAGCTCCATCAGCAAAAGGGGATGATAAGTTTATCACCACCGACTATTTGCAACAGTGCCGATCAGAATAAGCGCGTGGAAAAAGATAAGCGTGTAAAGGAGGGGCGTCAGCGGGTAGCGACGATGCGTGGACAATAGCAGCGGCACAATGATAATGACCGGGGTGACCTCCATGAGCCAGGTCGTGCGGTCAGCGGTAAAGAGGCCGGTGTAAATCAGGGCAAGCAACAGGATCAGCGCGCCGCCTTTGAGTGTCGATGAGAGTGCGGTTGATGTCATACTCGTCTTCTGTCTCAGTCAAAAAAGCACTATCGCCTGCTGGCGTGCGAAATTCAATGTTACCGGGTGTACGTTTTCGTCACTTCCTGCGCCATTGCCGTAAATGCCTTCACGGCGGCCGTTCTCCACGCGCCTTTGCGTAGCATCAGCGCGGCGGTTCGTTCCAGCAACTGCGGCGTCAGTGAAACGGCTTTTAATCCCTCATTTTGCGCGGCGATTGGCGATGGAAGCAGGGTGGCGAGCGTTGTACGACGCACCAGTTCCAGAATGGCATTGATAGAGTTTGCTTCTATTACTATCTGCGGATGCAGATCTCTTTGGCGGCAATAGCGATCAATTTGTTCGCGCGTCGCAAATTCCTCACTCAGTAAAATGAGTCGTTCATTATTAAGATGTGACAAGGCTACGCACTCCTGTTGCGCCAGAGGATGGCTTTCAGACACCATCAACGCAAGGGATTCCTTCAGTAGCGGCAGTACGTCGATGTCTGCCGAATGAACATCATCAAATGCGATGCCGATGTCCAGTTCATCGTTGAGCAGCAGCTCTTCCATCTTTTCCTGCGACATCTCCTGTAACGCAAGGGTGATATTGGGATAGCGCGCATAAAACCTCGCCATTAGCGGCCCGATAAGCCACGAGGTAAACGTGGGGGTAACGGCGACACGCAGTGAGCCACGGCTCAAATCCTCGACATCATGAATTGCCCGCTTTCCCTCTTCCAGCGATCTCAGCGCATTTTTCGCGTAACCCAACCAGGCTTCGCCAGCATCGGTGAGCTGAATATGGCGACCACTGCGATCGAACAGTTGCGCGCCAAGTGACTCTTCAAGCTGTCTGATTTGCTGAGAAAGCGCGGGCTGCGAAACGTGAAGCGCCGTGGCGGCACGGGTAAAGCCTCGATGCTCAGCGACTGCCAGAAAGTAGTGAATATGTCGTAACAGCATCATCTTTCCCATAAGTTTTACCAATAGACTTGATTATAAATGAGTCTTTTATCTTATGGAACGTAGCGAGTAGCCTGTGTCCATTCCATAGTGAGACAGAGGAACAATCGTGAAAGAGATTATTGATGGCTTTTTGAAATTTCAGCGCAGCGTCTTTCCCGAACGCGCCGAGCTTTTCAGATCGCTGGCAAACCAGCAAAACCCACGCGCGCTTTTTATATCGTGTTCAGATAGCCGCCTGGTGCCGGAGCTGGTGACGCAGCGTGAGCCTGGCGATCTGTTTGTCATCCGTAATGCGGGCAACATTGTTCCTTCTTATGGCCCGGAACCGGGAGGCGTTACCGCATCGGTGGAGTACGCCGTGTCGGTTTTGAAAGTAAATGACATTGTTATATGTGGTCACTCTGACTGTGGCGCCATGACGGCCATCGCCGGATGCCATTGCCTGGACAGTATGCCCGCCGTCAGCCACTGGCTGCGCTATGCCGATTCAGCCCGCGTGGTGAATGAATCACGCACGCATATTTCATTGCAGGCGAAAACCGCATCAATGGTGCGTGAAAACGTTATCGCACAGCTGGCCAATATTCAGACCCACCCGTCAGTACGCCTGGCGCTGGAAGAGGGGCGGATGGCATTACACGGCTGGGTTTACGACATCGAACGTGGCGATATTGCCGCCTACAACGGTGCCAGCGGGCAGTTTGTCTCGCTTGCCGAAAATCCAAATACCTGCGCGATGCCGCTTCGCAGCCTCACCGCAGCTTAATTTTTTCTCTCTATACAGGAGGTTCCATTATGATCCACGCACAAATTAACCGCGATATTCGCCTCTCTTTGGCTGACCAGATTCTGCTTATCAAAGCGAAAAAAGATCTGACCTTTGCGCAACTCACCGATGGTACGGGCTTATCTGAAGCTTTTGTTACCGCGGCCTTGCTGGGGCAGCATGCACTGCCGGCTGATGCGGCGCGTCTGGTTGGTGAAAAGCTCTCACTGGATGAAGATGCGGTGCTGCTTCTGCAAATGATCCCACTGCGCGGCAGTATTGACGATCGCGTACCCACTGACCCGACCATTTATCGCTTCTATGAAATCCTGCAGGTGTATGGCTCTACGCTGAAGGTGCTGGTGCATGAGAAATTTGGCGACGGCATTATCAGCGCCATTAACTTCAAGCTGGATGTCAAAAAAGTGGCTGACCCGGAAGGCGGTGAACGCGCGGTGATTACGCTTGATGGCAAATATCTGCCGACAAAACCTTTCTAAACCCGAGTAAAGCCTGGCGCGTTATCCGCGCCGGGCTCAAAGAACAATATGAATCAATCTCCTCGTACGGGTCTGATGCTCCTTGTGTTGGTGCTGATTGGCCTGAATATGCGTCCGCTACTCACGTCAATCGGGCCTTTACTCCCGCAATTACGTGCGGCCAGCGGCATGAGTTTTACTGTGGCTTCTCTTCTTACCGCATTACCGATGGTCGCGATGGGCGGACTGGCGCTGGCGGGAGGCTGGATCACTCGTCATATTCGCGAGCGTGATAGCGTGGCGGTCGGTCTGTTGATGATCATTATTGGGGCGCTAATGCGTGAGCTGGCGCCTCACAGCGTGGTGCTGCTGACTAAATAGCTGCGCCTAATACCGCTACACTTTTGCCTGACCATGTTTTCCTCCGGGGAATGGGCTGGCGGTTTCCATAAAATGGCGGACCTTTTTCAGTAACTGCGGCACTGTTGCAAAGTTAGCGATGAGGCAGCCTTTTGTCTTATTCAAAGGCCTTACATTTCAAAAACTCTGCTTA
>NZ_JAWPBF010000044.1:0-3665 GCF_033341895.1 Citrobacter sp. HN-141 | reverse complement strand
TGAATGGGTTCATGTGCAGCTCCATCAGCAAAAGGGGATGATAAGTTTATCACCACCGACTATTTGCAACAGTGCCCAAACCCCCGGATCAGGCTCTCCAGGCCATGCAGAAAGGCCTGCTCACCATCATCACTGTCCATAATCTGCAGCGCTTCCCGCAATAGCGGCGGCAGGTTTTCGTCCGGTGCTGCAGGGCGGTCGGTCAGGGCGGCAGTATGCTCCTGCTGCTCCAGTACGGCACCAAGGGTAAAATGACTGACCGCTGAAATCGCATATAACCCGTCGCGCAGTGAAAAGCCGTTTTCTGTCATAAAGCGTAACTGGGTTTCCACCGTATCATACTGTTTTTCATCAGGGCGGGTGCCGAGGTGCACTTTTGCCCCGTCACGGTAACGCAGCAGCGCCCGGCGGAAACTCATTGCATTATTGCGCAGAAATGACTGCCAGGATTCCCCCGCCGCAGGCAGTGAATAATCATGATGACGCGCCAGGATCTCCACCGCCAGCGCATCCAGTAACGCCCGTTTATTTTTCACATGCCAGTAAAGTGTCGGCTGTTCTATTCCCAGCTTCTGCGCCAGCTTGCGGGTCGTCAGCCCGTCAATCCCTGTCTCATTCAGCAGTTCCAGTGCCGCATCAATAACCGATTCTCTGTTCAGCCGTGCCATGACCGTCTCCTCCGATTTTCAGATTGACACTCTATCATTGATAGGGATATATTCCAACTCTATCAATGATAGGGAATTAACACAGGATCTGAAAAATGAATAAACCCGCTGTCATCGCGCTGGTGATTACACTGCTGGACGCGATGGGAATTGGTCTGATCATGCCGGTATTACCGTCACTGCTGCGGGAATATCTCCCGGAAGCGGATGTGGCAAACCATTACGGCATTCTGCTGGCGCTGTATGCGGTGATGCAGGTCTGTTTTGCTCCGCTGCTGGGCAGATGGTCAGATAAGCTGGGGCGCAGACCGGTGCTGCTGTTATCCCTGGCGGGTGCCGCGTTTGATTACACACTGCTGGCACTGTCCAATGTGCTGTGGATGTTGTATCTCGGGCGGATTATCTCCGGGATCACTGGTGCCACCGGCGCGGTTGCGGCTTCGGTAGTGGCGGACAGCACGGCGGTCAGCGAGCGTACCGCCTGGTTCGGCCGTCTCGGTGCGGCCTTTGGTGCCGGGCTGATTGCCGGGCCGGCTATCGGCGGACTGGCGGGGGATATCTCACCGCATCTGCCGTTTGTCATTGCGGCAATACTGAATGCCTGCACCTTTCTGATGGTCTTTTTTATCTTTAAACCGGCGGTACAGACAGAAGAAAAACCGGCGGAGCAGAAACAAGAAAGCGCAGGTATCAGCTTTATCACACTGCTTAAACCTCTGGCGCTGTTGCTGTTTGTCTTTTTTACCGCGCAGCTTATCGGGCAGATCCCGGCCACTGTCTGGGTATTGTTTACGGAGAGCCGCTTTGCCTGGGACAGCGCGGCGGTCGGTTTTTCACTGGCGGGACTCGGGGCGATGCATGCACTGTTTCAGGCGGTGGTTGCCGGGGCGCTGGCAAAACGGCTGAGTGAGAAAACCATTATTTTCGCCGGATTTATTGCCGATGCCACCGCGTTTTTACTGATGTCTGCTATCACTTCCGGATGGATGGTGTATCCGGTCCTGATCCTGCTGGCAGGCGGCGGAATTGCACTGCCTGCATTGCAGGGCATTATCTCTGCCGGGGCATCGGCGGCAAATCAGGGAAAACTACAGGGTGTGCTGGTCAGCCTGACCAATCTGACCGGCGTGGCGGGCCCGCTGCTGTTTGCTTTTATTTTCAGTCAGACACAGCAGAGTGCGGACGGTACGGTGTGGCTGATTGGCACGGCACTGTACGGTCTGCTGCTGGCAATCTGTCTGCTGATCAGAAAACCGGCACCGGTGGCGGCCACCTGCTGACCGGCGCTATACAGGCAGCGCTGTTGTGCGGTATGGTGGACGGCATTCGTGCTTATCGCCTGCCATGATAAGCCTCAGACACAGAGGAACCGTTATGAAATCACGCGCAGCAGTCGCCTTCGGGCCGGGTTTACCCCTTGAAATTGTTGAAATTGATGTGGCACCGCCGAAGAAAGGTGAAGTGCTGGTGAAAATCAGTCACACCGGGGTATGCCATACCGATGCCTACACGCTTTCCGGTGATGATCCGGAAGGTCTGTTCCCGGTGGTGCTCGGCCATGAAGGTGCCGGGGTGGTGGTTGAGGTCGGTGAGGGCGTGACCAGTGTGAAACCGGGCGACCATGTGATCCCGCTGTACACCGCCGAGTGCGGCGAGTGTGATTTCTGTACCTCCGGTAAAACCAACCTCTGTGTTGCCGTCCGCGAAACCCAGGGCAAAGGCGTGATGCCGGACGGCACCAGCCGTTTTTCGTATAACGGTCAGCCGCTCTATCACTATATGGGCTGCTCGACATTCAGCGAATATACCGTTGTGGCGGAAGTATCACTGGCGAAAATCAATCCGCAGGCCAATGCGGAGCAGGTTTGCCTGCTCGGCTGCGGCGTGACCACCGGGATCGGCGCGGTACACAATACCGCGAAGGTACAGGAAGGGGATTCTGTGGCGGTATTCGGCCTCGGCGGTATCGGGCTGGCCGTGGTGCAGGGCGCACGTCAGGCAAAAGCGGGGCGCATCTTTGCCATCGATACCAATCCATCCAAGTTTGAGCTGGCAAAACAGTTCGGCGCCACAGACTGCATTAATCCCAATGATTATGACAAACCTGTTCAGCAGGTGCTGGTCGAAATGACCAAATGGGGTGTGGATCATACCTTTGAATGTATCGGCAATGTCAATGTGATGCGGTCGGCGCTGGAAAGTGCGCACCGTGGCTGGGGGCAGTCGGTAATTATCGGGGTGGCGGGTGCCGGAAAAGAGATTTCAACCCGTCCGTTCCAGCTGGTGACCGGCCGGGTCTGGAAAGGCACGGCGTTCGGCGGCGTGAAAGGGCGTACCCAGTTGCCGGGAATGGTGGAAGATGCCATGAGCGGCAAAATCGAGCTGGCGCCGTTTGTCACGCACACCATGGAACTGGATAAAATCAATGAAGCTTTTGATTTGATGCACGACGGCAAATCCATCCGCACAGTCATTCATTACTGATAACGTATTCAGGGAGATACTATGGAACGGATTGAACATCACGTCTGTTTCGGCGGCAGCCAGGAAGTCTGGCGTCACCACTCTGCGGTGACCGGCACGCCGATGACTTTTTCCGTGTTTCTGCCGCCGCAGGCAAAAACAGAGAAATGTCCTGTGCTGTACTGGCTTTCCGGGCTGACCTGCAACGAGCAGAATTTTATCACCAAAGCCGGGGCACAGCGTTACGCAGCGGAACACGGCCTGGTGATTGTCGCGCCGGATACCAGTCCGCGCGGCAGTCAGGTGGCGGATGATAAAGAGTACGATCTCGGCCAGGGTGCCGGGTTTTATGTCAATGCCACACAGGAGCCGTGGAAAGCGCATTATCAGATGTATGATTATATTCTGAATGAGCTGCACACCCTGGTAAGCGGGCATTTCGGCACATCGGAAAAACGGGCACTGTTGCAAAGTTAGCGATGAGGCAGCCTTTTGTCTTATTCAAAGGCCTTACATTTCAAAAACTCTGCTTAC
>NZ_JAWPBF010000043.1:0-4479 GCF_033341895.1 Citrobacter sp. HN-141 | reverse complement strand
GTAAGCAGAGTTTTTGAAATGTAAGGCCTTTGAATAAGACAAAAGGCTGCCTCATCGCTAACTTTGCAACAGTGCCCACCGTTGAACGTCACATCCGGGGCAAATGGGCCTGCGACAGCTGCGAGACGTTGATCCAGGCACCGGTGCCACCGCAGGTGATCGACAAAGGCATCCCCACCGCTGGCCTGCTGGCCCAGGTGCTGGTGGCCAAGTATGCCGACCATCTGCCGCTGTACCGTCAGGAACGCATGTTCGGCCGTGCCGGCCTGGAAATCCCGCGCTCCACCCTGGCCGAATGGGTGGGTGCCTGTGGTGTGCAGTTGCAGCCGCTGGTGGATGCGTTGAGAAATACTCTGCTGGAACACAGTGTTCTGCATGCCGATGAAACCCCGGTCAGCATGCTGGCCCCGGGCAAGAAGAAAACCCACAAGGCCTACGTCTGGGCCTACTGCACCACACCGTTTGCCGACCTGAAGGCAGCTATTTACGACTTCGCACCCAGCCGTGCAGGCGAACACGCCCGAACCTTCCTGGGTGACTGGCGGGGCAAGCTGGTCTGTGATGATTACGCTGGCTACAAGGCCGGGTTCGGCAACGGCATTACCGAAATCGGCTGTATGGCCCACGCCCGGCGCAAGTTCTATGACCTGCACGAGGCCAACAAGAGCGAATTGGCGGCCAAGGCCTTGGAATACATCGGTGGACTCTACGAGATCGAGCGGGAAACCAAAGATCTGCCACCGGATATGCGGCGGGAAATCCGGCAAACCAAAGCCAAACCCCTTGCCGATGCGCTGCATCAGTGGATGCTGGCCCATCGCCAGAAAGTGCCGGATGGCTCCGGCACGGCCAAAGCCCTGGATTACAGCCTCAAACGTTGGGAAGCGCTGACGCGCTACCTGGACGATGGCGCTGTGCCCATCGACAACAACTGGGTGGAAAACCAGATCCGACCCTGGGCGCTGGGGCGCAGCAATTGGCTGTTTGCGGGTTCACTGCGCAGTGGTCAACGTGCGGCTGCGGTCATGACCCTAATACAGTCAGCGAAGCTGAATCGGCATGATCCCTATGCCTACCTGAAGGATGTGCTGACTCGCCTGCCGACACAGAAGAACAACGCCATCGACGAGCTATTGCCCCACAACTGGAAACCAGCCATACCTAACAAGGTGTAGGCCGGACGTGTATGGAGAGCCTTCTTCGAAAGCTGGACAAGGTGCCAACTCTAGACGGCAGGATATGCCCTGGGAGATCGATGAGAGAAAGAGGAGGCCATAAGTAGAAAATTTCCCAAGCGACTGGTGGCTCGCTAGGCATACGTGTCGTGTTACTCCTAAGTTATTAGACACACTAGATTTTCCGGGCTTTGCTGGGCTGCGGGTGTCGCAGGTGTATGCCGCACGGAGATCGCAGTTAAACCTGATACTAGGCCGGCTCATGCACTAGCCGGATGTCGATTTCTCTGTCGACATACTTCCACTCCACCGAGGCCCGGAGTTCGGCCAAAAGCCTGTTAAAGCCCGGCTCATCAGACGGGGAATATTCGAACCACGTCAAGAAGTCGAAGGGTTCGCTCTCGCCCAGGTCCCGACAATGGTGGAGACGACGGGCCACAGCAGGGAGATATTGGAGCCCAATGTGAATGTGACGGGACTGCTCCTCAAAAATCTTCCGGCGTTCGTCTTGAGCCAGTCCCCACCATGAGGGGTTTTTCCGGATAGGGATCAGGGCGGCACAGGTGGCCTCTGCTCGACCCAAACTTGGCTGCTTCGCCACGAGACGATCCTTCTCTTCACGCACGACATAACGCTCGTTACTCGTTATCCCGCGAAGAAGCCATTTGGTGCCCAAAGGCTGCGGCGAAACAGAGCCAGCGGCTACGTCGAGCCGGGGGATTCCAGGGAGAGGGGCTCCCGCCACGGCATCCATCCGAACAACGCGCCAAACACCCGTTTCTCCACCAGCGAACGTAAATAATCGTGTATTCATCAGTTTCCTCTCAGGCCTTTCGCCTATTTCTCAGCCAACGCAAAACCGGCATTGCCCGGCGCAACCACTGAAACAAATATAAAAGGTTCGGGGCCAGAGTTCATTGCACCATGTACCTGCCCAGGTTTTGCGATCGCAATATCTCCAGCTTTAAGATGAGTGACTATGCCGTTACCTTGATGATATTCGGCTTCACCTGAGATAACCGTCCAAGTATCTTGGCCGTGAGGATGTACATGGGAAGCTATTTCCTGCCCAGGGTGGGCGTGCCAAACAACGACGACAGAGTCATTGGTTTCCAGAACAACCGAACGAATCGGTTCGCCGTTAGACGGACGAACATATTCATCCACCGAAAAAATCCGCGATTCAGTTTCTGCTCTCATGTTCACACCCATTTAAAACTGATTGGACACGTACTCTAAACGCAACTGCGCCTGGACAGCACATGAAGATATGTACCTAAGCGCCCTTCGGGAAAACTATGCTCTGGCGCACAGAGACCGTCAATACTCCGTCGTGGGTAGGCATGACATAACGGGAGGAGACGGGCGACGCTTTGGTCATATGTACATGAGAAGGTGGCTCGCCCGCTCGGCAGGGTTGTTGTCGATGGGCAGGTGTCCCCCTTTCGATGTAGCGGATCAGCTTTAACCAGTTGCTCGCAAGGCAATTGATTGCTTGCCCAAGGCACTTTGACGACGTGACCTGGGGAGGGGTTTTGTCCAGCCTAGCTTTCAGTTGCTCCAGGAAAGCCTGGCTTTGCGACTGGCGCGTCTGGTATCGCTGGGCATCGCCCGCCTCTTCCATGTCGCGCTCGATGCCGTAGAGCTTGTTGATAAGAGTCAGTGCCATCTCCGCTCGGCCGATCTTGCCCTTGGATTGAGTTTTCTGATGAACTTGCGCCGCGCATGCCCAGCAACCTATACGCTCGACGCCTTTCTGCCTCCAGGAGGCGCTGCGGCACCTCCTGGGTACGGCTAGCGGTGTAATTGAACAGGATGACCGGAAGATTTGGTGGGCCACCGCGATCTCCTCAGTAGCTATAGCCAAACAGGTTGGGTATGAGAAGTTCAAGGGGGGGCGAGCAAAGCCCCCGTTCCAATTGATTCTCTATTCCACACAAATGGCGATATAAGCCGGCGGGTGATGACGACCCTGGAAGCTCTGGCATCGAGAGTGGATGTCTACTCCATCGACGAGGCGTTTCTGGATCTGACCGGAATCGACCGGGTGGTAAGCTTCGAGCCTTTTGGTCGGCAGGCGATTTGGCTCAAGGTGGAATCACCGGACGGTTACGATACAACGGTCAACGCTTGCGCCTGCTGTCGATTGACACCCCGGAAACCTACAAGCCCAGGTGCGACGCCGAGCTGACGAAGGGCCGCGAGGCAACCGCACGCCTCCGCGAACTGGTTGCCAACGCTCAGCGCATCGAGGTTGTCGATTCCGGCCAAGCCGACAAGTACGACCGCCGCCTTGTTCACCTGCTGATCGACGGGCGGGACGTGGGGCAAACCCTCATGGCCGAGGGGTTAGCCGTTGAGTGGAGGCCCGGCCCGAATGCGTGGAGGGAACGCCGTCGCCACTGGTGCGGATACTGATCGCTTTTCAGCTTGAGCCAGGAGCGCCCCGCCGCAGTGATCGGCACTTGTGTCGATCCGAGGAGGCGCAAGAGCCACAAGCCCCTGATAGGACCACGTAACGCGGCCATGCCACTAGAGCACGGCCGCTTTTTTCTTTTAAAAACAAAAATATAAAAAAATCCTGTTGCTTGAGCCGGTGGTATTGTGGGCAACTGCCGACCTGTTGGCAGGGTGGGGGCAACCGCTCGCGGTTGTCCCTGGCCTGTCAATGGGGAACCGCGAAGCGGTTAGGCAGGTATCCGGCTTGCCGGATTGTCCATAATTCCACGGGCTGTTTTCCCCAGGGCTACACGTTTTATATATGTTTTTTTTGTTTTAAAGAGTTTTAGGGAATCAGAAGGCAAAATTTACCTTCATTATCAGTTGCTTATAGAACCCCTCGGTGGGTAATAGACGGTTTCCGGTGGGTAATAGACGGGGTTGGGTGGGTAAACGACGGAACCGGGTGGGTAATAGACGGACTATCCACAGGCTGGATCGCCGGATCGATCCCCTCCCGTCTATTACACACCCGCCTTGCGCAAACCCTGACCAGTAGTCGCCTCGCGCTCCGTCTATTACACACCGCCGCGCTTAGTATTCGCCTGGGTCCAGTGGGGGGAGAACCCCGGAGCTGCTGACGACTTCCCCGCGTTGCGGACGCTCGACCGTCTCGCCGGGTTTCAGCGGATAGCGCCGCAGCACTCGCCCGTATTCTTCGCTCGCCCGCTTTGCTTCCACGCGCACGCGGCCAGACTCCGAGTTGACGCAGTTCAGGTAATTTTCTGTGGCACTGTTGCAAATAGTCGGTGGTGATAAACTTATCATCCCCTTTTGCTGATGGAGCTGCACATGAACCCATTCA
>NZ_JAWPBF010000042.1:0-4492 GCF_033341895.1 Citrobacter sp. HN-141 | reverse complement strand
AGGATCGCGCCGTCCATCTGCGCAGCACCGGTGATCATGTTTTTAACATAGTCGGCGTGGCCCGGGCAGTCTACGTGT
The DNA here is from genome assembly GCF_033341895.1 of Citrobacter sp. HN-141. Lineage (NCBI taxonomy): Bacteria > Pseudomonadati > Pseudomonadota > Gammaproteobacteria > Enterobacterales > Enterobacteriaceae > Citrobacter > Citrobacter sp. HN-141. The sequence goes on along the minus strand of NZ_JAWPBF010000042.1, from coordinate 4,414 downwards.
GCGTAGTGGCGAGTCGGGGTGTCATATTCAACGTGAGAAGTGTTGATGGTGATACCACGTGCTTTTTCTTCCGGCGCGTTATCGATCTGATCGAATGCGCGAGCAGCACCGCCGTAGGTTTTAGCCAGAACGGTAGTGATTGCAGCGGTCAGCGTTGTTTTACCATGGTCAACGTGGCCGATAGTACCGACGTTAACGTGCGGTTTAGTACGTTCAAATTTTTCTTTAGACATCGATTGTCCCTCTAAGACACGGATAAATCGGTGATATCACCACATCAACCAGGCAATATACCTGAGCTGTTGAATGCTTTTAAAAGTAAACAGAGAGAAACGGGAAGGAGAAGTGAAGTGGTGCTGATACCCAGAGTCGAACTGGGGACCTCACCCTTACCAAGGGTGCGCTCTACCAACTGAGCCATATCAGCACGTCTGGAGCGGGCAGCGGGAATCGAACCCGCATCATCAGCTTGGAAGGCTGAGGTAATAGCCATTATACGATGCCCGCATCCTGAAACTCGGCTACCCAGTTCTTTCTGTAACAAAAAAGAGATTTCTCTCTTTTATGTTTGAGCTGATTAAATTTTTTAACCAACTCAGGCGGCGATAACGCTGCCAGAAAGTGGTGGTGGGGGAAGGATTCGAACCTTCGAAGTCTGTGACGGCAGATTTACAGTCTGCTCCCTTTGGCCGCTCGGGAACCCCACCGGACTTGATGGTGCCGACTACCGGAATCGAACTGGTGACCTACTGATTACAAGTCAGTTGCTCTACCTACTGAGCTAAGTCGGCATCAAGTAGCGCGCATTTTATGGATACCTGCGTGCTCATGCAACTAAAAAATTGCATAAAATGTTCTTCCGCTCACATTTTGCACTATACGTCCGATAAATAATCTATTTCTTGTCTGAATTGCACAAATTTCCAACGTTGGGCGTTATAACCGGAGAGGGTTTTGCTCCGTTATTCACGTCCGGGCAGAGAGAAAGCACATCTTTATACATCTGGAATACTCGTCACAATGCTTTTCAGGGGACGATTTTTTCTTATTATTCCCCCTCATCTGGTGTTACCCTCCTGCCCATTGTCCAAATTAACTGAAATGTGCGTGCCATTGCGTGCCGGGGATGATTTCGTTTTTTATCACTGACCTGATATAGCAATGACAGCCAGACCATGCGTATGAGTATAAAAGAGCAAGCGTTAACGTCGCCTTACCTACAGTTTGATCGCAACCAGTGGGCTGCGCTTCGTGATTCAGTGCCGATGACCCTGACCGAGGAAGAGATTGCTCGTCTGAAAGGCATTAACGAAGACTTATCGCTGGAAGAAGTTGCTGAGATTTATTTGCCTCTATCGCGTTTGCTAAATTTTTACATCAGTTCAAACCTGCGACGCCAGGCTGTTCTGGAGCAATTTTTAGGCACAAACGGCCAGCGTATTCCTTATATCATTAGTATTGCAGGCAGTGTTGCGGTGGGTAAAAGTACAACCGCGCGCGTTTTGCAGGCACTGCTGAGCCGCTGGCCAGAGCACCGCAAAGTTGAGCTGATTACGACCGATGGTTTCCTTCACCCAAACCAGGTGTTGAAAGAACGCGGACTCATGAAGAAGAAAGGCTTCCCCCAGTCTTATGATATGCACCGTCTGGTAAAATTTGTTTCCGACCTAAAGTCAGGCGTCCCTAACGTCACTGCCCCGGTCTATTCTCATCTGATCTATGATGTGATCCCTGATGGCGACAAAACGGTTGCCCAGCCGGATATATTGATTCTCGAAGGGTTAAATGTATTACAAAGCGGAATGGATTACCCCCACGACCCGCATCATGTATTTGTTTCTGACTTTGTCGACTTTTCTATTTATGTTGATGCGCCAGAAGAATTACTCCAGACGTGGTATATCAACCGCTTCCTGAAATTCCGCGAAGGGGCATTTACCAACCCAGACTCTTATTTCCATAACTATGCGAAATTGTCGGAAGACGAGGCAATCAACACCGCCACATCGCTATGGAAAGAAATTAACTGGCTGAATTTAAAGCAAAATATTTTGCCAACTCGTGAAAGAGCCAGCTTGATTATGACCAAAAGCGCCAATCATGCCGTTGAGCAAGTCAGGTTAAGAAAATAAATAAAAAAGGGGAGCCGATGCTCCCCTTCTTATTACTCAGCGCTTCTTAGCGATATTTCTCCACCCATCCAGGGTTTGATCTCGCCATTTTGCTCAAGCAGTAATGCACCTTGCGCGTCTATTCCACGAGAGATGCCAAATATTTCTTTATCACCAATAATAAGTTTTACCGGGCGGTCGATAAAGTTATCCAGTTTTTTCCAGCGGGACAGATACGGCGCCAGGCCCTCATGCTCAAACAGTACCAACGCAGCACGCAGCTCACGTATCAGTCGGGCAGCAAGGGTATTGCGGTCAATGTTGATACCCGCTTCCTGCAGGTTAATCCACCCCTGATTAACCACATTCTCTTCGACCCGACGCATAGACATGTTAATGCCGGCACCAATAACAATTTGCGCGGCATCACCAGTCCTCCCGGTGAGCTCAACCAATATACCGGCCAGTTTTCGATCGAGCAGGTAGAGATCATTAGGCCATTTCACACGGACTTTATCCGCCCCCAGATCGCGTAAAACCTCAGCCATGACGATACCAATAACCAGACTCAGGCCAATCGCGGCAGCCGGTCCTTGTTCCAGCCGCCAGAACATGGAAAGGTACAGGTTGGCACCAAACGGTGAAAACCATTTGCGACCACGGCGGCCGCGCCCGGCCTGCTGATATTCAGCGACGCAGGCATCCCCTGACTCCAGTTGACCTATTCGATCCAGCAGGTACTGATTGGTTGAGTCGATAACCGGCAGAACAGAGATATTCCCGCCATCCAGTTGAGAATGAATAAGGGAGGCATCTAATAGTTGGATAGGCTCCGGTAAGCTGTATCCTTTACCTGGAACAGTAAAGACATCAACCCCCCAGTCGCGTAACGTCTGGATATGCTTATTGATTGCGGCACGGCTCATTCCCAACTTTTCACCGAGCTGCTCACCGGAATGAAATTCGCCGTCAGCGAGTAATGAAATAAGCGTCAGAGGGACGGTATTATCCTTCATGCAATGATCTCCACAGCATTCATTTCACCCTGCGAGCCAATAAACCGGACCTCTGGTTCGAGCCAGACATTAAATTTCTCACCGACTTTTTTGCGTACATGATGTGCAAGTTGCACCACATCCTGACTGGTCGCACGGTATGCATTGATCAGCACCAGTGCCTGCTGTTGATGTACCGCTGCGCCACCAATGCGCATACCTTTGAGCTGACACTGATCGATAAGCCAGCCAGCGGCCAGCTTCACTGAACCATCGGCCTGCGGGTAATGAGGTGCAGTCGGGAATTTTGCCAGGAGCTCCTGCGCAATATCTGCGGTGACAACCGGGTTTTTAAAGAAGCTTCCTGCATTACCGTTTACTTTCGGATCGGGCAGTTTTGTCGTACGCATATGGCAGACAGAATCAAAAACCTGCTGAGGCGTCACGGTTGCAGGATCCAGACGCGTCAGGTCACCGTAAGTCAAAACGGGCTGCCACTGTTTAGGCAAACGCAGACCAACAGCAATAATTGCGAAGCGATCCTGGTATTCATGTTTGAAGATGCTGTCACGATAACCAAAACGACATTCTGCGGCGTTAACGCGCAGATGTTTGCCAGTCGAAAGCTCTACGCAGTCTACGTATTCGCAGACGCGCTGCAGCTCTACGCCATAGGCACCAATATTCTGGATTGGCGATGAACCCACGCAGCCGGGAATGAGTGCCAGATTTTCCAGCCCAGGCATACCAAGCTGCAACGTATGCTGGACCAGATGATGCCAGTTTTCACCCGCGCCTACGTGCAAGTGCCACGCATCAGGTTGTTCTGTAATCTCAATACCCTTAATACGGTTGACGATCACCGTACCCTGGAAGGTATCAAGAAACAGGACGTTACTCCCTTCGCCCAGGATCAGTACTGGATGATGCGATGCATTGGCTGATTGCCAGGCATTCAGTAATTGTTGTTCATTTTCGGCGCAGACAAGTTCGTTAGCTTGTTGATCGATGCCGAAGGTATTCCAGGCTTTAAGGGAGTGATTCATAGACGCTTTCCTGATGCAAAATCGCGCCTAGTTTACCGCATATACCGCAGGATGGCTTGTGTTATGGAGGTTCAGGATATGGCTTTGCATGTGATGTGCCTGATGCGCTGCGCTTATCAGCGCCTACACCCAGGTAACAACGGCTGTAGGCCGGATAAGGCGGCACGCCGCATCCGGCGGGTTTCATCCCGCACAGACGCAAAAAAGCCCATCCGTCAGGATGGGCTTCTTCACTTTATTTGATGCCTGGCAGTTTATGGCG
>NZ_JAWPBF010000041.1:0-5195 GCF_033341895.1 Citrobacter sp. HN-141 | reverse complement strand
CCGGATAGATTCAAGCAAGCCAACTTGTCGTCAAAATCGGTGTTGCAAAAACGGGAGTGACCATAGATTCCGTTTTCTGAGGCGACCCCCACATAGAGACCTTCCCGGTCATTCACTTTGTAGAGTTTGTCCCTGGGCTTGAGATTGCGCAGCTTGGTATCGGTCAGCATGTACCTTGTCCTTCTTCGTCTCCGATACCCACTCTATTGTAAACAAGACATTTTTATCTTTTATATTCAATGGCTTATTTTCCTGCTAATTGGTAATACCATGAAAAATACCATGCTCAGAAAAGGCTTAACAATATTTTGAAAAATTGCCTACTGAGCGCTGCCGCACAGCTCCATAGGCCGCTTTCCTGGCTTTGCTTCCAGATGTATGCTATTCTGCTCCTGCAGCTAATGGATCACCGCAAACAGGTTACTCGCCTGGGGATTCCCTTTCGACCCGAGCATCCGTATGAGACTCATGCTCGATTATTATTATAGAAGCCCCCATGAATAAATCGCTCATCATTTTCGGCATCGTCAACATAACCTCGGACAGTTTCTCCGATGGAGGCCGGTATCTGGCGCCAGACGCAGCCATTGCGCAGGCGCGTAAGCTGATGGCCGAGGGGGCAGATGTGATCGACCTCGGTCCGGCATCCAGCAATCCCGACGCCGCGCCTGTTTCGTCCGACACAGAAATCGCGCGTATCGCGCCGGTGCTGGACGCGCTCAAGGCAGATGGCATTCCCGTCTCGCTCGACAGTTATCAACCCGCGACGCAAGCCTATGCCTTGTCGCGTGGTGTGGCCTATCTCAATGATATTCGCGGTTTTCCAGACGCTGCGTTCTATCCGCAATTGGCGAAATCATCTGCCAAACTCGTCGTTATGCATTCGGTGCAAGACGGGCAGGCGGATCGGCGCGAGGCACCCGCTGGCGACATCATGGATCACATTGCGGCGTTCTTTGACGCGCGCATCGCGGCGCTGACGGGTGCCGGTATCAAACGCAACCGCCTTGTCCTTGATCCCGGCATGGGGTTTTTTCTGGGGGCTGCTCCCGAAACCTCGCTCTCGGTGCTGGCGCGGTTCGATGAATTGCGGCTGCGCTTCGATTTGCCGGTGCTTCTGTCTGTTTCGCGCAAATCCTTTCTGCGCGCGCTCACAGGCCGTGGTCCGGGGGATGTCGGGGCCGCGACACTCGCTGCAGAGCTTGCCGCCGCCGCAGGTGGAGCTGACTTCATCCGCACACACGAGCCGCGCCCCTTGCGCGACGGGCTGGCGGTATTGGCGGCGCTGAAAGAAACCGCAAGAATTCGTTAACTGCACATTCGGGATATTTCTCTATATTCGCGGTTCAGCAGGCATGTCCCCTTTGAGGGCGACCCGACGACAGGATAATCGACCTTATGGTGCGCAAATATTTCGGCACAGACGGTATTCGTGGCAAAGCCAACGAAGGCGCGATGACGGCGGAAACCGCCTTGCGCGTCGGCATGGCGGCTGGCCGTGTCTTTCGTCGCGGTGACCACCGCCATCGTGTCGTGATCGGCAAGGATACGCGCCTGTCGGGCTATATGCTTGAACCCGCGCTCACAGCCGGTTTCACCTCGATGGGCATGGACGTATTCCTTTTTGGCCCGCTGCCGACAACGTATAGGAAGAATAAACGCCCTTTTCACCCAAGTCCAACAGCTTTGGACCGCAGTTGACTCTTTCGACACCCCTGCGATGCAACCCAATCCGGCTGACGGGGAGCCAGCAACGCTGAAAATTTACCCTCCTCTTTCCCACTAGCGGCTCCTTTTCCGACAACCAGCACGGCGGATCCCTGCCGCGGCGCTGTGAACGCAGCATTTTGATTGGTATCGTTGGCCTTCAGGCTCGTCAGTCAAACAGACCCAGGAGCAGCTCAGCCGGTGGCGCCCGGCTTTCGGGTAACGCCCTGGTCCCGCTGGTTTCGGCTTTGTGCTTCAGGTGATCAAGGATCTGCTTGATCACTATAGGGTCTTCAATGCAGGCGATGACTTTCATGGCGCCGCCGCAGCCGCTGCAGGTCTCGATGTCGATATTGAAAACACGCTTGAGCCGTTGCGCCCATGTCATCGACGCTCGCCGTTGTGCTGGTGTTGCCGGTTCATCAGCCACCCTGACCTTGTTGCCCCTGCCCCGTTTTGCCGGCGTGACCAACGCCCGGTGCCGACTGTTGGGTGCGAACACCCCGTGGAAGCGGGTTAGGTTGACTCTGGGCTTCGGTACCAGGGCGGCCAGCCTTGCAATGAAATCCAATGGTTCGAAAATGACGTGCGTGGTGCCGTCCCGGTACGGCGTCTTGAGCTGGTAGCGCACGTTGCCGCCTCGTGTTAACGACAGCCGCTTCTCGGATACCGCCGGGCGGCTGATGTACCGGCACAGCCGTTCGAGCTTCTTGCGTTCATCGGCCCTGGCCGCCACGCCGGCGTGCAGGCTGGACCCGGCTACCTTGCCAATCCCGTCACCGAACGGATCACCACTGGTCGGCAGAGTTTGCAAAGTGAACACCTTTCGCCCCGCCTGTGAACCGACAGCGATACGGTAAGTGATCGAGTGCCCCAGCAGGGGTGTCATCGGGTCGTCATCCACCGCATCCGAGGCCAGATAGCTGTTTTCGACATCCCGTTCCAGCAGGCCTTGCCGTTCCAGATAGCGACCCACCCGGTGGGCGATGGTGTGCGTCAGCTGGGTGAGCTCTGGGCTGGTCGGCGCCTTGACCCAGCGGAAACGCGCTGAGCCGTGGGATTGCTCGACATACACACCGTCGAGAAACAGCATGTGGAAGTGAACATTCAGATTGAGCGCCGATCCAAAACGCTGGATCAGGGTGACCGCGCCCGTCTTGGCCACTTGGTGGGTATGGCCCGCTTTCTTGACCAGGTGCGTGGCAATGACGCGGTAAACGATGCCCAGCACCCACCCCATGATCTCGGGCCGGCTGGCAAACAGGAAACGCAGCTGAAACGGGAAGCTCAACACCCACTGACGCATGGGTTGTTCAGGCAGTACTTCATCAACCAGCAAGGCGGCACTTTCGGCCATCCGCCGCGCCCCACAGCTCGGGCAGAAACCGCGACGCTTACAGCTGAAAGCGACCAGGTGCTCGGCGTGGCAAGACTCGCAGCGAACCCGTAGAAAGCCATGCTCCAGCCGCCCGCATTGGAGAAATTCTTCAAATTCCCGTTGCACATAGCCCGGCAATTCCTTTCCCTGCTCTGCCATAAGCGCAGCGAATGCCGGGTAATACTCGTCAACGATCTGATAGAGAAGGGTTTGCTCGGGTCGGTGGCTCTGGTAACGACCAGTATCCCGATCCCGGCTGGCCGTCCTGGCCGCCACATGAGGCATGTTCCGCGTCCTTGCAATACTGTGTTTACATACAGTCTATCGCTTAGCGGAAAGTTCTTTTACCCTCAGCCGAAATGCCTGCCGTTGCTAGACATTGCCAGCCAGTGCCCGTCACTCCCACTCGATTGTAAACAAGCACACAAAACCCTTTAGTGACAACAATTTGCAAGAACTATCAGGCTCAGTGCCATGAAAAATACCATGACCAGATCATGAGGTTGAACACGGCTTGCGCCGGCAGCGTTCACGCTCCTGGTCGGCGATCTCGCCCGGCTGCAATGCTAGCTCAGCATCGGTCATGCGCTCCAGCACGTCGCGTAGGCGGATGGTGCAAGGAATGGGCGGCAGCTCGAACTCATAGCCGCCGGCGATCATTTCGGCCGCAATCTCCTCGGTGATGAAAAACGGCTCGTCGTCTTGGTTCGGCTTCTTCATGCCCTTTCCTCCTGGCGCTCATCCTGGCCGACAGCGGCCAGGGCATCGGCTTCCGTCAATGCGTCCTCCACGAACGCGCCGTGCTGCTTCGCTTCGGCCTGGCTGACCTCGGCCCATATCCGTTTCACCTGGGCCGCACTGTACCCGGCCAGCTCGGCGGTCTTGTTGATGCTGTAGCCGGACTTGCGCAGCGCGACAACTTGGGCGCGGCGCTTCGGATCAGCACGGCGGCCCTTGTACCGCCCGGCCTGGCGGGCCAACTCAATGCCTTGGCGCTGGCGTTCGCGCCTGTCCTCGTAGTCGTCGCGGGCCATCTGCAAGGCCAGGCGAAAAAGCATGATCTGCACGGCTTCCAGCACGATCTTGGCGACGCCCTGGGCCTCGGCCGCCAGGTCGGATAGATCGACCACGCCAGGGACGGCCAGGCTTGCGCCTTTGGCCTGTATCGAGGCCACCAGGCGCTCGGCCTCGGGCAAAGGTAGGCGGCTGATGCGGTCGATCTTCTCGGCAATGACCACCTCGCCGGGCTGTAGGTCGCCGATCATGCGCAGCAGCTCAGGCCGGTCGGCGCGTGCGCCGGATGCCTTCTCACGGTAGATGCCGGCGACGTAGTAGCCGGCGGCCTTCGCGGCCGTAGTGATCGCCTCTTGGCGTTCCAAGTCCTGCGCGTCGGTGCTGACGCGCAGATAGACCCGCGCCACCATCGGCGCGGCTACTGGCTTCGTCCTGCGCATACTTGCGGGCTCCTTTGGGCATACGCAAAGTGTCCGGTCATGCTACCCCCGGCCAAAAAGGCCGTCATGCGATTTATCTTGGCCGGGTCGTTATTGGCGGGTCTAAATGGCCGCTCCGTGGATCTCATCGCCAGAAATGGCGATGCGAGATCCAGGGCAGGGCGGCCGCCATCGTCAGACCTGGCGATGGTCGACGCCGGCGCGCATCGTCGGATGTGGCGATGCGAGCTCGAGGTCGGTGGCCACCGCCGGCGACCTGGTGCCATCGTCGGCAATGGCGATGCTGCAGCTCGACGTGCGCGGCCTGGTCGTCTCGGCATCGTCGGATGCGGCGATGCTCGAGCGAGGCGAAAAAAAACCGCCTCGGGGTGTCCGAGGCGGCAAGTCTGCATGCGGTTCAGGGAGGAAGAAACCGCGCCGGCGATCAGGGAGGAAAACCGCGCGGCCTGATGTGCAGCTCGGCCACTTTAGCCGGATTTTTCGACTTATCCGATGCGAGCGGCCCGCCGTGGGCGCTGCTCGATCTGCTGTTGCTTTTTCTCGACGTGCTTCTGCTCCTGGTGCTGCTGCTCGTCGCGCGGCACTGTTGCAAAGTTAGCGATGAGGCAGCCTTTTGTCTTATTCAAAGGCCTTACATTTCAAAAACTCTGCTTACC
>NZ_JAWPBF010000040.1:0-6405 GCF_033341895.1 Citrobacter sp. HN-141 | reverse complement strand
GCTCATGATGTCCCTCTGGGATGCGCTCCGGATGAATATGATGATCTCATATCAGGAACTTGTTCGCACCTTCCCTAGGTGTCGGACATTAAGAGCCTCTTTATCCGCGATCGGGGTTATTTTCAGTTTATCCGCGCTAGGGGATATTCATTATCGAAGCCCCTCACTGAAGAGCTTCTGTAATAACTACAGTAACGGGCTGCACAATGCGCCAGTGCTGCGAGGGTGGGCGCCAAAGATATTGATTTTCTCTCGCACGTCTTCGCTGCACATTCGCTCTACGATTCGCCATTCCGCCTTGTCAGGAAGTGCACTTAGGGATGCGGCACTAACCACATATTCTACCGCCCGCCGAAGAGTGCATTTCGTTCTGGACAGGGAGAAGTTGTCGAAAGAGAGAGATGCGATAAACGCCCAGCACCCAGCAAAGAAAGCGGTAATTCGAGGGTAAAACTTAGCCATGCGGTACTCCTGTTTGTTGGTTTCCAGTGCCAGGTTATTTCAGGCACTGCGTGTTGATGTATTCCTGCAGATAGCCAACCTGCTTCGTTACTGTGGCGATTCGCTCTCTGAGGGTGAAATAATCCCGTTGAGCGGAGTCTGTAAGTCGGGGGCCGGAAGCATCGCCCAGGCTGCCGGTGCTGGTCGTTCCGTTCGCGGGACAGTTTGCGTTGAGCTGCAGCCGCTTACGGCCAGCAATGACATCGCTATGCAGACGCTCAATGGTTTCTTTCGCATCAGCCAGTTCTCCGGTGTATTTGGCATCCAGCGCAGCGACATCACGCTGGCGCACCTGCATGTCTTTGATGGTGTCGTTAGCCAGGCGGAGATTCTTGGTGGCTTTGTCGCGCTGGTCTTTGTAGGTGATGGCGTTTTCGCGGTAGTGGTTCACGAAGAACACCAGCACGCCGATTAACGCCACCACCAGCAACTGCAGCCAGTAACGCTTAACCAGTGCGCTAATCACGACAGGAACAGAGCGCGCTCCGCCTCACGCCGACGGGTCAGCCCGTTCAGGACTTTGCCACCAGCTTTATTCCAGCGCAGGAACTCATCGGCAGCGCCAGCGTAATCACCGGCGTTGAGCCTCCGCAGCAGCGTAGAAGTTGACAAAGACCGACCGCCGAGGTTGTAAGTGAACGACACCAGAGCATCGAATTGCGCCTGAGTCAGGCCGACTTTAACCAGGCGGGACACGTCGCTTTCGTAGCTGACCAGCCCGGTCTTCAGCAGACGTTCTGCTGTTTCCTGCTTAATCGTCATCCCGGCGCGGATTGGTTTTCCATCGACAGGCTGAGTCCAGCCATAGCCAATCGTCCAGACGCCAACGCTATCCTGGTACGCGGTGAGTTTGCAGCCTTCGAACTGCTTGATCAGGGAAATGCCTTTATCACTGGTTTGCATTCTTCATCCCCGTCAGCCGTTCCCAGAAGTACGTCAGTGCCACGGAGCCCATCGCCCCGCTGATGCCTGACGTAACCAGGATCATGTAAAGGCTCAGCCCACTCTCTACGCTGATCAGGCCACCAATGAGACCGGTAAATCCGGACACTGCGATTTGCGCCAGTGCGTTAATCCAGCTCCAGGTGGCTTTGTTCTGCTTCACGTCAATAAGGTATCGGACAAGCCCGCCCCAGCATGACAGAGCAAGGACAATCAGCCATGACACTCCGGCAATGCTTTCTTTATCTTGCATACGTTTAGCCATATCACCTCCGAAAAAACGGGGTGCTGTTTGTGTAGTGGGGAAAGGCCGTCAGACACGATAGCTACGTGGCATCTGGAATTGATTGTCTGCGGCCTGAATAAAAAACCCGGCGACAGACCGGGAAGATGAGGGTAAGGCAATGTCGGCTCTCTGGCCGAAGGGTCCCAGGTAGTGGGTTCTGTGTGCGGCGTACCGCAAATAAAAAAGCCCAAGGCGTTAACCTCGGGCTTGAATTCTTTGTGTCGACAATCAAAGCTATGGCGACGATATCAGATTTATATTAAATGTATGCTATTTAATTGACTTTTGCAATACCCTGCTGCGAAAAAGTCGTCTTTTGTTGTGATCGTGTTCTCACAGTACAAAGCAAGGATTCGCTATCGAGCCCCTTAAAGATGCTGCACATAACTCGCCAGTAGTCCGCGTAATTGTGGCTCCAGTTGTCCGGTTTGACATCACACATAGCAGCTAAGTCCTGTTGCTGATAAACATCACGACCAGCCAGTCCCGCTTTCACATCCTGAGCCGCCAGCCATATCAACTGATACAACCGGTCGATAGTCTTCTTTGCCACCCTCTTCCCGGCCAGTTGCTGGCTGAACTGTTGCCAACCCCACTGAGTGATTTCAACCTGATAGCACCAGCGCACATTCTCGCTGTAGTTCCATAGCAGCCAGGCCTTCTGGTGTTCTTCGAGCGTCATCAGTGCACGGCGCCACGATGCAGTGGAGTATTCAACCGGCTGCACCAGCGGAATATGCGATCCCTTGGCATGCGACTGTTTACCGGGGATTGGCGGGTTATCCAGCGTAATCATTTTCCCGGTCACTTCATCCAGCACTCGAGGCTTTTTACGTTTAAACTTTCCCGTATCGAACTGCGCGTTTTCAAGCCACGCCATCAACTGCCCTTTCGTTGCACCACTCAGGTCGGCAGTGGCCATAATCAGTTGCTGACGGACATATTCCAAATATTGTGCTGTCATGCAGCCTCCCTGATTTTGACGAGGTGACGCCTCAGGGCGCCGAAATGTTTTCTGATGGCTTCGAGTTCTTCGATGGTGTATCGGTGTGGAACGTTGTTGTTTTCGAGCGCCTCGACGCGCTCAGCCCCAATTTTCTCTATAAGGCCAAGGCGGTACTGCTGCTGATTGCCCGACAGCTGAACGTTACAGTGGTGGCACTGTTTACTGATATTGTCTTCGTGATAGCGGAGATGTGACGCTTTCCCACGTGAGCGGTAATGCCCGGCTTCCCACTGGACGGTGTCGAACGTCCCACAACTGATGCATGGCAAATCATGGTCACGCTCGCGAATATAGTCATTGACGACGCGCTGGGTTAAATCCTCCCAGTGCTTCAGCGGCTTAACTGCAGCTTTACGCTGGCGCCAGGCGGCTCGCTCTTTCTTCTCAGTAGCGCGCTGTTTGGCGGACTCTTTGCGCTTAGCGTCTTCACGGGCTTTTCTGGTCTGCTCTTTCCCGACGGCGCTGGCGCACTCATAACCGCAGACAGTCTGCGTGTCGCGAACCGGGTGGAACCACTGCCGGCATTCTTTGTTGGCACACTTGCGGCGAGGTAATTTAGCCATGCTCACCCCCAGACCTTTTGTCGAAAGGTTCTTGGCGTACGCGCCGGATGTTCGCATTCAGGCAATTTTGCGCTGACAGTCCAGGTGATGTTGTCGCTATTCAGGCTGCGTTCTACTGTGGCGCCACGACGGCGATAACTCGCCACCAACTCGTCTGCCTGTTCGGTTGTGCATTCGTGATGGTGGAACCAGGAATATTTCATGGTCATCACCCCGCAAAGCTCATGAGCTGCGAGGCGGCGTTTTCCGCTTCACGCTGGTCCTTGAATGCCCGGGACAATACCCAGCGCCACAGAACATCGAGCGCGGCTTTGTACAGCTGCTGGAACTCGGTTTCGTCCATGTTGGCGAAGGCAATGCTGCGGGGGTGTTTGCGAAGGGTGCCGTCGGGAAGCTGTATGGCGTCGTAGTGACCAGACTCGATGATCACCCATGCACGGTATGCGTCATAAGATTTGCAGATGCTGATACTACCGGCGCGTTTATCGGCGATACGCTCAAGATATTGCTCAGCAGCATCCAGGAGTGCGGCTTCACTTCCCGCGAATGAGGCAAGGAATTTGGCGTAGCCGGTTACCAGTTTGCGCTCGTTGGAGGAGATCGCCCCGCCAGTAGGTTCCCAGTATTCAAACCCGAGATTCAGGAGCGCAAAGAAACGGCGATGGAATGCGGGATTCCTCACCTGACGAAATTCGGCTACCAGTACGGCGCCGAGTTTGATTTTTGATTGCAGAACATCGCTGGTCTCCGGCGTCGCGGGGATCAGGATTCCTGATTGATGCTTAATGAGGTGTAGTTCGTGCGCCATGGTTCTCTCCGTGGCGCATCAAGTCGTCAGTTGTTCAGGCTGACACTGACATTATGTACAGTTGATAATGGAAAATCAATCAACTGGTTCGATGTTTAACTGAATGATTGCGTCATCTACAGCGGATCTGTTTTCCTCTGTAACATCGTGCTGATGCGCAATTAAATACTGGCTGTCATTTAACTCGTAAAGGGATAGCTTGAAAGCTTCGCCATCAAGTTTTATAGATGTTTTTCTGGGTGGAATTTCACCGATGTACTTCTGAATATCAACAAAAGTACCAAATTCACCTTTAAGAATAATAATATTGAACATAAACCCTCACTTTTTCTCGTTCTGAGATGACATCTCGATGTAACGTGGGTCTGACGCTCTTGGCAGTGTCAGGCTTTGCTCGCGGTAGTAGCGAATTCGCTCCATGAAGTATTCACGCAGATGCTCTGTTTGCTCACGGGCTACCTGCTCAGCGATAACCGGCATATTCATGCGTTCTTTGTAAGCTACGCCACTGGCAGCCAGGTCGACGTTAACCTTGTCCTGATCTTATTTCGAATTTACTGCAATGTTAAAAAAGATGACATATCTAAGGCTCGCATTTCCAGAATGTATTCTGAACACCAGTCCCGGCTGGTAAATGAGGGTTCATATTCGCACTGTGAATATACGTAGCTTTCGTTTTTCCGTATTGGTTACACGCTTTAACAGCTGTCTCATGAAGGCTATCGAGTCCGTACCAGCCATCAGACTGGATACTAACCTTCTCACCGTCGTTGTACTGTACTGCAGCGCAGCCAGATAACATCACAGAAAATACAGTCCCAGCAATCATCCTAGAAAATTTCATATAATCCCTCTCTTTATATTGAGAGGGATTATATGTTATGTCGCGATTTGTTTCGACTGTCATAGCTCCGGCAGGTTCGCGCTCACCAGCGCCTCAGCGAGCGCTGGAGGCACAGCGTTACCACAGCCCGCTACCAGAAAGAAAAAACCCGCCGTAGCGGGTTTAATTTTGATGGTGAGTGCTATTTATTGATAACTATTTCTGGCAAACCTTCTTGGACTTGCTGATAGAGCCATCATTACAAACAAATTTTTCACCCGAACAATGCGATATTCCGCCTTTCTTACCTGAGCATGGCTTGTTTGCTGCCGTTGCTGTCAGTGAAAAAAGTGACACCAATAAAACAACAAGAACTTTCTTCATATCCCTATTCCCATCAGTAAAAGTAAGTGAATCGTAGCAGGGATCGATGAAGCGAAAAAGAAAACCCGCCGTAGCGGGTTATATTGTCGATATGGGAATTCGCATATCGCTTGTATGGCAGGTTATATCAATCACCAGAGTCTACGAGCTTTTGCATAGCACCTGCGTAACGGGACATGCCGATTTCCAATGCTAACCTCACGTCCTGCTGAGGTGCTGCTGCGAGCATAGCCCTGTATGTCGGGTTAATGGCATCATGTTCGTTCATTGCTGCCCATCCTGCTTTATTCATAGCCTCCGTTGGCTCTTTTGGAACCAACTGCCAACCATCCGGAGTTACCGGATATTTGCCGGCCTGAAGCATGGCGGCGCGACAGGCTTCAAATACCGCATTGTTAAACCTCACACCTTCAAAAAAGATTTTCCCATTATGCTCAAACCAGAACTCGGACTTCTCAACATCGGGTAAGAGGCTTTTAAGCACGCCCTCAGACACTGATAACACCGCTGGCTGCGGTAACTGTGGTGCTGCGTAGAGTGGCATCGGCTCGCTATATTCTGCCAGTTTAGGGTCAGCCGCATGCAGTAGATAGCCCTTGTATGTCATGTACGCCACCGGTTCCTGCTCCATGCTGGCGAGAAGCTGGCGGGCCATTTCCTCGATAACTTCGCTATCGCATACTGCCAATAAATTCGTCATGTGCATTGCACACGGCTTGTACGTCGCCTTTCTTGCAAGCTCTGCGATTTCTTCCAAGTGTTCTTTGGTGAATTTGGTCATTGGTTAATCCTCAATCACACGAAACAAAACAGACTGCTGAAAGCCGGTAAGAAACCATAGCCCATCGACTCGCTGGCTCATCTCGTACCAGTCTTCCGGGTTAAGGTCGGACACGAGGTTGTCACCACAAATACAAGTATCTGGTCCGCGTTTCTCGGAATCATAAATATCACCAGGTGAGAACCACTCAGGATTATTGGAATGAACACACTCCATTTTGATTACGTCAGCCATATCTCACTCCCCCTTGTATCTTGAAAAGTGGTTAAAATAACATCCGTGTGATTTGGCAAGGCTCATGCAGCACGAAC
>NZ_JAWPBF010000039.1:0-7683 GCF_033341895.1 Citrobacter sp. HN-141 | reverse complement strand
ATGCCAGACGGGAAGGTTGTTCACCCTCTGATATGAGCAGGCTGTCGAGTGCTGATTTATGCTGCTTTTCCAGTTGCACGGTAAGTGTCGAAAATACCGATCTGTTAGCGAGCGTGACGACTTCGGCAAGCGTCCGTTCGATCACTTCAACAGAAGGGAAAATAACATTATTGTTATGTAGCCAGCTGAGCATTTCTTCCGCCAGCATAAATCCTTTGTCAGTTCGCATGGCATAGGGGTGCAGATGACGGATACAGTCTTTTTGCATTGACCGGCTGAACGGGGATAGTTCCAGGTAGCGATAAAGTTCGGTCAGATGTTCCCAGCGGGTTTGCTCTCTGGATGCATATTCCGGCCATAAATCAGGCTGAAGTTTCAGTCGGGAAGCAACCCTGGATACAACGCCATTGTGAGGAGCACTGCTTTTGTCCGGAATAAATCCAGGTCCACGCAGATAACAGAGTAATACAGCAAAGCCCAGGCGATTCGCTGGCCTTCGGTGCTTATTAATGAGCGCAATATCCGGTTCGTTCAGAAAACACATTCGGGTCAGAATAATTTCATCATCTGGTATAACCAGTAAGCGTTCCTGCTCTTCGCTGCTCAGTATCTGTCGCCGTGGCATAAATGCCTCCCTCGCGTATAGTTTTCATCTGTTATTTGTTCGCTGTGACCGAAACCGGTCGGTTTCGTACACCACTTACAGCACATGTCCGAAACTTAGTGAAATTAATTTCGGACACACGTTATAATTCGGACATCCATTTCGTACGGAAAGTTTCCCATGTCACGTGTTTTTGCCTACTGCAGGGTCTCAACTCTGGAACAGACCACAGAAAACCAGCGTCGTGAAATTGAAGCGGCGGGTTTTGCCATCAGATCCCAACGACTTATTGAGGAGCATATCAGTGGCTCGGTTGCTGCCAGCGAACGCCCCGGATTTATCCGGTTGCTAGATCGCATGGAAAATGGGGATGTACTGATTGTCACCAAACTTGACCGTCTGGGTCGTAATGCGATGGATATCCGAAAAACAGTAGAGCAACTGGCGGCTTTAGATATTCGCGTTCATTGTCTCGCACTCGGAGGCGTTGATTTGACCAGTCCGGCCGGAAAAATGACTATGCAGGTAATTTCTGCTGTAGCGGAGTTTGAGCGGGATTTGCTGCTTGAGCGAACGTATTCAGGTATTGCGAGGGCAAAAGCGGCTGGAAAACGCTTCGGTCGCCCCCCCATCCTGAGCGAGGAACAAAAGCAAACAGTGACAGAGCGCCTAAATGCTGGCATCAGTATCAGTGCTATTGCCCGGGAATTTAATACCACCCGCCAGACTATCCTTCGGGTAAAGGCTGGATTGCTGCAAGAGTGAGCGGCTGGGAAGATTATAAAAAAATCAAATGGTTATTATGAAATAAAACAGCCTGCTGGGTTCTTTTCCCCCTATTTTTTATAAAAGAGTAGACAAAAGAGGTTCGCGATATTAATCTACCAACTAGATGGTTGGTATTGATTACACCAGCTATACCTTTTATCAAGAAATTACAGGAGCCATTATGTCTACTACCGTTAAACCTTCTGCAGACGCAGCTGCGATCCACAATACCCGTGAAGCAGTTCGCAGCCAGCCTGGCCTGGGTAACCTGACTTTCCAGATGAAAGCCCGTTCCAGCGGCGGATTAACCGTTCGCACAGAGACCGGCGCCACAATCCAGAACGGCGTTATCGATACCAGCCGTGTGGGGAAATTTTCTAATATCGGTGATGAACCCGCAGGTTTACTCGGCACCGATACCGGCATGAGCCCGACTGAATACATCATGCAGGCGCTGGCTGGCTGTTATACCGCCACCCTTACCATGATGGCTGCTGAAAAAGGGATCGACCTGGACGGTATCGAGCTGGATCTTAATTTCGATATCAACCTCAACGGCTTCCTTGGGCTGGACAGCAACGTGCGTAAAGGTGCGAAATCTATTCGCGTCGATGTTCACCTTACGAGCAAGACCGCCAGTCGCGAGGAGTTAGAAGCGCTGGTCAGCGAAATGCAAAAGAATTCGCCAATCCACGATACTCTGGCTAATCCGGTTGAAATGATTACACGCCTGGCGTGATGTCAGAGATGTAATGCTGCCATTCAGAATGCAGGATGGCAGTGACGTTCAGCTCTGCACGATACTGAGTCAGTGATACAACTTGCTACGGAAAAATAGCAATAATATAATCTATCAACTAGTAGATTATATGGAGTGATTATGACAACCATGACACGGGAACGGCTGCTCAGCGAAGCAGAACACCTGATGCGCGAAAAAGGGTATTCAGCATTCAGCTATGCTGATTTATCAAAAATAGTGGGTATCACCAAGGCCAGTATTCATCACCATTTCCCGACCAAAGATATTCTGGGTGAGCAGGTGGTAATACAGGCGTTCTCTGATACACAACGCGTATTTGAGCAGATAGAGGCGACTGAGAAAAGCGCGGAGAGAAGAATTGCGGCTTACATCGATATCTTCGCGCAAAGCCATAAAGCTTCGCTACTGCCACTGTGTTGTGCGTTGTCAGCAGAGACCGCCAATCTGCCTCAGGCAATTACTGTACAGACATCACTTTATTTCGATATGCAAATCGAGTGGCTCACAAAAGTCGTCAGGGCGGGCATGGAGTCAGGTGAGTTTTCATCCCATGCCGAACCATCAGATATTGCTTTGATGATCATTAATGTCTGTGAAGGCTCAAGCGTAGTGGCGCATGCAACGGCCAGACCCGAAGTCTTCGCCAACAGCCTTAAGTATATAAAACTGCTTCTTAATACCCCTCATTCAGGAGAATGACACTATGCTGGACTGGAACAACTATCGCTCAGAGTTAATGCAACGTTTAGGCGAGTTGGGCAAACTGACCCCCGAGACCATGAAAGGCGTGGTTGCCCTGGGCAACGCAGGTAACAAAACTGACCTTTTGGGCGCAAAAGTGCGTGAACTCATTGCCCTGGCGTGCGCAGTCACAACCCGCTGCGACGGCTGTATTGCTTTTCACGCCGACGCCGCTGTGAAAGCCGGTGCAACCGACGCTGAAATTGCTGAAGCGCTGGGCGTGGCGATTAACCTCAACGCTGGCGCGGCGGTCATTTATTCAGCCCGCACTCTGGATGCCGTCGGTCAGGCACGCGGTTAAGCATTAATAAATTCCATGTTAAAAGGGCATTACTGCCCTTTTTTTATGTCCGCAATAGCCTGAGCATATACCGATGCAGGTTTCACACCCGGTATGCGTTTAACTAATTGCCCTTCATGAAATATCAGCACAGACGGCAGCCCCCAGATCTCGTATTTGGTTGTCAGCACCGGCGCCTGATCTACATTGACTTTCCCCACCTGAATATCTCTATCGAGCCGGTCTGCAAACTGACTGAACATTTCTTCGCTGGCCTGACAGGGCGGACACCAGGGTGCAGAGAAACGTACCACCGATATTCCTTTGTACTGCTCTATCTGGCGGAAATTATCTTCGTTATAAGCTGTTAATGTACGCATGGTGATGACCTCGCAAAATGAGTGACAATTCAGAAATGGCTGCGTTATGACAAAAAAATACGACACAGCCATTGACCTACCTACTAGATGGTTTGTATATTGCCACCCATCAGATGTTTATGCAACTCCAGTGCGCGATGTCCAGTCGATGATACTGCCGGGCTGTGCAAATCCCTGCCGGGATACTCCTTTTTGTTTTTTGTGAGGTATACGATGAGTAAGCTTTTCACCCCCTACAATCTGTCTGGCCTGGCGTTAAAAAACCGTGTAGTCATGGCACCGATGACCCGCACCCGCACCATGAATGAGGTGCCGGATGAGGTCGTGGCTTTGTACTATGCACAGCGTGCTTCTGCTGGCCTGCTCATCACCGAAGGGATGCCGGTTTCAGAAGAAGGCCGGGGTTACCTTTATACCCCTGGTATCTACAACGACGAACACGTCCAGGGCTGGCGTAAGGTGACACAAGCGGTTCACGCCAAAGGTGGCCGTATTTTCGCGCAGCTCTGGCACGTCGGCCGTATGTCTCACGTCTCTCTTCAGCCAGGCCACATAGCGCCGGTTTCAGCGGGCACCGTTCAGGCGGTCAATACCACCGTTTTTGCGCTGACCGAATCCGGAGAACCGGGCCCGGTTGTACCAAGCCAGCCACGCGCGCTGGAAACGCATGAAGTTAAACGCATCACTGCAGACTTCGTGCACTCCGCACGCCTGGCGATGGAAGCCGGCTTTGACGGCGTGGAAATCATGGCGGCAAACGGATTCATCTTTGACCAGTTCCTCAGTAGCGAACTGAACACCCGCACCGACGAATACGGCGGCTCGGTGGAAAATCGTCAGCGTTTCCTGCTGGAGACCATTGACGCCGTGGCGGAAGCCGTGGGTAACAGCCACGTTGCCGTGCGCCTGTCACCGTTCGGCCGCATTTATGACCTCGCGCCGTATGAAGGTGAAGAGCAAACCTGGTCAGCCATCACCGACGCGCTCGGTCAGCGGGAACTGGCCTACGTACACCTTTACTATCAGCCGGTGTACACCAAAGCGCCACTTCCGGAAGGCTTCCGCCGCCGTTTTCGCAACACGTTTAAAGGCACCATCATCGCTGCCGGCGGTTTTACCCGTGATATCGCAGAGCAGGCTCTGGAAGATGATGAGCTGGATCTGGTGGCATTTGGTGTGCCCTACATCGCTAACCCGGATCTGGTTGAAAGAATGCAAAACGGCTGGCCACTGGCAGAAAGTGACCGCGCCACCTACTACGGCGTCAGTGGTTCCCCGGAAAAAGGCTATACCGATTACCCGGTCTGGCAGGCGCAATAAATCCCATACGGTCGCGGTTCTCTGATCAGTGAGATCCGACCGCCCAACGTCTTTGAGGAATCATTATGCAAACGCTGAAACACACCCTTACCATCGATATCTGGTCAGATTTGGTCTGCCCGTGGTGCTGGATTGCTAAAAAAAGATTTGAACAGGGTCTGAATCGCTTTGAATTTCGCGACCAGGTGGTGATCCGCCATCACAGCTACCGTCTGGCCGGTGGTACTCCCGCGATGCCTTTTAAGGATGCCATCGTTAAAAAGCTGGGCAGTCAGCATTCAGCGGAGCTGATGATGGATCAGGTGGGCACCGCCGGTAAATCTGAAGGTCTGATCTACAACTTCGACGGCATGATGTTTGGTGATACAGAAGATGCACACACCCTGCTGGTTGCCGCGCGTAAGGCCGGAATTGCGGACGCAGTGGAAGAACGTTTTTATCATGGCAGTATCACCGAAGGTCGCTCTCTCTTTGACCGTCAGCAGCTCGTTGCCATGGCCGTAGAAGCCGGTATGCCGAAAGCTGACGCTGAAGCCGCCCTGGAAAATGACGATTTTCGCGCCACCGTTTCCGACGATGAAGCCCACGCACAGTCTATTGGCCTCAGCGGCGTTCCGGTTTTTGTGATGAACGAAAAATATGCCATCAGCGGGGCTCAGGCAGCAGATAACTTTTTGAATGCCCTGCGTCAGGTCTGGGATGAACAGCAAACCGAATTTTCAGCCACTGCGGGTCAGACCTGCGGAACGGATGGCTGCAGTATTTAATCCGTCAACCGCCGGCAGTTTCACGCTGCCGGCAACGTCTTACCCACCAGTAATGGAGTCAGAAAATGAACACTTTTTTCAAAGGTAAAAAACTGCTCGTCGTCGGCGGTACCAGCGGCATGGGCCTGGCCGTGGCACGCATGGTACTGGAAGCGGGCGGCAGTGTCGTGCTGACCGGGAATAAAAAAGACAAAGCCGAAGCGGTGCAAAAAGAACTGAGCCCTCTGGGACCGGTTGCGGTCATCGCGGCGAACCTGATGACCGAAGAAGGTATGGAAACTATCCGTCAGGAAATTAATGCTCACCATCGCGATATCAGCCTGATGGTGAATGCCGCCGGTATCTTCATGCCCAAAGGATTTACCGAACACAGCTTTGCCGATTATGACATGT
Source organism: Citrobacter sp. HN-141 (assembly GCF_033341895.1). NCBI lineage: Bacteria > Pseudomonadati > Pseudomonadota > Gammaproteobacteria > Enterobacterales > Enterobacteriaceae > Citrobacter > Citrobacter sp. HN-141. Next base: position 1,667 of record NZ_JAWPBF010000039.1, on the reverse strand, counting down.
ATCTTTCGCTGAACCGAGCCACGTTCTTTATTACACAGGATGTCGTGAAGAACATGCTCGCCGCGAAGCTCGAAGGGTCTATCGTCAACGTCGGTTCGATTGGTGCTCAGGCTGCACTGGGTGACTCGCCGGCCTCGGCCTATTCAATGGCAAAAGCGGGTCTGCATGCCCTGACGCGTAATCTGGCGATTGAGCTGGCCAGCGCGGGTAACAGCAGGGCAGCAATTCCTGCCAGAGCAATAACTAAACCGCAAGCCCGCATAACGGAGAGTGATTCCCCTTTAAATAATCCGTGGATCACCATCGCAAACTGTACGGCACCAAAAAGTAACAGCGCACCTGCCCCGGTATCGAGATGGATATAGGCGACAGAGAAGAGCACTGCGTACACCATGAGGTAAAATCCGCTCAGCGGACGCCACAGCGATAATGTAGTTTTTGCGTGATAAAACAAGAAAGGTGACAGGACGAGTGCACCACTGGCCAGCCTGAGGCTGCTGAATGAAAGGGGATCAATGTGGCCCCCCAGCAGGGCCAGACGGCACAGAATAGAGTTTGCAGCAAACGCCAGCATTGCCAGGGATATTTTAAGAATGAGCGCGCAATTGGCCATTCAGTGAGACCTCATAAAATTCTTGTAAACTACCATCTAGTTGGTAGCATAGCGTAAGTGATCACCGAACAGGAAGCAATAATCAGCTTTCAAACTGGAAGGTGAGGACAGGCATTCGGAATGAATTCTGTTTCACATCCCCAGTAGAGGAAGGAAAACGCGTAATGCCAGATGCAGAGCAGAAGATTATTTTTCCCTGCGATCAAACATATGAAATCAGTTTAAGACCTGGAATATCCTATGAAAAAACTAAAATTTACGTTCAAAAATGCGGCTGGTGAAGAACTGGCCGGATTGCTTGAACTTCCTGAAAATCCTAAAGCGTTTGCGCTGTTAGCTCATTGTTTTACGTGTGGCAAAGACCTCAAAGGCGCGGCGCGTATTGCGCGGAAACTGACAGAGAATGCTATCGCCGTTCTCCGGTTTGATTTTACTGGTCTGGGAAACAGCGAAGGGGATTTTTCCAACACCAACTTCTCATCCAATATTTCGGACCTGCTTTGCGCGGTAGATTATCTCCGCCGACAGTACGAAGCGCCTTCTTTGCTCATCGGCCATAGCCTGGGGGGATCGGCCATTCTGTCTATTGCCGGCGAAGTTCCTGAGGCAAAGGCCGTTGTCACCATAGGATCACCCGGAGAACTGACACACGTAAAACGTCTTTTTAAGGATGATGTTGAAAACATTAACCAGCATGGAGCCTATCCCGTTGAGCTGGCCGGGCGGGTATTTACCTTAAAGAAACAGATGCTGGACAATATTCAGGAACACAAAATCGCTCATAAGGTGTTCGCCATGAACAAGCCTCTGCTTATTTTTCATGCGACTGAAGATGATACTGTGTTAATTGAGCAGGCCGAAAAAATATTCAAAGCAGCAAAGCATCCCAAGAGTTTCATTTCGTTGGGTAAGGCGGATCACCTTCTGACTCATGCTCAGGATGCTGAATACGTTGCCGATATCATTATATCGTGGAGCGGGTAATGACTCCAACTTATTGATAGTGTTTTATGTTCAGATAATGCCCGATGACTTTGTCATGCAGCTCCACCGA
>NZ_JAWPBF010000038.1:0-8397 GCF_033341895.1 Citrobacter sp. HN-141 | reverse complement strand
CTGATAGAAACAGAAGCCACTGGAGCACCTCAAAAACACCATCATACACTAAATCAGTAAGTTGGCAGCATCACCCAATCTTGGCATCAATACCTCTGGATTTACACATTGGGTGGCGTTTGATTACCAACGTTCGATTTGTCTTCTTAGCCAATGCTGCAACATAGTCTAATGCCTCCATGGCACTGATGTTCTCATGATCCGTAACCGAGTCAGAGTTGACCTGCATGGGGAAAAACAGGTAGTCCGAGGGGAGAGCGACGTGGTTCTGTGGCTGTTGATGCTTGGAGAGTTTTGTCGCCCTAAAAAAATCCCGTTTCTCGCTGATGATATTTTTGGCACTAATACTATCTATTTTATTTATTTTATCGATATATGAACTGAAGTTGACACAAATATCTGCCCACCCTGAATATCCATTTTTATCTACAGAGTACAGTCCATATATAGGTGATTCTTTTATCGAGAAAACATTTTGTCATTATTATATGAGTGAAAGGAGAATGTAATAGATTCTTTAATTGCCAGTCTTTTTAGACCATAACAAGGGAAATTAGCAGGATTCAGTATTACTTGTAATTGTTCATCATGGAGACAAGATATAAAATTACCAATAAATTGTCGATGAATGCCTTCACTCTTACCTAGCCATTGTGGTAAGTCAAAGTAAAAACGGTTTAAATCATTCATCATAACTCCAGGTGATTAATGTAAATAAAACTATGGGTTATGTTAAGTTTTATTTAGAAGTCGGCTGTCCGTTAAACAGTAACGATTATCATTAAAAATATGCAGATATTATATTATTTTCATCGGAACAATACAATCCGGTACGCTTGAATCGAAGTGGAGACAGAAGGGGACATCGATATCACATAGGTCCTACTGGTGTTGGTGCCAATGTCATATTCAGAAACAAGTATGCTGATTAATATATTTCCCCACATCAACAATTTTATTTGTATCGGGGTCAACATTGAGCACTATAAACCGCATTTGTGGGCAGAACAGTTCCAGGCTTTTTTTACTGCATTCCGTTTGTAACCATTTATGACTGCCAGTTTCGGTTTGTACCAGATTGAGGTTTGCATCCTTACTGCACACAAAACCATCCACGTTTGCTTTTTTCCTTGCAGCATCCAGATTCAAGCCAATAACATTTAGCCCATCGACGTCTTTGTCGAGTGAACTGGCTGAGACGCGGGTCAACGCACAACCAGTCAGCGTGATTGAAAGAATCAATAGAAAAGCGACGCGTAAGATAGCGTTGTCATTTTGATGAACATGGATAGTTCTTTGCATTGTGCTGTAGGTTCCGTTGCTGTGAAATTCCAGAGGCACAGATTTGTGTCGTACCTCGGTTGTACGCGAAAAGGACCAGTGGGCAATTACAACATCAACGATTTGACGTATGCGTAAAGTGTATGGTTTGAATGGTAGTTGGTTAACAGCATGAATCCAGGAACTGCGTTGAACGACCAGCACAATGATGAACCCAATATGCCAGATTTTACCCTCCACTATATTAGTGCGCATAATGTATATTATGTTAAATTCAATTAATGCGTACCAAACAGAACACCCTGGTCTTGCCATCAATGGCATATCCATGATGACCTTTCTACCCACTTGCCCTCTAAGGTAGAAATGTGCACACAGCATCTTTGAACACCCATTGCTAACGGACCTGAATCAAGCACAACCCCAGAGAATAAAAAACCCGCCTGTTATGGCGGGTCTTATCATTTATATCTAAAATCAGGGTGTTACGATATTAAACCAGAAATCAAAGCTATCTAAATAGCTGAGGAATTCATCTACTTTAGCCTGGTTGCCGGTAATAGTCACTTCGCCCTTCTCTTTCGCCTGTTTCAGCGACTCTTCCTTAAGAATGATTTTGTTGAGGGTTGCACGGTTCAAAACAATGGAAGCATCTGCATCGCTGGCCTGTGCATTAGCGCTATGGTTAAGCACACCAGGTGCCTCCGAACCCGGGGCCATCATAAAGTCATAGGTTAAGCCATCGATAACTTCTTTCTGTCCGGTATGAGTGATGTAGTTAGTCGGTTCAATCAAGGTTACTGTGCCGGCGGAAGTCGTCGTACCAAGGCCAGCGCCTACCTGACCTTTCGCATCGGGCTTCAGCAGGTTGCCATACATATAGCTGGCGCGGCGACTCATCGCATTACCCGCCATAATGTTTTCCGACACGGCTTCTTTCATAAAGCCAGCCGGTGCATATACTTTTACTTTGCCGGATTTCACATCTGCTTCATCGACAACACCACGCACACCGCCGTAATGGTCAACATGGCTGTGGGTATAAATAACAGCAACAACAGGTCTTTTGCCCCGATTCTGGTAATAGAGATCCATTCCTACTTTAGCCGTTTCTGCCGAAACCAGCGGGTCAATGACGGTAATACCTTCTTTACCTTCCATAATGGTCATGTTCGAAAGATCCAGATTGCGAATCTGATAAACGCCATCAGTGACTTCAAACAAGCCGCCGATATTGATCAATTGTGACTGGCGCCACAGGCTCGGATTCACCGTATCCGGCGCTTTATCGCCCTCTTTAATGAATGCATACTGTTGCGGATTCCAGACGGTATTCCCTTGTTTCCCCTTAATCAATTCTTGTGGCAGTGGCGCAATAAAGCCTTTGTGAGCATTAGAAAAATCGGTTTTATCCGTGAACGGGAGTTGTCCGTACAACGCATCATTCGCACTTTTAGTCTGTGCCGTGGCCTCTTTCGCCACCTCCTGTGCCATCGCAGGAAGTGATATTAACGATGCAGAACACACCCCTGCCATAACCATATAACCAACTACTTTATTAAGTTTCATAAATCCTCGGCTAATAATATAACAATGTGCAGAAAGACGTTCTGCATATTTGATTGCTGATTGGTTTTAAAATTTTTGTATGCTGACGATAAACGTAATTCAATAATCAAAGGCTAACACGCTCATCGGTTACCGGGAAATAGAACAGTGTTTAATTTTAAATTTCGACCAATTTATTTTTAAACATCATAGTTGTGGACGCACACCTGTTAAAAAAGATAATGGCAGGTATCCACTTACTGTCTATATAAAGCACATGCGCAAACTCTACTTTATCTTTTTCATTGGCACACTCTCTGCCTGTAATTCGGCACCACCGGCACCGGTGAGCAAAATTAACAATATGATTATTCCAATTGTACAACAGGAAGCCACATCACCACCTGCTAATCCTGAACTGTACAGATCGTTATATCAAAAAAATAAACAGCAAATTGACAATATTGCGATATCACTAAAAAGTGAATATCTTCAGGATGTTAAATCGCGTGATATTTTTGATATTCACAGTGAGACTCACCAGGTATATACATCTTTAACCAAGCTTGAGCAAATGCAACAGATGAATGACTACTATTATAAAGAGCAGAATAGAACTGGGTTGTTAAACATCAATCAAACTGTTACCACATTATTTGAGTAATAAAAAAGCCTCCTCAATAATAATGAGGAGGCTTTTTCTACATTGCGTAATTAAAGCATTGTCCTGCGTTCGACTAATCTACTCAGTCATGCTGGCCAAAACGGTAAGATACCCCTGCCGTTACTGAACTGATATCGCTGCTGGCACCAATCTGGTTTTCGTTACCCACGTTGCTTACCCATTGATATTCAAGGCGTCCAGCCCAGTTCTTATTGAAAGCATATTCTGTACCCACCGCGACGACCGGACGTATACCCGTGTCAAAATGGTTACTTCCTTTAATATCAGATTCTGCGCGATATCCCATCGCCCCTGCCCGACCATAAATATCCCAGGCATCGGTCAGACCATAACTTGCTTTCATCGTTACTTGCAACCCCTGGCTTTTCATTTGCGAACCTGATGCACCATTTCTGCCATTGAATTGCATATTACCTAAGTAATCGTAACCACCCTCTACGGCAAGCCACGGTGTAATTTGATAACCGGTAAATACACCGCCACCCACATTATCACTATCAAAGCCAACATTACCGTATTTATCCCCGTGGTCATTGGCTTGTTGTGTTGTGCTGGAGTCAAAATAATGTGACCAACCAAATTTACCCCCCGCGTACCAGGTGCCGACATCAGCAGCAGCAAAAGCGGTTGTTGCGGTAAAAGCGTTAGCAATAATGAGTGTAATAAGTGTCTTTTTCATAGCTTTCCTATCGTGGACATAGAGTTATGTTTGGAACAAATAAAGTGTCGCTACAATAGGATATTTAGACCATGTTGATAATTGGTTTTTAGTTTATTTTTGGACTTATTTAGAACCCCTCAGGTAATTTGTTGATTGACGTTAGGTACCCTCCCCGTTCAAAGTCAATATACCCCCCTTTCTTTAACGCAGAGACAACATTTAAAACACTACTGCGCGATAAATGTGTACGTTCCTGAATATAATCAAGAATAGAAACGCGCAGTCGGGTCTCTTGTGGTAACAGATTCATTTCCTCTAAATGATTTCGTATCACTGAATAGGTACGCTGTTGCACCACTAAATCGTCTCGGTAAAATAAATAGCCGGTATGATAGGCAAGTAGCGCAGCGGCATCTTCCCACAATCTTTGTTGATTGAAGAGTTCCCTGGCTTTAAGGACATCAACACGTAATATTGTTGATTCCGCTTCAGCACGTAGCAAGTGAGCGTGCACGGGTTGGATCATCTCGGCAATACCAAACAAATGAGGCTCATAGACAGTCACAATCAACAGACCATCGGAAGAACGTAAAATAGAGAGCTCTCCTTGCAAAAACAAGTAGAGTTGAGGCTGATTTTTGTATTTCCACATGATGCGTCGTCGCGGAACAACATTGAATTTTTCCGCAATGGGTTCAAGCGCTTGCGTCAAACGTTGTATGCTTTGCTCTGGGCGTACCGGGGGTAAAATTTGCATGAGAAAACCTTTATTCTTTCAATTGGTTGAGTGGCGTGAATCAATGGTTATTCCATGAAGATAGTTCATTAGCCTATTAAAATCATATGTTGCCCAATACTTAAAGCAGAAATGAGTTTTTATTTAAATTAGAACAAATGAAAAAGGCCACCAGCAGATAGCCTGACATGGGTAAAAATGCAGCCATACCGCGCGTGTTGGACGGCAACATGACGGGAGATAGTTCAACGTGGTGATTATTAATAATGAGCGGAAAGCAACCAAATACTAGAACTGATAGCTGTAGTTAACACTGGCAAACCATAGCCACGGATTTTTGTATTCTCCGGCAAACGGATCCGATTTTACGTTCGCCGACTGCATATGCAAATATTCGACTGCAAACCCGATATTGCTGGCTGGGGTAATTTGGTACTGCGCTCCGGTGGCAAAACGCCATTCATCGCCGGTTGGTAATGAAAGTGCGACATCGCTTTGCGTTTTGTACGGTGAGCTATCAAATGCGACACCTGCATTTATGCGCCACTGCTCATCGGGACGATACTGCACGCCCAACGCCGTATGCCATGTGTCCTGAAGACGGTTTGTCCGGTCACTTGTATGACCATTAACCTGTATCTGCGGGCTACCAAACTGACTCCAGTCCTGCCAGCCAAGATCGCCCATCAGCGACCACTGCTGACTAATATCGTGAACCAGGCTAAACATTACCTGCTGTGGTGCATGCACTTGGGTAGAGAACGGCAAATCATACTCGAGATTGGGCTGGTTCGGGAATCGTACCCTGCCATCAATATTGAAATGGTAGTCTGTCTTGCTGGTCCAGGTAATACCTGCACGGGTTTGATCGGTTAAATCCATTAATAGGCCAAGACGATAGTTCATCGCCCAGTCATGGTCGTGTTGCGTCCGATCACTGCCATCATTATTCCGGGTCAGAGATAGAAAACCGTAGTTGAGCCCGACTGCGGCACCAACGGACACCCTATCACTCAGTTTCCATGCTACCCCTGGACTTAGCGTCATCGCAACCATCGTGCTTTTTTTAATAAGTCGATCGCCTGCCCAGTCACCAAAATCAATACCGAGGCCATAGTTGCTATATAAGCCAATTCCCGCAGAAACGGTATCGTTCAGATGTTGGGTGTAAAACAGACTGGCATTAGGAAAGACCTTCATGGCATTGCCGGGACTTTGCTGTTCAACAGAAGCGTTGTTGAGTGTGTAAGGAATATCCCCCCCCATTGCCTGCAATCCGGTAGTCACCTTGTGATCGGGTAAACGTGTCATTCCGGCGGGATTAGTGAGCAAGGTTGCGGCATCCTGAGCGCGCGCGGCCTGGCCTGCCCCCGCCAGTGCGGTATCCTCGGTACCTGTTTCATAGAAATAGAGTGCGCTGGCATGCCCGACAGTCGAAAAGAGCATCCCGGAGATGAGAATAATATTTTTATTCATTGGGTTACCTGTTTGGAAGGGTAATCTTTATTGCCAGAGGAACGTTGTGGTTTCCCTGTAAAACGATAAAGTCTCCTCTCTGTTTAACAAAGATTGTTATATTGATTTTCGCAACATCATAATCATTGACCAGGAATGGTGTCTTGTTGAATTTTATCCAATATTAAATTTTATATTCCACACTACGACGTTACTATTATAAAACACGTTAGCATGGTAATAAATTTTAATGTAAAGAAATGAAAATTTAATCTTTTGATAGAAAAGTATGAGTGAAGTCGGCAAAGGAAAAACCATAGTTATGATCATAACAGAAATGTAATATGAGGTTACAACCCCCCTAACACGTTTAAGGCTTGAGAAGACTTGCCCTTCTCAAAACTGTGCGCCATGAGTAACCCTTTTAATTCAATGGCCCACGGTATCCGCTATCCGCCCAAACCTTTATATAAATGAGGTGAGCACCTCATTGTGCGAAGTACAGTTCAGGAGAACAACTCTAAATACGCTGTGGGTATCTTCTGTATTTTCGGAATGGAATCTAAGCATGTAATAACAATCAGGTATCTGATACTGCCTATTCTTCTGTCAGTTTTTGTAAATAGAAAATGGGTGATGATAGCTAATACAGGTAAAGATAGGGGTAATAACGTATGGCCTCACAATATGACTTTACTGTCACTCTCCACGATCTTGCTTTTATTCTTAAGCAGATAAAAATATCCGAAGCGGCGACTAACCCGGATGGTAGCATCAACGCTGATATGCTACGGGAATTAGTCTCCAGTCCACTGTTACCTTACGGACTGCGTACTGTAGATGGTTCATGGAATAATCTCCTCCCCGGTCAGGAATTATACGGTTCGGCCGATCAGACAATGCCAAGATTAACGGCACTGAACTGGCAGGATGCGGATGAAATGACCAGTTATATCCAGATTGGTGGGACGGTTATTGATGCCGATCCTCGTGTTATTAGTAACTTAATTTCGGACCAAACTGCCGCCAATCCGGCCGCGCTGGAGGCATTTAACGCCTTAAAAGATGCTCCCGGGGGGGGGGACGACTACTGGAAATGGCAGTTTATCTATTCCCAACCAATCCCCTGACATTGGCCTTTCTCCGGCGTTTAATGGCTGGATGACTTTCTTTGGTCAGTTTTTTGACCATGGTCTGGACCTCATCCCTAAAGGAGGAAACGGCATCGTCTTCATTCCATTACAACCCGACGACCCTTTATATGTTGAAGGGTCGTCGACCAACTTTATGTTATTAACCCGGGCAACGGTCGATGAAAATCGAGAAACCGTTAACCTTACAACCCCATTTATCGACCAGAACCAAACCTACACCTCTCATCCGTCGCATCAGATCTTTATCCGTGAATATGTATTAATTGACGGTAAACCTGAGCCGACGGGTAATTTATTAGGTGGGGCTAACGGTGGGCTGGCAACCTGGGCTGACGTCAAGAACCAGGCGGAAACGCTACTCGGCATTAAATTGACCGATCAGGATGTGTTTAATGTGCCGCTGCTGGCGACTGATCGTTACGGTAATTTGATTTTAAGTGAAAATGGAAAAGTACAGATTGTTACCACGAGTGGGCTGGTAGAAGCCAATGGCGGTCTGTTACCTGAGAGCACCTTCCGAACCGGGCATGCTTTTCTCGATGATATTGCGCATACTGCCGCGCCAAAAGCGGGTTTACTGGCAGATGATGACGACGTTATTGGCGGGCAACAGCCAGCGGGCACGTACGATGATGAGCTCCTGGATCGCCACTTTATCACCGGTGACGGGCGCGGTAATGAAAACATTGGGCTAACTGCCGTTCACGCCGTATTTCACAGTGAACATAACCGGCTGGTTGAGCAATATAAGACCACCCTACTGGAAACCGGTGATATTGACCTTATTAACCAGTGGCTGATGGGTGATGCTGCCAACTTACTGATTTAGTGTATGATGGTGTTTTTGAGGTGCTCCAGTGGCTTCTGTTTCTATCAG
>NZ_JAWPBF010000037.1:0-10617 GCF_033341895.1 Citrobacter sp. HN-141 | reverse complement strand
GATTCAAGCAAGCCAACTTGTCGTCAAAATCGGTGTTGCAAAAACGGGAGTGACCATAGATTCCGTTTTCCAAGCGGCCCCCTATATACCCGCCAGGAGGAGAACCCGGCAGAATAAAGAAAAACACCGCCGAAAGGCGGTGTTTTTGTATTAGCGAACCAAATGTAAGAAGTGAAGATGCTTTTCATACTGGTCGAGAATATCGTTGATAATCTGTTCCTGATTCCAGCCCATCACATCGTAATCCTGACCGCCTTCTTTCAGGTAGATTTCAGCCCGATAGTATTTATGCTGTTCTGCCTGCTGCTCCTCATTATCCAGCCCGGAGATCGCAAAGGTAGGAGCAACATAACCACGGAGTCTGACTTCGTAGATGAAGTTAAGCTCATTGCCTAAATCCACTTCGAAGCGAATACGGTCTTCGCCACTGTTGTTGATATGGCTTACGGTGCTCTGTTTGTTCAACTCATCCTGAACCATTGTCATGGCAGGCTGAATGACATCATCCATAAAACGTTTAACCAACGAACGTTTTGGCAGATGGGCGATATTGCGCAGTCTGCGCTGCCACGGAATAGGATTACGCGCAGCGGTAGGTGCAATGGTGGTCATATTCTGGCTGTCGCGCTTGGTGATGTCCCGTCGCAATGCTTTCAGCAATCCGTATATCGATATCAACAAAATCACCGAGAACGGCAGGGCGCTGGCAATGGTCACCGTCTGCAAGGCGCTAAGGCCGCCCGCAAGCAGCAACGCAATGGCGACCAGCCCCATCAGTGCAGCCCAGAAAATACGCTGCCAGACGGGCGTATTGCTGGAGCCCCCGGAGGCTAGGGTATCCACCACCATCGCTCCGGAATCTGCCGAGGTGACAAAAAATACGATGACCATCGCCATGGCGATGAACGACAGAATGCTTGAGAACGGGAAGTGCTCAAGGAAATTAAACAGCGCCAGGGCCACATCCTGCTGGACGGTATTGGCGAGGTCCGTCGCCCCTTTCTGCATGATCAGATAAATCGCGCTGTTTCCGAAGACGGTCATCCATAACAGGGTGAAACCCGCCGGGACGAAGAGCACGCCGGTCACAAATTCGCGGATGGTTCTGCCGCGAGAGACGCGGGCGATAAACATGCCGACAAACGGTGACCAGGAGAGCCACCATCCCCAGTACAGCAGCGTCCAGCCACCTAACCAGTTGCTCGATTTAGGCTCGTAGGCATACAAATTAAAGGTTTTACTGACCATTTCGGACAGATAACCGCCAGTGTTCTCAACGAACGATTTCAACAGCAGAACCGTAGGTCCCAGCAACATCACCATCACCAGCAGCAGCAGCGCCAGGCTCAGGTTGATCTCGGACAGAATACGAATGCCCTTATCCAGTCCCGACACCACCGAAATCGTTGCCAGGCCAGTGATGACCACGATCAGGCTCACCTGCACCGTTTCATTAATTGGCACGCCGAAGAGATGATTAAGCCCGGCGTTAACCTGCAGCACGCCATAACCGAGGGAGGTGGCCACGCCAAGCACGGTGCCGATAACTGCAAAGATATCGACCGCATGGCCAATCGGTCCGTAAATACGATCCCCGATAATCGGATACAGCGCCGAACGCAGGGTCAGTGGCAAGCCGTGACGATAGCTAAAGAAGGCCAGTATCAACGCCACTATCGCGTAAATCGCCCATGCATGGAGTCCCCAGTGGAAGAAGGTCAGGCGCATGGCCTGCTTGGCGGCTTCGACCGTTTCCGGGGTACCAACCGGCGGAGAGAGGTAATGCATCACCGGTTCTGCCACCCCGAAGAACATTAGGCCGATCCCCATCCCGGCGGAAAACAGCATCGCGAACCAGGAATGATAGCTGAAATCAGGTTGGGCGTGGTCGGGCCCAAGTTTAATATCGCCGTAGCGCGACAGCCCGAGGAACGTCACGCTCAGGAGGATCAGCGCTACGGCCAGAATGTAAAACCAGCTGGCGTTGGTGAAGATTTGATTCTGCAGAAGTTTGAAGTTTTTATCGGCCAGATCGGGGAAAGCCGCGGCAAAGGCGACAAGGAGAAATATTAACAACGCCGAGGTGAAAAACACCGGCTTGTTAATATGGTTTTCAGACTTTTTTATTGGGGTTTCATTCTCACTCATAAGCTCATTTATTCCATTGTGTGTTCACTTCGCCCTGGATGGATGAATTTTGTCACAGCCCGATCCTAACAAAAGAAAAGGAGTGATGCCTAATGACCTTAAGAATAAGCTGAATCGCTTCTACGATACCTATAATGATAATCGCTGTTCAGGCTTGTGCCAGGATTTGCTCCGCCGCCGCCAGATCCGCCAGCGTATCAATGTCGTGCACTACCCCCGACATCGCAGAGCGACAGCTCCAGAACCTCCCCCTGACGGCGTGCGCGGGGCTTTGTTGAATAAATCGGATTTAGATAAAAGCGCTCCTCGTCGCTGACTTCCTCAGGCAATCCGTACACTTTCTGGCATGCCTGCACACGTCATTTTGTTTAAGGCACGGATCATGGCCATAGCCTCTCCAACCTGCGCATCATAATCCCGAAACGTAAGATGCCCGCCAAACAGCTGTTTGACACGGTACATTGCCGTTTCTGCCACCGAATGTCGGTTGTAAGCCGTGTGCCATTTCCAGTACGCATTACTTCCCGTCAGCCGTTGCCGGGTAACGGCCTGATTTCTGTCGGCATATTCAGCCGGCCAGTAACCTGCGCGGGTTAACTCCGGGATCAGTATCAGCGCCATTGCGTGAATTTAATACCACCCGGCAAACCATTCTCAGGGAAAAGGCAGGGCAATAATGATCCTGAGTTCACAGCTGGACGGTCTGCTATAAAGTGAGCTGCAGACATTGTCACAGACTTCCGCTCCTCGCTCCCTCCTGCCTTTTGCCCTGAACTCATTCCTGCCGTATCTCCATTGACTGTCCATATGATTACTCAGTTCAAATCCGACTTCGGGAGTTTTCGGATCTCCGGTGAAAAGAGAAGAAAACATATAGGTCATGCATATCCACATGCCTTACATCCGCATAGGTATGGCATACGCATATCCTCACCATCTACATATGTCATAGCTATGCACATACTCAACAGCTGCCTATACTTAACATGTGCGCACACCCATGCATGAACTTCATATCGGAAATGTCATGCATATCCAAAATATTCGGGAGTTAAGTATGAGAACCGTATCGATATTTAAAAACGGCAACAACCGCGCCATCCGTCTGCCCCGCGATCTGGATTTTGAGGGAGTGAGCGAGCTGGAGATCGTCCGGGAAGGGAACTGCATCATCCTTCGTCCCGTCCGGCCGAGCTGGAGCTCATTCGCCATGATGGGCAGGGCCGATCCGGAGTTTATGGCGGAGCGCGGGGACGTTGTCAGCGACAAAGGAAGGAGTGAACAGTGAACAGTGAACAGGACGTATATGCTTGATACCCGTTTCTGCGCGTTCATCCTGCGCGAGCAGCCGGAAGCCGTGCTCACGCGACTGGAGCAGGCGGTGCTGCGCGGCCACCGTATCGTGATCTCTGCCGTCACCTGGGCCGAACTGTCACAGGCGGCACGGGCGTCCGGTCCCGCCACGCAGGCACTGGCCGACGCGTTCTGCGCCAGTCTCGATGCCGTGCTGGCCTGGGACCGGGCTGCTGTGGAGGCCACCACTGAAGTGAAAGCGTCCCTGGCTGCAGCCGGAACGCCCATCGGTCCGAACGACACGGCGATCGCCGGGCACGCCATTGCCGCCGGTGCCGTACTGGTGACGAGGAACGGGGGGGAGTTTGAGCGGGTGCCGGGACTCACGCTGGAAGACTGGGCCCGCTAGCTGCAGTCTGATGCAAAAAGCTTGCGTAATGCCAGACGTGAGCTTTTCTTGCCCTGTATCAGCGATACCATCGGGAGTGGTGATACAGATAGTCCCCCTGAGACATAAAAAAACATCTGAGAGGGAGGTTTTTAGATAACGCTGCTCTTGTCTATTACAACCTGATCATTACGTTTTCTCATCAAATGGATCAGCGCTGAAAAAATACTGACAAGTGCACCTGTCGCTCACTCATTTTTCTATCAGAAAACTAATCAGTAAGAAGAGTACAGCACAGTATCATGAACATCGGAAGTTATGGCGTTCATGTACAACCTATGTCATTTTAAAACATGAGTTTTTTATTATCATGAAATGGTTGCGGTAAGAATATTGCCGATGAAGCAGTCACGCCGGGCTGATCATAATGATAAAAAACTCCTTCCGAATCAGGCACTTTCAGACCAGCCCGTACATTTACAAAAGTAAAGACAGAGTGAATTGCCAAATCATGATGCTGATGATAAAAAGGCGTGCCCTCTGTCTTAAGATAGATTTTATACGTTATTAACTGATTAGAGCAGCCAGTCATAATCTAAGCAGGGTTATCTGACTGTATAAAAAAATAAAATATGATAACAGCTACTTTCCTTTCAGCAATTTATCGGCAACGGTGTCCGTGCTGCCGTCAGATTCTCTACTGATGAATAAAGATATGCGTGACAGAAAAGAAGAAAAAAGATTACATTCACTCTACACCATGGGCATCCTCGACAGTAACACTGAGGAGCGTTTTGACAGGCTGACAAGGATCGCCTCAAAACTTTTCCAGGTTCCTGTTGCGCTGATTTCATTGGTTGATCGAGATCGCCAGTGGTTCAAATCAGCCTGTGGTCTGGATATCAGATCCACGCCGAGAACTGATTCTTTTTGTGCTGTTGCGGTTGAAAACGGGCGTCCGCTTGTTGTCAACGATACGCTCAGTGAGCCAGCATTTTCTCATAATCGTCTGGTGCTTAATGAACCCAATATCCGCTTTTACGCAGGCTATCCCGTACACCTGCCGGACGGCGAAATTGCCGGAACAATCTGTATCCTTGATACTAAACCCCGTGAATTTACAGCTGATGAGTTTTCCTTACTGCAGGATCTTGCTTTTATTGTTGAAGACGAATTCCGGATAATCAACCAGGCAACGACTGATGCCTTGACCGGGCTCTGTAACAGACGTTCTTTCACACTGATAGCGGACGAAATACAGCGAAAATCGCTCAGGAATAACAATACATTTTGCCTGATCATCATAGACCTTAATGATTTCAAGCTAATCAACGACACCTACGGGCATGCGGAAGGCAACAGAGCCCTGAAGGATTTTTCTGAAATACTGCAGAACACAGTAAGTGAAAATGGTTTCATTGCAAGGATGGGGGGGGATGAGTTTGCCGTGCTCATCCCGGAAGCATCGGAAACGGAAGGTGAGACGTTTATAACGCAGATGAACGAATCCGTAAAAAAATATAATTTAAAGCATACAGACTACAGACTTGATTTCTCTGGCGGAGTGGCTGTCTTTGATAAATACAAACTAAACTCTGTTTCACTTATGATGAAACAGGCCGACAGAGAGATGTATCGTAAAAAAAAATCATCAATATGATGCTGTCAGAAGTTGACGGTCGAGTCATACAGCGTTATCGTTAGCCCGAATAGCCTGTAAAACAGTAAAAATGAAGTATTATAAAATTTGCCCGCCCCGCGCGGGCTTTTTTTTGAGGAAGGAATGCTGCGGCTGAAGATTTTTCAGTATTTCCTTCTGCCTGCCTTGAGTGAACGTCAAGGGTTTAAAAAAATGGAGCTGAAAACCTTCGCACGGCGCCATATACAACCATCTGTCATATTGATTTAATGTAAATCAGTATAACTTAGAAGAAATTACACCATCTGTATTAAGCAGCAGGGACTCTTTTACCTTCGTTGCCGCGCCTGCCATTAAATAAATAAACTTTTAGCGAAGCTAAATATGGTGTGTTTCTTTGTGCTAAGCTATATTCGATACATTATACAGCCTTCAGGAGGTCATTATGGGTTCTGTCAACAGGTTCGGACAGAAAACTGGTCGTGAAACCAGAAACTGGTCCAGACGGGAAAAACCGGAAAGTATAGAACTGAATGGGTTATGGTGTCAGATCAGACCATTAAGGACAGATGATGCAGAAACTCTTTTTCATGAATGGTATAGTATTGATGATGACAGGGACTGGACCTACCTCAGTCACAATAAACCACAATCTATACTACAATGCATCGACTATTTTAAAAAACTAAGTGAATGCAGCCATTCTATTCATCTTGCAGTGACAGATAAAAATGACAACCTCGTCAAGGGGATATTCTCTGTAGATAATATTGACTGTGATAATGGTGTTTTTGAACTTGCTAATGTCAACTGGACTCCGCAAATGAAAAGAACAAGAGTAAGCACTGAAAGTATCTACCTTGTTCTGTCTCTCTTTTTTAATAAACTTGGCTACAGACGATGCGAATGGAGAACAAACATTTATAATGAGGATGCCATCAAATCAGCGAACAGGCTGGGTTTTACTCATGAAGGTATATTGAGAGACAAAAAAATCACAAAAGGTTATTCCGAAGATATTTCCGTTTTTTCTGTAACTTCCGGTGACTGGCCCGGGATAAATGATGCATTGATAGCCTGGCTCAGGAAGGAAAATTTTGATGAGCGCGGAAGACAGATAAGACACCTCAGTGATTTTTATCTCCCCTGATCTTCTGACTGCCAGGAGCATCTGGCAGCAGAGACAAAATTCTGTTCAAATTATTTTGTATTATGTCGGCATATAAGTTCTGTCGCTTCTGCAAGTGTCAGTGCCCGGGAATAATACCACCCCTGAGCACTACTCTGTGGCCAGAACTTCTTCAGATAATTCACCTGCTCCTGCGTTTCCACCCCTTCAAACACAATTTTATCAGAAATATTCCGGAACATTTCATATAAACCGGGAAGCAGATTGTAACTCAGCGATTCTGTGCCGATAGCATCCGTCAGTGATTTGTCTATTTTAATTTCATCAACGTCAAGAGCGGTGATTAAATTTAAATTGGAATACCCCATTCCAAAATCATCAATAGCAAACCTGACGCCATGTTTTTTATAAAAATCGATATATTCTTTCATTTCTTCAAAATCTCCGCCTTGACGCTCCGTTATTTCAAGAATAATCGTCCCAAAGGGAATATTGTATTTTGAAATTAGTGAAGTAAGTGTTTCCTTAAATTTAACCGAATCAAGATCACACGCGTTAATATTTATACTTAGAAATAATTTGTTTTGTTTGGCAATCTGAATAAAATCATTTATTGCATGTGTAACTACGTATAATGTAACTTCTCCCTGTAACCCCTCTTTTTCTGAAAGAGGTATAAACACATCAGGACCAATATTTCCAAGTCTTTCATCCTTCCACCTAAGTAAAGATTCGAATCCGCAGATGGTATCGTTATTAATCTTGTAAATAGGTTGGTAGGCCACTGATAATCTTCTATCTTTTAGCGCTTTTGTAAATCTTACCGAAAGGGAGTCATTAATTTCACGTTTATCCATAATGATGATATAGATCATCAAGCCTGATATTAGGGATACTATTACTAATAATACAGTTATACTCCAGTGTTCAAATAATACATTCAAAAAGTATCCTCCCCCGGCAATGCAGAGATCATAATGGTGACTGCACGCTTCGGACTGAATAAATCTCATAGGGAGGTTGGCATGTTTATCCAGAAGCGCAGAGTCAGGTCCAATTTTAAAGAAGTGTTCATTATGTTTTCTATTTCCCACTACTGCACTGAAATTTTTTGTATGCAGATCAGTTTCAAATCGCTTAAATGAAAATGGTGAGACAATAACTGCTATTTCTTTGGAGATATATGCATCGGCAGAAATACCATTTTTTAATGCAACACCAAACAACCATATGCCTTCCTTTGATTGGATTTTTTTCTCAAAATGATCAAGAGATAATGGGAGGCGCATACCCCCCCAAATAGCGCTACAGGTTAACCCGATTTTCGACGTGTAGCCTACATCTTTAATCAGAGAATAAGGCCAAACAACACCTCTGAGATGCTGAAGATTCTCATAGGAACAGGGCCAACTGCTCACATCCGAGCTTGATCTTGCTGCCGCGTTAACAGTATCAACCTGAAGCATGAGAGACTCAGCACGGTTAAGAACATCAGAAGTATAATCCTTAATTCTGTCCCGAAAAATCAGGTATGCGATCCCTTCTAAGGATATGAAGAAAAACAAACCAGATAAAAGTAAAGAAAATATCAAAATCACAGGATTATATTTCTTTTTTTCAAAATAAATCCATTTTTTTATCTTAAGCATAATCATCCAGCGCCTCCTGAAAACAGTGTACCGCAGAAACCAGCTATTGTTTCCGGCCAGTTTCATTTACCAGCCCACCGACTCTAATGTTAGAGTATCGGCATTTCTTTATATTACTTTACTCTATAGTTATCATATGTGTAACTATTTAACAGGAATCATTTTGAATAATTAATTTATTCCTGATTAAATAATTTATAAAAATATCATTGGCTGCGAATATCGCTAATTTATCAGTATGAAGAACATCATTTAAATTGTAACAAAACTCTTTGCTTTATAAATTGTAAATATGTAGGAAATTTGATAACATTAAATATGTTTACGTAGAAAAAAAGTGTATTTATTAAAGAAATGAAAGTTGATTTGAATTTTCAATAATAGTGAATCGCCACGGATAATCTAGACACTTCCGAGCCGTTGATAATACTGGTTTTCATATTCTGTCGGTGACATCTGATTGCTCGAACCATGCCGACGCTTACTGTTATAAAACATTTCGATGTAATCAAAAATATCGCTGCGGGCTTCTTCCCGCGTTCCGTAGATCTTTTTCTTTATCCGTTCGCGTTTCAGCAACTGGAAAAAGCTTTCTGCAACCGCATTATCGTGACAGTTACCGCGACGGCTCATGCTCCCCTCCAGGCCGTGTGATTTCAGGAACGACTGCCACTCATGGCTTGTGTACTGACTGCCCTGGTCCGAATGAACCAGCACCTGTTTTTGGGGATTACGCCGCCATACAGCCATCAGCAGTGCGTTCAGGACAATGTCCTTTGTCATCCGGGATTGCATTGACCAGCCGATAATTTTGCGTGAGAACAGATCAACAACCACAGCAAGATACAGCCAGCCTTCGTAGGTCCTGATGTAGGTTATGTCCGTTACCCAACGCTTATCCGGAGCATCCGGATTGAACTGTCGCTGGAGCCTGTTGGGCGATACGATACTGCCCTCGCCTTTGCGTGCCCGCGGGCTCCGGTACCCGACCTGAGCCTTTATCCCGGCACGATTCATCAGTCGCCAGACTCTGTTCACTCCGCACTGTTGACCGCTATCCCGCAAGTCCAGATGGATCTTGCGATAACCATAAACGCAACCGGACTCCAGCCAGAACTGTTTGATCTGTCCCGTCAGTCTCAGATCTACCTGGTGGCGCTGAGAATACGGTTGCTTAAACCAGGCGTAAAAGCCACTGGGATGAACATCCAGCACCCTGCAGAGCAGACGAACAGGCCAGCAACGGGAGTTGTCACGAATAAAGGCGTACCTCAGTCGGACAGCTTTGCGAAGTACGCCGCGGCTTTTTTTAATATGTCTCGTTCGTCAGTAACCCGCTTCAACTCCTTCTGGAGTCGGCGGATCTCGGCCTGAGCATCTGACTGTTCTTTATTAGTGGATGAGTCCGGACCGTACTTCTTTATCCAGGCGTAAAGGCTGTGGGTGGTGATATCGAGACGTGTTGCAACGCTGGAAACAGAATGACCGCGATCAATAACCTGTTTGACTGCTTCAATTTTAAACTCTTCGGGATAACGTTTACCGCTCATGGGCACCTCTCTTTAAGTCATCTTAAATGACTCCGAGGTGTCTGTTAAACCCGTGGCGATTCAGGTGGCCAAATTTACTGTGCCACTACAGTCGAACAATCACATAGAGCGATAAAATCAGACACTTCAGGACAGATTCATCCAAGAAACCTCCTCAAAGGCATCTACAGTGTCGAGGGCGTCAATTCTTTGCTGGATACTCTTATATCGGATTCCAATCGGTTGCTTATCAGACCAGTATAATTCTTGAAAGGCTTATATTTTCCAATACGTGGAAATCCGAAAAGGTTTAGATGATATCAAGTCCGGCCTGGAATCTCAGTGAGATAAAAGGATATGATTGTCTGATACCTGATACTGACCATTTCACGGACAGAAACTGAGTAACAGTTCATATAGACAATTCCTTAACAAAAATGAGGCATATTAACCCCCTTATTTGTCGTTTTGTTCATGACAATAGACGCTATACTACTGGGACCCTGACGTACACAGAACCAGGATACTATTATTCGACCATTTTTCCCCCGTGAGGAATGGTCTTTTTTTATCAAATTGCCATTATCCCGATGAATTTGAAGCCCAGAATACCGGTGCATTAAGTCCCAAAAATAACGATTACCTACACATACCTCACATTTGTTACACTGCACAACAATTAAGCAACGTGGCTATCTGAACCATAACCTGGTATGATATTTGCATACTGATGAATACATAACATCAGACAGTTTATTGAAGCGGTCGGTAATGACTCCAACTTATTGATAGTGTTTTATGTTCAGATAATGCCCGATGACTTTGTCATGCAGCTCCACCGA
>NZ_JAWPBF010000036.1:3503-12499 GCF_033341895.1 Citrobacter sp. HN-141 | reverse complement strand
GGTAAGCAGAGTTTTTGAAATGTAAGGCCTTTGAATAAGACAAAAGGCTGCCTCATCGCTAACTTTGCAACAGTGCCCTCTGGGAGACTACCCCAGCCTCTCCACCTTCGTTTCTCCTTCCACCATCGACAGCTGATACAGCGAAAACGATCTCTGTTTCTCAATTAAATTCGCCAGTTCCGGCGAGTGGCTGGTCAGCCAAATTTGCGAGTAGCGGCTGGCCTCGGCGATTAAGCTCGCCAGCGCGGGCAGCATCTGCGGATGCAGGCTGTTTTCCGGTTCGTTGAGGGCGATAAAGGCCGGTGGACGCGGGCTTAATAGCGCCACCGCCAGGCACAGAAAACGCAGAGTGCCGTCGGAGAATTCCGCCGGCTCCAGCGGTCTGCTTAGCCCTTCACGCTGCATCATCATCCGGAAGCGTCCGCCGGTGTTGTCGCTGTAAAACACGCAGCCGGGGAAGGCCTGGTCGAGGATGCGCATCAGCAGCAGCTCGTCGCCAATTTCCACGATGGTCTGAAACGCCGCCGCCAGGTTTGCGCCGTCGCTGGCCAGCACTGGGGAGCGGAAACCGACCTGAGGCGCGCGCATGGCCGAGCCGATTGATACAGAAAACTCCTGATAAAAGCGCCAGTTACGCAGCGACTCGCGCATCTGCGACACTTCCGGGTAAAGATGCGGCTCGCCAAGCTGGCCGAACACCGATTCGTTCTCATACAGCGTGCCGCTGTGGGTGACTTTCTCGTGATGCACGTTGTTCAGAAATACGGCCTGATTTTTACGCTTCATCAGCTGTGACGACGGGCGGCGGTATTGACCACTCAGCCAGATGGACTCTTCTTTGATCACCGGATCGAGTTGAAACTGTGAGGGGTAAGGCAGTTTTTCGACAAAGCCTACCTGCAGCTCGTATTCGTAGGTTTCGGTTTCAACGGCCAAATTCATCCGCCGCAGCTGGTCGCTGCGGGTTTTGCCTGCCCAGAACACTTTTAAAATCCCACCCTCGTTCGCCAGTGCCTGCGAAAACTGCCCCTGTGCGGCGCTGTGCATCAGGTGGATCGCCTTGTAGATATTGGATTTTCCGGTGCCGTTTGGGCCAAAGACGATGTTGAGCTGTTCCAGCTCCAGCGACATTTCGCGAATCGAGCGGTAGTTTTGAATGTGCAGGGTGGTGATCACAGGCAGTCCCTTTTTGCGTTACAATCCTGTACATAATTACAGTCTTTTGTGTGGAATGCAAAAAAGAGACGACAGTGAGGGTGTCGTCTAAACGGGGTACTGCTTTGGGCCTCTGTGGGTCAAACGGGCCTTCGCATTTTTATCGTCAGGTTACTGCCAGACGCAGACCCAAATCATCAGGATAGGGATCAAAGTAGTTTTGCGTCATCAGATACCGGTCAGGGTATTCGGCCATGTAGTGTTTCAGTAGCGTCAACGGCGCGAGGATGGGTAGCAGCCCGTCGCGATAGTGCAGGATCACATCGCGCAGCTCGACGCGCTGGCGGCTGTTCAGCTGGTTACGGAAATAGCCCTGGATATGCATTAGCACGTTGGTATGGTTTTTCCGCGAGGCGGGCTTTTTCAGGATGGTCATCAGCTTTTCGCGGTACGCCACGAAGAACGCGTCCAGATCTTCCCATTCATGCAGCGACGCAACGAACGGGCCAATCTCGCGGTAGCCCGCCTGATGGTGCGCCAGAAGCTGCAATTTATAGCGGCTGTGGAAATCCAGCAGCGCGCGGCGCGTCAGGCCTTTAGCGCGCAGCGTGTTCAGCTCGTGCAGGGCAAATACCCGCTCGATAAAGTTTTCCCGCAGCACCGGGGCGTGCAGCCGACCGTCTTCCTCCACGGGCAGCCACGGGTAGGTTTCAAGCAGGGCGGCGGTGAACAGCCCGACACCCTCCTTGCGGCCCCGGTTGCCGTTTTCATCATATAGCCGCACGCGTTCCATGCCGCAGCTTGGCGATTTCGCGCAGACGATAAATCCCGACAGATCGCCGATTTTTGGCAGATAGTCCGCCGTAAAGTCGGCCATTTTCTGCGTTATATCATCATGGGGCGGCTTGCTGAAGCGGAGCTGCGTTTCGCCGCTGTCCGTCAGCGTCAGGCGTATGGCCGGGCGTGGCGTCGGCAGGCCAATCGCCATTTCCGGGCAGACGGGCCTGAAACTCACCCACTGGGCCAGTTCATCCATGACAAAGCCCATACGCTTGTGTCCGCCGTCGAAGCGAACGGCAGACCCGGTCAAACATCCGCTAATACCGAGCACAGGTTTTGTTGTCATGGTGTGGTCCTCCCGTTCTTCTCTTTAAAACTTACACAACATAACTAATTTGTCCAAGTATTAGCGGAATTATTTTTTATTTGCCTTTAAAATCAACGTTTCTTAACTGCCCTTGTAAGTTGAATAACCGTATTGGCTCAGCAGGAGAGGGATGTGCAGCTTTTCGTTGGTCCGGGTTACGGTGAACAGCACCGGGATCTCCGGGAAGAAGGAGTCCAGCTTCTTCCCGTGGAAGTAATCTGCGGTTTTAAAGGCCACTTTATAGACGCCGGGCTGCATATCCTGATCCTCCGGATAAAGCGATTTGATGCGGCCGTCATGGTCAGTTTTGCCGCTGGCAATTGGGGTCCATTTGTCCTGCTGCTGTTTTTCCAGCGTGACGGTAACGTACGATGGCGGCATCCCGGTTTGCTGGTCAAGAATGTGTACGCTCAGCGTGCCGGCAGGGGCGCTAAAGGCGGCAGGGGCAAAGGCCAGGGTGGTCAGCATCAGCAGAGAGGCAGTTTTTTTCATTGTGTTTTCCTGTGGGGTTGTCGGTCACAGGAACACGTTAGCATTTGTGGCGCGGGAAAATATTCAACTTTTCGTGAAGATTCCCGCAGGAGAAAATGATTAGAGGATAATCACTTCAAGCGATACCTGCTGCTGCCACTGCTCGATCTGCTTTTTGCGCGCGGCGGTGAGTTTACCGCGCGTGACCAGAAGCCAGTGGCGGTCCGGGAAAATCTCCGGGGCCAGCGTGGCGGGCGGCGTGGGTAAAATATCGATACGGTGGCCTTGCCCGGTGCGGGTTAAGGCTTCGAGCCAGACTTCGCACGGGTCATTCAGGTTCCAGCCGCTGAGCAGGATGTTGTCGCCCGGCGCTTTTTTATCGCCTTCCAAGCAAAACGAGGTGTAGGCGATGATGATGCCGTCGAGGATCTCCCGCAGGGTCATGGCGGCGGCGACGTTTGCCGACACCTGACTGCGCAGCGGACGCAGCACGTTCGCGACCAGTTCTGGTCTTGGGTACTCGCGTCCTGCGTCGTAAATCATCTGACGCAGGGACTCGATTTTGCCGTCCTGCAGGCGCTGTAACATGCTCTGCTGCAGCGTGAGCCAGTTGTTGGTCAGGCGCGACGTAGGGCGCTCCAGCAGCGGTTTGACCTGGCCAATCGGGACGCCTTTTTTTACCCAGTCGAGGATTTTTAGCGCCTGCTGGACGTCCTCATCGCTGTACTGGCGGTGGCCGCCCTCCGTGCGCTGAGGCTTGAGTAAGCCGTAGCGCCGCTGCCAGGCCCGCAGCGTGGTGGCGGTGATCCCGCTGAGTCTGGCGAATTCGCCGATGGAGTAAGCCATGTCCGTGTCCAGAGTTGAGGAATACTCTCAATATACTACGAATTTTCGCGGATGGGATGAAGCGCCGCCGCGGTGCACTACACTTAATTTCCAACCGTGCAAATGAAAGGAATTCTCATGAAGCTATGGCCTGTTGTGACCGGTGTTGCCATTGCCCTGACGCTGGTAGCCTGTAAATCCCCTACCCCACCGAAGGGCGTGCAGCCCATTTCCGGTTTTGACGCCAGCCGCTATCTTGGCAAATGGTACGAAGTCGCTCGCCTGGAAAACCGCTTTGAACGCGGCCTAGAGCAGGTTACCGCCACCTACGGCAAGCGCAGCGACGGCGGCATCAGCGTGCTTAACCGCGGCTACGACCCTGTGAAGAACAAGTGGAATGAGAGCGAGGGTAAAGCCTACTTTACCGGCGAACCGACCACGGCCGCGCTGAAGGTGTCCTTCTTGGGGTCAGTTTGGATATAGAGAATTATTGTACGGTAAGCCTGTTTTTTGAACAGGCTTACCTGTAGCAATAGGGTGTACTCCCGCGCTATACAGCGTTTTCAGGGGATTTTGTCTTAATCGGATAACCTAAATGCGATACAGCAAGAGCGACAACCTAAAAGCGATAGCCAATGACGATAAATCAATCACTTACGTATCCGAATTGGTTAAATAATGTGCTTAACGTACAAAAATTTCCGATCTCCAAACTGACCCCTAAATAGGCTGATTCGATGTGTTTGCGGGAAAAAAATCGGCCCAGATCCGCGAAATTTTAATCAGCGAGTCAGCTTGGGAAGAAATAACCTGCTTATTCGCACCTTCCCTAGCCAACACCTTTCTGCCATTCGGCTCCCGTTTCCTGATCGCATTTAACAGTGTGAAGCTGGCGCCGGGTTATACAGACAGCTGCAGTCTCATCCTGCCGGGCTAAACCTGCAGTACACAGGGGAACGGATACCGTCAGGTAACATGACCGTCTCAGCACCCGATTGAGATTTTCGTAAGGGATATAGAGCGTTACTGAAAAATTGACTGTGGCATGTTATCCCCCATGGAATGGTGAACAGACCAGGGATTACCCCCATTAAACCCGCATTCCGTAGTCAATATCTGCGTATCATGACCCGAAATCACATATGACAGTCAATATTGTTCGATCCGGGCAGACATGATAGAGAATAAATATTGACTGCGGTATGCGTGATGCATATCACAGTCAATGGAATGTCCTTAGCGGCATACGGCAGTCATGATATGCATATCGCAGTCAATTTTCTGGCTTCATCGCTGAGAGGGCTTCAGCCAGTTTAAGAGGATCGATGCCAGCAGCCTTCAGCGCCTTAATGACTTCGTCATAATTTTGCTCTGGCGCCTTCTCTTCTTCCTCTTTGCGCGGAACCTTCACAGGACTACTGATGAGTTTGGGGTTGCGATAATGCACGCTGAAATAGGTGGCTCGGCCACGTTTAAACTCGGTGTAATCCAGATAACCAATATCACGCAGCTGCTCCATCGCCTTACGCACCGTGTGGTTCTGTGTATAGACATTTGAGGTGAGATTCAGCCGGTCACGCATCCGTTTCATGGAAATAGGTGCAGGATTCTGGGGAAGACTTTCGATGTAGGTATAAAGCGCCTGGGCTGATTCCTTGCGCTGCAGGGCGTCAATGGCTTTCAGCCGCAGCAGTACCCTTCTGTCCATGTGGTAAAGCTCAAACAGCTTAGGTTCAGCCTTGATCTCAACGATATCCTCGTTGATGTCATAATAGGCTGACTGCACCAGATGGGTGGTCCATCCTTTGGTCTCGCTCTGGAACTTCAGCGTAACCGAGGCGAGTTTAAACAGGGAATTACTGATGCGATCGCGCATTTTTTTGTTTGAACGACGGGAGTCAAATCCGCACATCTTAACGAATTCGACGAACGACAGTTCCAGGGTGTCACTTTTTACCCCATACTCCGACATGGAGCGAATTATCCCCAGCCAGACTTTAAAATCCGTGTCCATATCAAGACGCGAACCGGTGATCTTAACGTCAGTGTATCCTTCGCTTTTGGCAATGGCCAGCTGTACAAGCTCCTCAGTCGCGTCTGTAACGTTTTTCCGGTTCGCCTTGCTCTTCCCTGTTGATTTCAGAGTTGGGACGAAGAGACCGAGTCTCATGAGCGCTACTGGCTGCACGGTACTGGTGCTGTTGACATCCAGCTTAACAACTTCACCGGTTGTCTTATCAACTTCCTGAAGGTTCAGAAGTAAGCTATTATTTTCGCTCGTCATCTTGATCCTCAACGGTTATCCACAAAAGGATGTAGTAATACGTATCGCAGTCAACGGATATACATACCTCAGTAAATACCGTTGCATATCACAGTATTAGATTATGCATATAACAGTCAACATTTTACATTCCGCAGTCGATCCAGACAGACGTTAAAGCCAGTTACAGCGCATGCTGGAGCGATCCGGGGATCTCTTTTGGATCTCACTATGATCTCCTTGGGATCAATTATTGGATCGAGACCATGAATAACCCAGATACAAGGCCGGAAGCGCCACACCAGATATCCAGACCCCTGGCCTGATTTTCCTGAATACGCTCTGGAAGATTGAGATCTACAGGTACAACAATGAAACATTGACTGCGGTATGCTGAGTCGTCTTTCCTACAGATGCGGTAAGCATCATACCATAGTCAATATATTACATACCGCAGTCAATTTCATTATAACTGGCTGATCCCGAGTCATCTTTAGCAACCCGACGTACGTGCAATCTGTGAGTTCTGTGATTTTCCGCTTCCTCGCCGCTTTCTCACTGTGTGAGATCGCTTACTGCGGCGAGCGGCAGTGATTAATATTGACTGCGGTATGTACTCTTTTGTAATCCCCTGCGTTCTTTCATTACCCAATGTGGTTCACTTTGCACTTTTTCGTGTGCTTTGCGATTTTATTGTTGCTTTGCAATAAATTCCAAGATTTAATAAAATAATGCAAAGTGATGATTAAAGGATGTTCAGTATGGGACTCATGGATACACTCAACCAGTGCATAAGTGCTGGTCATGAAATGACGAAAGCAATCGCCATTGCACAGTTTAATGATGACAGTCCGGAAGCCCGGAAAATAACCCGGCGCTGGAGGATTGGTGAAGCGGCAGATTTAGTTGGCGTGTCATCTCAGGCTATCAGGGATGCCGAGAAAGCTGGCCGGCTGCCGCACCCTGATATGGAAACCCGTGGGAGAGTTGAGCAACGCGTTGGTTATACCATCGAACAAATCAATCACATGCGGGATGTATTTGGTACACGACTGCGCCGTGCTGAAGATGCGTTTCCGCCGGTGATTGGCGTTGCAGCTCACAAAGGTGGTGTTTACAAAACCTCAGTATCCGTTCACCTGGCTCAGGATCTTGCTCTGAAAGGACTCCGTGTTCTGCTTGTTGAAGGCAATGACCCACAGGGAACTGCTTCTATGTATCACGGATGGGTGCCCGATCTTCATATTCATGCTGAGGACACTCTCCTGCCCTTTTATCTTGGGGAAAAGGATGACGCCAGCTACGCTATAAAGCCCACCTGCTGGCCTGGCCTTGATATCATCCCGTCCTGTCTGGCACTGCACCGCATTGAAACCGAGCTGATGGGGAAATTTGACGAAGGCAAATTACCTGCTGACCCGCACCTGATGCTCCGTCTGGCCATTGAAACTGTCGCTCATGATTATGACGTGATAGTTATCGACAGTGCACCCAACCTTGGTATCGGTACGATAAATGTTGTATGCGCTGCTGATGTTCTGATTGTCCCTACTCCGGCAGAGCTGTTCGACTACACCTCCGCACTGCAGTTTTTCGATATGCTTCGTGACCTGCTTAAGAACGTGGATCTTAAAGGCTTCGAGCCAGATGTCCGTATTCTGCTTACCAAATACAGTAATAATAATGGCTCACAGTCCCCGTGGATGGAAGAACAAATTCGGGATGCCTGGGGAAGCATGGTCCTTAAAAATGTTGTGCGCGAAACGGATGAAGTCGGTAAAGGTCAGATCCGTATGAGAACCGTTTTTGAACAGGCTATTGATCAACGTTCTTCAACCGGTGCCTGGCGTAATGCCCTCTCTATCTGGGAGCCTGTTTGCAATGAGATTTTTGATCGTCTGATTAAACCACGCTGGGAGATTAGATAATGAAGCGTGCTCCTGTCATTCCAAGACATACCACACATAGTCAATCGACTGAAGATACTTCATCACCGGCGCCGGCCGCGCCGATGGTGGATTCATTAATTGCGCGCGTGGGTGCTATGGCCCGCGGTAATGCAATCTCTCTTCCGGTATGTGGACGGGAAGTGAAATTTACCCTTGAGGTGCTCCGGGGAGACTCTGTTGAGAGCGCTTCACGCGTATGGTCAGGCAATGAGCGCGATCAGGAACTACTTACCGAAGATGCTCTGGATGATCTCATTCCTTCATTTTTACTGACCGGTCAGCAGACTCCAGCTTTCGGCCGCCGGGTTTCTGATGTCATAGAAATTGCCGACGGCAGCCGTCGCCGTAAAGCCGCAATCCTGACGGAAAGTGATTATCGCGTTCTGGTTGGTGAACTGGACGATGAGCAGATGGCTGCATTGTCCCGACTGGGTAACGATTATCGGCCGACGAGTGCTTATGAACGTGGCCTGCGTTATACAAGCCGGCTGCAGAATGAGTTTGCAGGAAATATTTCTGCGCTTGCCGATGCGGAAAACATCTCTCGTAAGATCATTACCCGCTGTATCAATACGGCCAAATTGCCTAAATCCGTTGTTGCCCTGTTTGCACATCCTGGAGAACTGTCTGCCCGGTCAGGTGAAGCCCTTCAGAAGGCTTTTGCAGATAAAGAAGAATTACTGAAGCAGCAGGCTGAGACTCTCCACGATCAGAAGAAAGCGGGACTAATCTTTGAAGCTGAAGAGGTCATTAGTCTTTTAACATCCGTACTGAAACAATCTCCCGCATCAAGAGTTAATCTGAGCTCACGTCATCAGTTTGCTCCAGGGGCAACAGCATTGTATAAGGGCGATAAAATGGTGCTTAACCTGGATAGGTCCCGCATTCCTGCGGAGTGTATAGAGAAAATAGAAGCCATTCTTAAGGAGCTTGAGAAACCAGGAGTCTGATGCGGACACGCTTTAGTCTACGGTGATCTCCCTTTACTTCATTTCCTTTCTCACAGGCCAGAAAACATAACTGGCCTGAATATTCTCTCTGGGACCACGGTCCCACCTGTATCGCCGCTCAGGTTATCTCCCTGGGACCACGGTCCCACCTGCGTCGTCGGTCAGCTTATCTGCCTGGGACCACGGTCCCACCTGTATCGCCGGTCAGGTTATCTGCCTGGGACCACGGTCCCACC
>NZ_JAWPBF010000036.1:0-3406 GCF_033341895.1 Citrobacter sp. HN-141 | reverse complement strand
GCTTATCTGCCTGGGACCACGGTCCCACCTGTATCGCCGGTCAGGTTATCTGCCTGGGACCACGGTCCCACCTGCGTCGTCGGTCAGCTTATCTGCCTGGGACCACGGTCCCACCTGTATCGCCGGTCAGGTTATCTGCCTGGGACCACGGTCCCACCTGCATCGCCGGTCAGCTTATCTGCCTGGGACCACGGTCCCACCTGTATCGCCGGTCAGGTTATCTGCCTGGGACCACGGTCCCACCTGCATCGTCTGTCAGCTTATCTGCCTGGGACCACGGTCCCACCTGCTTCGTCGGTCAGCTTATCTGCCTGGGACCACGGTCCCACCTGTATCGCCGGTCAGGTTATCTGTCTGGGACCACGGTGCCACCTGTATCGCCGGTCAGGTTATCTGCCTGGGACCACGGTCCCACCTGCATCGTCGGCACATTATTAGTTAGGGACAACGGTTCAATCAATGCCTGTCACGAACAGGTATTGGCTTGTCGCCAGCAACCCGTTGAGCGGAGTAATCACGCAGCAGGACGGCTGTTACAGGCGATGGTGAAAGCTCTGTTGGGATCTGAACGAAGCATGTTGAGTGAAATTTGCAAAATTTCGCAGAGTATGCGGCTTCATCTTTAAATTTCCGCCAGCATTTTTAAAGCCAGCTACCGACGCTGCGCGTTGGCCGGCCCTTCGTCCGGCGGGTAACCAGTACCGGCCGATCTTACGACCCTGGATGAACATCATCCCGTCAGCAGCGTCTCCACTGTGATGTCGTTTTTCACACTGTCCGATCACAAAATAGAACGGGCAGGGACAACATATGGTAGGAAAAGCAGCTGCCAGAGACACAATATATTGATTACCCACAGTAACGGGGGATAACCATGTGGGTAACATATTGAAAGTGCAACACGTTATCTGATTAATTGACTTTGTAAACGCCGCTGAACCATGAAAAAAAACCGGGGGAATCATCACAGCGCATAAACATACCGTTTTGTTTTTGGGTGACGGCAAGGAGGCCCCTTTTATCACCACATACCTTGTCAAAGGTTTCCATTTCTATCCTTATCAGGCTCTTGTCGTTATTTTCAGGAGAGATCCGGAGATGTTTTGTCAGCCAGACAGGATAGGTATCAGCGTTACGCCAGTACTGCAATTCAATCACTGAAGCCATTCCCCAGACAGCGAAGTATAAGAAAACCACACCTGCGATTTTGCTACCCATATTGTTCCTTAACATTGGCTTAATACATTCCTTGCTCCTCGCACCGGAGCACATCACAGATACTGATTGAGATCCACTTCACGCAGCGGCTGGTTTTGACGTTCTGTTATCGTTTGCACCAGGTCTTTTTCGTCCAGCTCATCGAGCATTTGTTCATACAAAGCCGCGGGCACACAATAAAAAACAGGGCGGTTACGGTCAATTATCTCGACCGGGTAGCCGCCGCGGGCACTGGCGGTGGCCACCGGATCGTTTTTAAGTTCGCTGACGCTGGCAGTCACATCACACAGAATGATATTTGTCATGGTTCCCCCCTGAGACAAGTCACCTGTATGATCGGTAAAGTAAGCTCTGGCGGCAAGTCCCTTCTGTCATTTCAACGGTCAGAAACGGGCAACCGGCAGCTCCTTCCAGCGTGTGGTATATGCCGGTGACAGCATCTCCCGTTTCATCTGCCAGTCCGGCGCAATACCCCGTCCGGCAAACCAGACTTTCCCGAGTCCGGAATGATTAATGCCGTCGAGTACCTTCATCAGCGCATCGCTGTGCGGCCGTGGCTGCACGTCATCGAACAGATTCAGCTGCGCGACGCCGTTCGGACTGAAATCATTGAGCATTATCCCCGCTTTTGCGTAGCGGTGGCCATCGAGCCATATCCTGTCCAGAGACCTGACCGCTGCCGCGATAATGTCCCGGGTGTCACGGGTAGGGGTGTTCAGTTTTTCCGTGGCCACGTTACCGTAATACGGCTCATTAACCGCAAAAGGGGATGTCTTGATGAAGGTGCTGATATGCCGGCAGTACTGTCGCTCACCGCGCAACTTTTCCGCCGCGCGCTCGGCATACTGGCAGACGGCCTGGCGCATTTCTCCGTAGGTGGTGATCCGCTGCCCGAAGCTGCGACTGCAGACAATCTGCTGTTTCGGCGGCGGCGCTTCCTCCAGCGAAATGCAACTCTCGCCGTTCAGCTCACGTACCGTGCGCTCCAGCACTACGTTGAAGTTTTTCCGGATAAATGTAGGGTTCGTCAGCGACAGCTGCAGGGCGGTGGTGATCCCCATAACGTGCAGCTTTTTCGCTATCCGGTTCCCCACGCCCCAGATTTCTTCCACCGGCTGCAGGCTGAGTAATTTTGCCGTTCTGCGTGGATTTTCGGGCGACAGCGCCAGCACCCCACTGAATTGTGGCCATTCCTTTGACGCCCACTGCGCCGATTTGGCCAGTGTTTTTGTGGCGCCGAAGCCGACACCGATCGTCAGTCCGGTTCCACTGAGAACATGCCCACGCAGCTGCCTGCCAAAATCCTCCAGATCCATACAGTGGCTAATTCCCCGGGCATCCAGGAAACATTCGTCAATTGAGTATTGTTCGACGCGGGGCGACAGCTCTTCCAGCAGGGCGACCACACGGTTACTCAGGCTCGCGTAGAGCTCGTAGTTGCTGGAAAAAACGTACAGTTTTTCAGGAAACTGCGCCTCTTTGAGCTGGAACCAGGGGGTTCCCATCTTTATACCCAGCCGTTTGGCTTCAGCACTCCGGGCAATAACGCAGCCATCGTTGTTACTGAGAACGACGACAGGTTTGCCGCGCAAATCCGGCCTGAAAACCTTCTCGCAACTGGCGTAGAAGGAGTTGACGTCTGCCAGGGCGAACATCAGTCTGCCCTCCGGGTTTTATGAATGAAGGCCGTCACCACGCCGAAAATTTGCAGAGTTTCCGGATCCGGGTACAGGGAAGGGAAGTCCGGGTTCATCGCCTGCAGGGCTGGCCGCGGCGTCAGAAGCAGGCGTTTTACCGTAAATTCACCCTCAATTTCCGCGATAACAATATCCCCGTGCCGCGGCTGTTCTGCTTTATCCACGACCATCAGATCGCCGGAATAGAGGCCAATATCAGTCATTGAGTTGCCAATCGCTCTGACAAAATAGGTGGAGTGGCGCCGGTGAATGCAGTACTCATTCAGATCCAGTTCAGACTCAGTATAGTTTGCTGCCGGTGACGGAAAACCCGCAGGGCATCGCTCTGTGAACAAAGGAATTTTTACTATGCTGGCTTCTGATACTGCAGGAATGAACTTCATCGTTTTTTCCCTCGCTTAAAACTGTATATGCATGGGTCTTCCCTTGTTGTGGTGGCTGAAGGCATGATAATGGTGTATTTAATCGCCAGAGGTCACCGCCATGGACGA
>NZ_JAWPBF010000035.1:0-13380 GCF_033341895.1 Citrobacter sp. HN-141 | reverse complement strand
CAGACCACGCAGAACGTCCTGTCTCTGCTGCGTTAATTTACACTTATCGCACAAACCCCGCTCAGGCGGGGTTTTTTACATTCCGCTTTACCCGTAACCCCCAAATAACCCCCCATTTCACCCACTATTCACCCGATTAAAACCCCTGCAGAAACGGATAATCATGCCGATAACTCATTTAACGCAGGGCTGTTTATCGTGAATTCACTGTATACCGCTGAAGGTGTAATGGATAAACACTCGCTGTGGCAGCGTTATGTACCGTTGGTGCGTCACGAAGCATTGCGCCTTCAGGTGCGCTTGCCGGCGAGCGTGGAACTGGATGACCTGCTACAAGCGGGCGGCATCGGGTTATTGAATGCAGTTGACCGATATGACGCTTTGCAAGGAACGGCATTTACCACTTACGCAGTGCAGCGTATTCGTGGGGCTATGCTGGATGAACTACGCAGCCGGGACTGGGTGCCGCGTAGCGTTCGGCGCAATGCCCGCGAAGTGGCACAGGCGATGGGGCAACTGGAGCAGGAATTAGGGCGCAACGCGACGGAAACAGAAGTGGCGGAGCGTCTGGGGATCCCTGTACAAGAGTATCGTCAGATGTTGCTTGATACCAATAACAGCCAACTCTTCTCATACGACGAGTGGCGGGAAGAGCATGGCGATAGTATTGAGCTGGTGACAGAAGAACATCAGCAAGAAAACCCGTTACAACAGCTTCTTGAGGGGAACCTCCGTCAGCGCGTGATGGATGCGATTGACGCATTGCCGGAGCGCGAGAAGCTGGTATTGACGCTGTACTATCAGGAAGAGCTGAATCTGAAAGAGATTGGTGCTGTTCTGGAAGTCGGCGAATCACGGGTCAGTCAGTTGCACAGCCAGGCTATCAAACGTCTACGCACCAAGCTGGGTAAGCTATAAGGGGTAATCTTTGCCCCTGAACAATGCCGCATAACGTATTGACTACCAGGAGTTCTCATGACGGTGCAGCAATCAAAAAGACGGCCACTAAGCCGCTACCTCAAAGATTTCAAACACAGCCAGACGCATTGCGCCCATTGCTTTAAGTTGCTCGACAGGATCACGCTGGTTCGCCGCGGACAGATTGTGAATAAGATAGCCATCTCCCGCCTGGACACGTTGCTTGATGATGCTGAATGGGCGCAGGAGAAAAAAGAGTGGGTGGCGTTATGCCGTTTCTGCGGTGATTTGCATTGCAAAGAGCAAAGCGACTTCTTTGACATCATCGGCTTTAAACAATTTTTGTTTGAGCAAACCGAAATGAGCCACGGTACGGTGCGCGAATATGTTGTTCGCCTGCGCCGTCTTGGCAATCATCTGACCGAACAAAAAATTTCTCACGACCTGCTGCAGGAAGGGTTCCTCGACGAAAACCTCGCCCCGTGGCTGCCAGAAACCAGCACCAATAACTACCGCATTGCGCTACGTAAGTATGAGCAGTTTAAAGCCCATACGCATATGGGGCATATGCAGAAATCCGTCTGGACAGCCAGTTCTGATATATATTAAAAACGAATAAGGTGTAACAGAGTCGTGTTTGTGAATTACGGCGAACGTTCTACACTACGCTCATACACACGTTATCCTTCAAGCTGTCTCTGCGTTGGCGCCCCAGTCACTTACTTTAGTAAGCTCCTGGGGACTTACTCGCTTGCCGCCTTGATGCAACTCGAATGATTTTGTGGATAAATAGCAGTCACTAATGACAATATTCGGGGTAACTATGAAATTAGCACTTCTGGGACGTCAGGCGCTGATGGGTGTAATGGCTGTTGCACTTGTCGCGGGTATGAGCGCAAAAACATTTGCGGACGAAGGTCTGTTAAATAAAGTGAAAGAGCGCGGCACGCTGCTGGTGGGGCTGGAAGGGACTTATCCCCCGTTTAGTTTCCAGGGTGACGACGGCAAACTGACCGGTTTTGAAGTGGAATTTGCCGAGGAGCTGGCTAAACATCTGGGTGTGAAAGCCTCGCTCAAGCCGACCAAATGGGACGGTATGCTGGCGTCGTTAGATTCCAAACGTATCGATGTGGTGATAAACCAGGTAACCATTTCTGACGAACGTAAGAAGAAATACGATTTCTCTACCCCGTATACGGTTTCTGGTATCCAGGCGCTGGTGAAGAAAGGTAACGAAGGCGTGATTAAGACCGCCGAGGACCTGAAAGGTAAAAAAGTCGGTGTTGGTCTGGGGACCAACTACGAAGAGTGGCTGCGCCAGAACGTGCAGGGCGTAGATATCCGTACCTATGATGATGACCCGACCAAATATCAGGATCTGCGCGTAGGCCGTATCGATGCCATTCTGGTTGACCGTCTGGCCGCGTTGGATCTGGTGAAGAAAACTAAAGACACCCTGGCCGTGACCGGTGAAGCGTTCTCCCGCCAGGAATCTGGTGTGGCGTTGCGTAAAGGCAATGAAGATCTGCTGAAAGCTGTAGATGCAGCTATTGCCGAGATGCAAAAAGACGGCACGCTGAAAGCCCTGTCCGAAAAATGGTTTGGAGCGGATGTGACGAAATAATCATCATCCGGATAAAAAAGGCGCCTTTAACAGCGCCTTTTTTTATTCCATTGCGCCTGAACGTGCATAATAAAAAGAACATCACAACAACTTCTACTCTCAGGCTTTTGGGCTGCTTGCTGCCCACAAGATGATGAGTAAACACCGGAGGCTCTATGCCACTGCATAACTTAACGCGCTTTCCCCGTCTGGAATTTATTGGCGCGCCAACGCCGCTCGAATATCTCCCGCGTTTCTCTGATTATCTCGGTCGCGATATTTTTATTAAACGCGATGACGTCACGCCGATGGCGATGGGCGGCAATAAACTGCGCAAACTGGAATTTCTGGCGGCGGACGCACTGCGTGAAGGCGCAGACACACTGATCACTGCAGGGGCTATTCAGTCGAACCACGTGCGTCAGACGGCGGCGGTCGCGGCGAAACTGGGGCTTCACTGTGTGGCGCTGTTGGAAAACCCGATCGGCACGACCGCGGAGAATTACCTCAGTAACGGTAACCGCCTGCTGCTGGATCTGTTCAATACCCAGATTGAAATGTGTGATGCGCTGACCGATCCGAATGCGCAGCTTCAGGAACTGGCGACGCGGATTGAAGCGCAGGGATTCCGCCCGTATGTGATCCCGGTTGGCGGTTCTAACGCGTTGGGCGCATTGGGTTATGTCGAAAGCGCACTGGAAATTGCTCAGCAGTGTGAAGGTGCCGTAGAACTGTCATCCGTCGTGGTAGCGTCGGGCAGCGCAGGAACGCACGCCGGGCTGGCGGTAGGGCTGGAACAATTGATGCCAAACGTTGAGCTTATCGGTGTCACCGTTTCACGCTGCGTTGCTGACCAAAAACCAAAAGTCGTTGCGCTTCAGCAGGCGATTGCCAGTGAGCTGGAACTGACCGCGGCGGCAGAGATTTTACTGTGGGATGATTATTTTGCGCCGGGTTACGGTACGCCAAATGAAGAAGGCATGGAGGCGGTAAAACTGTTGGCACGTCTGGAAGGCATCTTGTTGGACCCGGTGTATACCGGTAAAGCGATGGCAGGCCTGATTGACGGTATCAGCCAGAAACGCTTTAAAGATGAAGGGCCAATCCTCTTTATTCATACCGGTGGGGCACCTGCGTTGTTTGCCTACCATCCACATGTATGACAACCAGGTAGAAAAATACGAATGCAAGAAAGTATCCAACTGGTCATTGATTCGCTGCCGTATCTGCTGAAAGGGGCGGTATTTACGCTCCAACTGAGTATCGGAGGGATGTTTTTTGGCCTGGTGCTGGGGTTCATCCTGGCGCTAATGCGTTTATCGCCACTGTTGCCTGTGCGCTGGCTGGCGCGCTTTTATATCTCGGTCTTTCGCGGTACGCCGTTAATTGCCCAGCTGTTTATGATCTACTATGGTCTGCCGCAGTTTGGGATTGAGCTGGACCCGATCCCGGCTGCAATGATCGGTCTGTCGCTGAATACCGCGGCTTACGCGGCAGAAACGCTGCGTGCGGCCATCTCCTCCATTGATAAAGGGCAGTGGGAAGCCGGGGCGAGTATCGGTATGACGCCGTGGCAGACGATGCGCAGAGCGATTCTCCCGCAGGCGGCACGCGTGGCATTGCCGCCGCTGAGCAACAGTTTTATCAGTCTGGTGAAAGACACCTCACTGGCCGCGACCATCCAGGTACCGGAACTGTTCCGCCAGGCGCAGCTGATTACTTCACGCACGCTGGAGGTGTTTACCATGTATCTGGCGGCCTCGCTGATTTACTGGGTCATGGCGACGGTGCTTTCTGCGCTGCAGAACTATTTTGAAGAACAGCTCAACCGCCAGGAGAGAGATCCGAAATGAGTGCTATTGAAGTCAGAAACCTGGTGAAAAAATTTCACGGGCAAACGGTACTGCACGGCATTGATCTGGACGTTAAGCCTGGTGAAGTCGTGGCGATTATCGGGCCGAGCGGTTCAGGCAAAACCACGCTGCTGCGCAGTATTAATTTGCTGGAACAACCAGAGGCGGGCACCATCAAGGTCGGAGACATTACCATTGATACCGCACGTTCCTTAAGCCAGCAGAAAGGACTGATTCGCCAGTTGCGCCAGCATGTGGGGTTTGTGTTCCAGAACTTTAATTTATTTCCACATCGCACCGTACTGGAAAACATTATTGAAGGTCCGGTCATTGTGAAGGGAGAAGCGAAGGCGGAGGCGACAGCGCGTGCGCGTGAACTTCTGGCAAAGGTTGGGCTTGCGGGTAAAGAGAGCAGCTATCCACGGCGGTTATCCGGCGGTCAGCAGCAGCGTGTCGCCATTGCCCGGGCGCTGGCTATGCGTCCGGAAGTGATTCTTTTTGATGAACCGACCTCCGCGCTGGACCCGGAACTGGTTGGCGAAGTGCTTAATACTATTCGTCAGCTGGCGCAGGAAAAACGCACCATGGTCATTGTGACTCATGAAATGAGTTTTGCGCGTGACGTTGCTGACCGGGCGATATTTATGGATCAGGGCAAGATAGTGGAGCAGGGGCCGGCAAAATCCTTATTTACGCATCCACAGCAACCGCGAACCCGTCAGTTTCTTGAAAAGTTCCTGATGCAATAAAAGGTCAGAGAGCACTCATCGAAATAGTTTTTTGGTGAGTGCTTATTGCATAACTATTTATAATTACTGCTTTATTATTATTACTTCACCCTGCCAGCATTGTGGGGTGTTACGTTGCACTCAAGTAATTTCTTATTTGTCCGATAATTTGCATATATAAAATACATTTATGTGTTAGCTTGTTTCATACATTTGGATGATTATCAATCTCAGGGGCATTACCACTTAGTATGCAGGATCATGATTTCTTCACCTGGCGACGGAGCATGCTGTTACGCTTTCAGGAAATGGCGGCGGCAGAGGATGTCTATAACGAATTACAACATCAGACGCAGCACTTAGAGTTCGATTTTTATGCGCTCTGTGTCCGGCATCCCGTACCCTTTACCCGACCTAAAACGGTACTTCATACGACGTATCCCAAAGCCTGGGTCGCACATTATCAATCAGAAAATTATTTCGCTATCGATCCGGTACTGAAACCCGAAAACTTCAGTCAGGGCCACTTACCGTGGGATGACACCCTGTTCCGTGACGCACAACCGCTGTGGGACGCCGCACGTAATCACGGTCTGCGCAAGGGGATGACGCAATGCTTAATGTTGCCAAACAGGGCATTAGGCTTTTTGTCCGTGTCACGCGCGAGTTTGCGTAATGGCCGATATGCGCAGGATGAAGTCGAGCTCAGGATGCAACTGCTGGTACGAGAAAGCCTGTCGGTACTTATGCGGCTGGAAGATGACATGGTCATGGCGCCGGAGATGCGTTTTAGCAAGCGCGAAAAAGAGATTCTGAAATGGACCGCTGAGGGGAAAACCTCTTCCGAGATAGCAATGATTCTGTCGATCTCTGAAAATACCGTTAACTTTCATCAGAAGAATATGCAGAAGAAGTTTAACGCGCCAAACAAAACACAGATTGCTTGTTATGCCGCCGCAACGGGGCTTATCTGAATAAAATGTCGTTCTGAGTGTCAGACGCAAAACCGGCTGAGAGCATCGCTGTCAGCCGGTTTCTTATCACTGACGATAGGCCTGTTTAATTTGTTTAACAGTGCTGGTAAATACCGCGGCCTGTGTTTCGTCCTCAATCAGCGCGATCTGTTTTTCCATTTTAAGAATCACGCGTCCTGCATCGGCTTGTCCCATAGCCTGCAGCATCAGCGTTAACATGGCCTTCAGGCAGGTGACTTCATTAGCCAGTTCTTGATTATTCTCAGCAGTGGAAAAATCAGGCGTACTCATTTATTTTCCTCGTTATGTTTCAATGAAAAAGTGCGATGGCAAACGTCAAGGCGGCGGAGTATACCATAATCTTGGCTAAAAATATCTGAGGTTGTTTTTTGCGCAAACAAAACCCAATGAGATTAAAATAAACAAGATGTTGCAGTGCATATATTTTCTCCATTCTTTGTTTATTCCGCGTATTTTACTCGTTAATTATTGTTACAAGCTTACCTTTCTATTTAGCATTCAACGTAAGAATATGAATTTTTTGTCACTATTCTGAAACAGCTATGCAGATATAAGCGCAGGCAAACGCCCTTCAACCGTGGAAGTTTCCACGGTTCGTACAATCTAATTTCCAAAAACGAGAGCAAAATCGAAAGTCGGGTGTTTTTTAGATTTCAAAGTTGAGATAAAACCCGTTAACATAGGACCGATTAACTATCGGTAGCGTTATCCCTATTCTGGAGATATTCCTTTGATCAACGTTTTTCTTGTTGATGACCACGAACTGGTGCGCGCAGGGATACGACGCATTCTGGAAGATATAAAAGGCATTAAAGTTGTCGGCGAGGCGTGCTGCGGCGAAGATGCGGTCAAATGGTGCCGCGCTAACGCTGTCGACGTTGTGCTGATGGACATGAATATGCCCGGTATTGGCGGTCTGGAGGCAACCCGCAAAATTGCGCGTTCCTCGGCTGACATTAAAGTGATCATGTTGACTGTTCATACCGAAAACCCGTTGCCGGCAAAAGTTATGCAGGCGGGAGCCGCGGGCTATCTCAGTAAGGGAGCCGCCCCTCAGGAAGTCGTGAGCGCGATTCGTTCGGTTTTTTCCGGACAGCGCTACATTGCTTCCGATATTGCTCAACAAATGGCGCTTAGCCAGATTGAGCCAGAGAAAACGGAAACCCCGTTTGCCAGTTTGTCTGAACGTGAGTTGCAGATTATGCTGATGATCACCAAAGGCCAGAAGGTCAATGAGATCTCAGAACAACTGAATCTTAGTCCCAAAACAGTGAACAGCTACCGCTATCGAATGTTCAGTAAATTAAACATTCATGGCGATGTGGAGCTGACTCACCTGGCAATTCGCCATGGCCTGTGTAATGCGGAGACATTAACAAGCCTGTGACCGAACAGTTCGATGCTAAAGCGTTTCTGAAAACTGTGACCAGCCAGCCTGGCGTCTATCGTATGTACGATACCGCCGGGACGGTTATCTATGTCGGTAAAGCGAAAGACCTGAAAAAACGGCTCTCCAGCTATTTCCGCAGCAACCTCGCGTCGCGTAAAACCGAAGCGCTGGTGGCACAAATTCAGCAGATTGATGTCACGGTGACGCACACCGAAACTGAAGCATTATTGCTTGAGCACAATTACATCAAGCTGTACCAACCGCGCTATAACGTATTGCTGCGCGATGATAAATCCTATCCCTTTATTTTCCTCAGTGGCGATACCCATCCGCGTCTGGCGACGCATCGCGGTGCGAAGCATGCTAAGGGTGAATACTTTGGACCGTTTCCTAACGGTTATGCCGTCCGTGAAACACTGGCACTATTGCAGAAAATCTTCCCAATACGTCAGTGTGAAAATAGCGTTTATCGCAACCGCTCGCGCCCGTGTTTGCAATATCAGATTGGCCGCTGCCTTGGGCCATGTGTCGCCGGTCTGGTGAGTGAAGAAGAGTACGCGCAGCAGGTCGACTATGTACGGCTGTTTTTATCCGGCAAAGACGACCAGGTGCTAACGCAACTGATCGCCCGGATGGAGAAGGCCAGCCAGAATCTTGAGTTTGAAGAGGCCGCGCGCATCCGCGACCAAATTCAGGCGGTTCGCCGCGTTACTGAAAAACAGTTTGTTTCCAATACTGGCGACGATCTGGATGTTATCGGCGTGGCATTTGATGCCGGAATGGCCTGCGTACACGTCTTGTTCATTCGTCAGGGCAAAGTGTTAGGCAGTCGCAGCTATTTTCCTAAAGTACCAGGGGGAACGGAACTGGGCGAGGTGGTTGAAACCTTCGTTGGGCAGTTCTATTTACAGGGTAGCCAGATGCGTACCTTGCCTGGTGAGATCCTGCTTGATTTCAATCTTAGCGATAAGACGCTGTTGGCTGACTCTTTGTCTGAGCTGGCCGGGCGGAAGATTAACGTCCAGACGAAACCGCGAGGCGATCGCGCCCGATATTTGAAGCTGGCGCGTACCAATGCGGCTACGGCGTTAACCACCAAACTTTCCCAGCAGTCCACGATTACCCAACGTCTGACGGCGCTGGCATCCGTGCTGAAACTGCCTGCGGTAAAACGCATGGAGTGTTTTGACATTAGCCACACGATGGGCGAGCAGACCGTTGCCTCCTGCGTAGTTTTTGACGCTAACGGGCCGCTGCGCGCAGAGTATCGCCGCTATAACATTACGGGTATTACGCCGGGTGATGATTACGCGGCGATGAACCAGGTACTGCGCCGGCGTTACGGTAAGGCAATAGAAGAAAGTAAGATCCCGGATGTTATTTTGATCGACGGCGGTAAAGGCCAGCTAGGGCAGGCGAAAGCGGTTTTTGCTGAACTGGACGTGCCCTGGGATAAACAGCACCCTCTGTTACTGGGTGTGGCAAAAGGGGCAGATCGCAAAGCCGGCCTGGAAACCCTGTTTTTTGAACCGGAAGGCGAGGGGTTTAGCCTGCCGCCGGACTCCCCTGCGTTGCACGTGATTCAGCATATCCGCGATGAGTCTCACGATCACGCCATCAGCGGACACCGTAAAAAACGGGCGAAGGTGAAAAGCACCAGCACGCTGGAAACCATCGAAGGCGTTGGCCCTAAGCGCCGACAAATGTTGCTGAAATATATGGGGGGGTTGCAAGGGCTTCGTAACGCCAGTGTCGAAGAAATTGCAAAAGTGCCGGGTATTTCGCAAGCTCTGGCAGAAAAGATCTTCTACTCGTTGAAACATTAGGCCCTCTGTAGCAACATAGGGGTAATTTCACTGACAACAGATAGTTATCCGTCATATGCAATTTAATATCCCTACGTTGCTCACGCTGTTTCGCGTCATCCTGATCCCATTCTTTGTATTGGCTTTTTACCTGCCATTCACCTGGGCTCCCTTTGTTTGTGCGCTGATCTTCTGTATCGCAGCCGTTACCGACTGGTTTGACGGTTTTCTGGCGCGCCGCTGGAACCAAAGCACGCGTTTCGGGGCGTTCCTCGATCCGGTGGCAGATAAGGTTCTGGTGGCTATCGCGATGGTGCTGGTGACGGAGCACTACCACAGCTGGTGGGTGACATTGCCTGCCGCCACGATGATCGCGCGTGAAATTATCATTTCAGCGCTGCGCGAATGGATGGCAGAACTTGGCAAGCGTAGTAGCGTGGCGGTGTCGTGGATCGGTAAAGTCAAAACAACATCGCAAATGGCTGCGCTGGCATGGCTGCTGTGGCGTCCAAATATCTGGGTAGAGTATGCCGGGATTGCACTTTTCTTTGTCGCCGCAATTCTGACTTTATGGTCAATGTTCCAGTATTTGAGCGCTGCACGGGGAGATTTGCTTGATCAGTGATCGTTTCGCCGCAAATTTCAGCAAACGATCGTAAGTGGTGAAAAATATCGTTGACTCATTGCGTCAGGTAAGTAGAATGCAACGCATCGAACGGCAGCACTGATTGCCAGACGATAACAAAATCAAGTGATTAACAAAGTTACTTGGTGATGCGGGAATAGCTCAGTTGGTAGAGCACGACCTTGCCAAGGTCGGGGTCGCGAGTTCGAGTCTCGTTTCCCGCTCCAAATTTAAAACATCGGCATTTGCGGATGTTTGGCTGTAAAGCCAGAAGATTTCGGCGCGTTAGCAAAGCGGTTATGTAGCGGATTGCAAATCCGTCTAGTCCGGTTCGACTCCGGAACGCGCCTCCAATTTCTTCCCGAGCCCGGATGGTGGAATCGGTAGACACAAGGGATTTAAAATCCCTCGGCGTTCGCGCTGTGTGGGTTCAAGTCCCACTCCGGGTACCATGGGAAAGAACAGAATAATCAAAGCAATAAGCAGTGTCGTGAAACCACCTACGGGTGGTTTTTTTGTTTTTGTGCCCTATATTCACCATGGTTTCGCCATTCAGCTTCGCCATAAAAAAGAGGGCATTACTGCCCCCCGACGACCGGAACAACTGAAATTCTTCGATTATATCTCGCTGTTTGCGACGCGTTTTTATGACCTGAAATTTCCTGCTTCTCACTCAGAGTACCTTCAAGATCAGAAATTCCTTTGGCTTTTAGATCATGGAAAGTGAACTGGAAATCGAGGTCTGGATATTTTTCAGCAGCAATTTTTTTAGTCTTCATCCATTGTGCATTAAAAGCATCGCGTGTATATCGCAGACCTGATGGCTGGTGGATGACAAAAATACTTACCATACCGTTGTTGAGATGAATGCTGTCAGCAAGATTAACGGCATCCTCCAGACGTTTTGTCCAGGCCTTGATCTGGCTAACTGCGGTTTTACTCTGCTGAATTAAAATTCCTTCGCTCAATAATTGACTCTTTTTGAGGTCAAGAATGTCTCCCTGGCGGGCGCAACATAGATATGCCAACTCCATTGCAACTTTAACGGGAATAGAAGCAACGCTATAAAGTGCATCATATTCCCTATCGCTAATATAACGGGTCCGAGCCTGCTCTTTAAATTGCTTTACGCCATGGCAAGGATTCATCTTCACCTTTCCTCGTTCGTATGCCCACCGAAACACCCTGGACATAAATGCTTTCTCGCGGTTTGCCTGAACCCTGCTCTTAACACCTCGTTTATCCATATATTTTCTGATGTGCTCTGGCTTGATGTTATCCGGCTTCATTTTCCCGAAGACAACATTTACCTTTGAACCGTATTTTCTGTAGTCTTTACGTGTTTCAGTTGCTAACTCGTGGAAATCACCGGAATTAAAGAACTCTTCACAAAGTGCGTTGAAGTTCGTACTAACCTTTAAATCGTTTATGAAGTTTTCGTAAGCTGCCCATACCTGCGATTTTGTTAGATCAGGATTACACAACCTGACGGTACGACCATCTGTTGTACGAAACTCATAAGCAGATTTTCCCCGTCGAACGCGAGGAGGCATCCAGTTATCCTCAGGGTTTTTGCGAGCTCTAGACATTACATATCC
This sequence comes from Citrobacter sp. HN-141, assembly GCF_033341895.1. Lineage (NCBI taxonomy): Bacteria > Pseudomonadati > Pseudomonadota > Gammaproteobacteria > Enterobacterales > Enterobacteriaceae > Citrobacter > Citrobacter sp. HN-141. Next base: position 1,865 of record NZ_JAWPBF010000035.1, on the reverse strand, counting down.
TTAAAGTTTGGTTCTTCTTCCTCTGGATTGTTCACTATCAACTTAAGGCCAACCGGGTTTGATACATGATCCCATGTTGTTCCTGGTCTGCCGTCCTTACGTAGGATAAAAAATACCCCACTATCACTCAGAGCTTTACACTGTAGGGAAGGGCGACGATAACCAGTTAATTGATAGAGGTCATCAGGAGTAAGAAAACGTTGGTTCTGTCCGCTCATAGATAGTTCTCCACTTAAACCGGCTGCACCCGGTTACTTCATTCTGTAAGCACACGATGAACAACCGTGACGGGTTCCATCGTTGCAATTGCGACATAATGGACTTTCTTTCGAAGCCTTCCCATTTAGCTGATGAAGTATCTCTACTGGCACCATTACCGGCATAGGTACACGAATCACCATGCTTCTTAGTTCAGCAATTTCGTTTGCCTGTTCGAACACTCTCGCCTTACAGTATTCAGCTTCAGATTTCCACCATGCGACATCGGCCTTAAGGCGGCGCGTGCGCCGCTGTTTGAGTTTGCTCACCATAATCCATACCCGGTCATGGATATGAGCTGGCATATAGCAAACATTACCACCGTTATGACAACAACTTTGATTGGAGGCATTATTCGTCCACCTCTCGACCAAGGTATGAAAGAGAGCTAATCGCCTTTGGCTTAAAATCATCTCCAGAAATCAACTCCTTCAGCTTTTCTAAATCAGCCTGTGATTTTATGCGGAAAGTAAGTTGAGCTATTCCAGCAAGTTGCGCACTACCGTTAACAGCACAGTAGTGGTAGATGTATCTATTTTCCATCACTTCACCTCCTGCTGCGGTGCTGCTGCGAAATGCTCGACACCTTTAGCCCAAATAGCTTTGATGGTCGTCCATGTGACAGGAACGGTGATTTCAATTCTTCCGCTGCCGTCGCAGGTTTCGCAATCATCATCACCAAAACACTCTGGGCAGTTTATAAATTTCGTTTCTGAAAACTCACCGGACAGCACACTCTTTGCGCCGTTCTCAGCGGTTAGTTTCTTCGGCACCATCACCAAACCATCAGGAATTACCGGAGAGTTGCCAGCCTTCTTGATGTGCAGTCGTGGCTCACCGTCTTTCGGCTCAGGCCATTCGCGCTGTTTGTTAACAGCCAACTTCTCTACCATCGCTTGGGTAATCTGCTCGTCACTGATACCGGCACGACGTTGCGCATCCCATAACAGGAACTGCATGTCAGCCCATTCGCTAAGGTTGCCGGGTTCAGCAGCAGCCTCGAGCGCTTCTTTGGAAAGGTGCTTCAGCGGACCAACTGGACCGACATCGCCGAAAGTAGCCAGTGACCATGCTGCATGTTCACGGCGTACTTGTTCGCGGGCCATCGACTCCAGAACCCCATCAATCACCTTCACAGCATCAGCCATTGCGTAGCCGAGATTACCGCCGTCGCTTTGTGCGGATGCTTTGCTGAGTATTTTGCGTATCTGGTGCAGGCGCTCGAGTGATACAGGACCGTGCGCAGGGTGGTTGTTAGTTGTCATGAGTTAGTCCTCAATTTCCCGGTTGCGGTTATAGCCGAGTTCATTTTTCCCGGTTGGAGTAATGAGCATTTTTGCTTCCCAGTTCGGGCTTCGCGAACCATAATCAAAAATTAACCCTTTATTCCTTAAGGCCCGTCCAGTCGGGGTGCATTTTTCTTTTGAGCCTTCCCACCGATACGTATCGTCCAAGCTACGAAGCAAGGTTTCTCCAGCCTCCAGACGGCGCATAACTTTCAACTGTGCTATGGGCATCCACCAGTTAGCCATCTCACTCCCCCTTGTATCTTGAAAAGTGGTTAAAATAACATCCGTGTGATTTGGCAAGGCTCATGCAGCACGAAC
>NZ_JAWPBF010000034.1:0-14369 GCF_033341895.1 Citrobacter sp. HN-141 | reverse complement strand
CCAGAGAAAGAAAATAAAATGCGATGCCATAACCGATTATGACAACGGCGGAAGGGGCAAGCTTAGTAAAGCCCTCGGTGCGGCGGACATTATCCGCGAACAGGCTGAACAGCACGGCATTGCGCGGGTAACGGATGTCTGGCTGGAAGTCGGCGCACTGGCGGATGTTGAGGAGAGTGCACTGCATTTCTGTTTTGATATCGCCTGCCGTGATACCGTGGCGCAGGGCTGCACACTGCATATTGATGTTATCCCGGCACAGGCATGGTGCTGGGATTGCAGCCGTGAGGCCGAAATCATGCAGCACGCCGGATGCTGTCCGCACTGCGGCAGTGAACGGCTGCGCATCAGTGAAGGTGATGATTTGCGGGTAAAAAGCCTGGAAGGTGAGTGAGTTTTACGCCGCCGCCGTATTCAGCAGCCAGCGGGCGAATTGCTGCATGGCCGGGGTTTCCGTACGGGACTGTAACCGCGTCAGCCAGTAGCCGCCGAGGGTGATTTCTGCGGCAAACGGCTGTACCAGTGCGCCTGACTGTAACAGGCGGCTGAACATACATACCGGTGCGATCGCTACCCCGGCACCCAGTTGTGCCGCCTCGGCCATGGCCAGTGAGGTATCGAACACCATTACCGGCTGTGACGGGGAAGGCGGTGTGCCGCCCGCACAATCCAGCCAGCGGCTCCATTCATCCCGGCGGAATGAGCGCAGCAGGGTAAAGCGGTGAACATCATCCGGCTGCTGTAACTGTTCTGCAATGGCCGGTGAGCACAGCGGAGCGTGTGGTGCACTGAAAATCAGTTCCGCATCTGACTCATGCCACGCGCCGTTACCGAAACGGATCGTATAATCATGCCCTTCCGCCGCCGGGTCCACATGATTGTTATGGGTGGAGATATGCAGATCAATATGCGGATGGCTGTCATAGAATCCGGCCAGACGCGGCAGCAGCCAGCCTGCGGCAAATGTTCCCACCGCACCGACTTTCACCCGCTCACGGAACTGCCCGTGAGAAAAACACTCCAGAGTATCCGCAATCCGGTCAAACGCCTCATTGAGCACCGGCAGTAATCCCTCACCTTCATGGGTCAGCACCAGCCCGCGCGAGACGCGGGTAAACAGCACACAGCCGAGTTGTTCTTCCAGCGCCCTGACCTGCTGGCTGACGGCGGCATGGGTGACATTCAGCTCAATCGCCGCGCGGGTAAAACTGAGATGACGGGCGGCGGCCTCAAAGGCGCGCAGCGGGTTAAGGGGGAGATAACGTCTGACCATAATCCACCTGTAAGTTTTTCTTTAGGCTCTTGTTATAAATAACCGTTTGTTCTGTCCGGTGAATCTGACGATACTTGCCGCCGTTACTCACACACGGAAGGTTAATTCTGATGAAAAAATCGTTATCTGCAACACTGATTTCCGCTCTGCTGGCGTTTTCCGCCCCGGGGTTTTCTGCCGCTGATAATGTCGCGGCGGTGGTGGACAGCACCATTAAACCGCTGATGGCACAGCAGGATATTCCCGGGATGGCGGTTGCCGTCTCCGTAAAGGGTAAGCCCTATTATTTCAATTATGGTTTTGCCGATATTCAGGCAAAACAGCCGGTCACTGAAAATACACTATTTGAGCTCGGATCTGTAAGTAAAACTTTCACAGGTGTGCTGGGTGCGGTTTCTGTGGCGAAAAAAGAGATGGCGCTGAATGATCCGGCGGCAAAATACCAGCCGGAGCTGGCTCTGCCGCAGTGGAAGGGGATCACATTGCTGGATCTGGCTACCTATACCGCAGGCGGACTGCCGTTACAGGTGCCGGATGCGGTAAAAAGCCGTGCGGATCTGCTGAATTTCTATCAGCAGTGGCAGCCGTCCCGGAAACCGGGCGATATGCGTCTGTATGCAAACAGCAGTATCGGCCTGTTTGGTGCTCTGACCGCAAACGCGGCGGGGATGCCGTATGAGCAGTTGCTGACTGCACGGATCCTGGCACCGCTGGGGTTATCTCACACCTTTATTACTGTGCCGGAAAGTGCGCAAAGCCAGTATGCGTACGGTTATAAAAACAAAAAACCGGTCCGCGTGTCGCCGGGACAGCTTGATGCGGAATCTTACGGCGTGAAATCCGCCTCAAAAGATATGCTGCGCTGGGCGGAAATGAATATGGAGCCGTCACGGGCCGGTAATGCGGATCTGGAAATGGCAATGTATCTCGCCCAGACCCGCTACTATAAAACCGCCGCGATTAACCAGGGGCTGGGCTGGGAAATGTATGACTGGCCGCAGCAGAAAGATATGATCATTAACGGTGTGACCAACGAGGTCGCATTGCAGCCGCATCCGGTAACAGACAACCAGGTTCAGCCGTATAACCGTGCTTCCTGGGTGCATAAAACGGGCGCAACAACTGGTTTCGGCGCCTATGTCGCCTTTATTCCGGAAAAACAGGTGGCGATTGTGATTCTGGCGAATAAAAACTACCCGAATACCGAAAGAGTCAAAGCTGCACAGGCTATTTTGAGTGCACTGGAATAATTTTTTTCCTGAACAGGCCCCTGCGGATACGCCGGGGCCGTAATTTAAGATTATTCCTTATGCAATAATTTGCTTTATGGGCTGTTTTATGGAGGATGAGAGTATCGGGCACTGACAGCTTCCGGCTGAACCGGATTTCACTGTGTGCTGCGGCAAACTGATGTCAGTCTCAACACACAGAGGAAAATGTTGTCATGGACGTTCTGCGTTTTATCCTCCGCTTACCTTTTATTTTGCTGCGTCTGGCGGCTCGCAGTCTTGTTTATCTCTTTACTCTGCTGGGTTTTCTGCTGCGCCCGTTCACCGGACGGATCCGCTGGGCGGTGCCGGGCTGGGTGACCTTTGCCGGTAATCAGCTTGCCCGGCTGGAGCGGGGGGGCAACCGCTATCCGAAAACCATATCTGCCTTATTATTACTGACTGCTGCGGTGGCAGCGGGCAGTTATTACACCTGGCACTGGTATCAGAACAAACCGAAGCCGGTGGATGTTGCGCCGCTGGTGGTGCAGGATATTTCCGCGTCTGTGCAGCGCCCTTCGGCGGTTAATTATAACCGTGATGATAATTCAGCGCAGATTGTGGTGGTGACATTCTCCCGCTCTGCCGCACCGGTAACGCTGATCGGTAAACCGGTCACCGCCGGTATTACCCTGACCCCCGCAATGGAAGGTGAGTGGCAGTGGCGTAATGACCGTAAGCTGGTATTCACGGCGAAAAAAACCTTCCCGATGGGGAAAACCTACACCGTCGATATGGATGCCAAAACACTGCTGGCTCCGCAGGTGGCGTTAACAGAGAAACAAAAAACCTTTACCACCCCTGAGTTTTATTATCGCGGCGGCCGGGCGGAGTTCTATCAGGATCCGCAAGATCCGATGAAAAAACACGCCATTATCGGCCTGACCTTCAATGCCCCCGCTGATGTCAAAAATCTGGAATCGCGTCTGTCTATGACCCGTGACGGCAAGCCGGTGCCGTATACCGTCACTGTAATGAACTGTTGTCATTTATGCTGACGCCCGTGCCGGGAGGCATTGATGTCCCAACCCAGCAGCTCGGCGAACAAAGCTGTAATTTATTATTTAGCCTGATTGCCGGTGAGAAAGGTTTACAAAATATCACCGTGGGTACACAAATATCGTTAGCCGACTCACTGGTATAAAAACTGGGGCATAACAATGCCCCAGTGCATTTTAGAATGCGTAATTCACACCGATACCTGCATAATGGAGTCTGTCGCTTTCACCTTCATTTCTATTGGTAGCGATCCCATGACACAAGAGACTACTCTGCCGCAAATTAACTGGGGGAATGTTGACTAAATGTTGCTTGCTTTTGTTGTTTCGGATATCAGGGTTGATTACCTGAATAGCGTTTCGACAATTTTGTCGCTGCCCGGCTCAACAAAGGTTCCAATACTAACGCCAGCAACATTTTTAGCGGACGTCGGGCCACGGACTTCACCGCCCACCCTGCTACCCCAGCCGGGCCATAGCGCAGCGCAGTCAGTAGCACCAGCTTACCTGCTATTTTAATGCCCGGCTTAACCCTTTGCCCGGCACGTTGCCAGCGATTATTCATTTCTAACCTCACAATTGGCGGAAGCGGCTGCGTAATGTAAAAGTATCAGACGTTACATAACGCTCCATCTCACGCAAACGCTTTTCACTTGCAGCCAGTTCACGATCGACAGCATCCAATAGCTCACCGCTTGATGGCTGCTGTTCTCCGGAAACCACGTTGTCTGGCATCGGATCCAACACAAACGTCAGTACGATGTAGGCGACAAAGGTGAAAAAGGCCAGACCAAAAAAGATGGACAGCACCACCAGGATCCGCACCAGTTTCACAGGAACATCGAGATAATGCGCAATACCCGCGCAAACCCCTTTCACCATGCCCTGCTGCGGTATACGCCACAGTTTTTTATTCAGATTAACGCCCCCCATTAGCGGTCCCTCCAGTTTGGATGTTCAGCATCAAGGATGTCTTCCAGCGCTTGAATGCGCTCACGCATCCGCTGTGCGTCCTGGTTAAGTTCTACCAGACGCTGTTGTTCACTTTGCGCCAGCTCGCCGCGACTGGAACGATTGCTGTAATGCAGCCAGAGCCAAATCGGTAAGACGAACAGCACAAAGATGGTTAACGGGATGGCCAGAAATAGCGCGCTCATGAGTACTCCTTACAGGTGATGAGCGGCGGCGCGTTCGGGCACCGCCAGATATTATTATTGCTTGTCTTGCTGCATTTTGGCTTTCAATTGCGCCAACTGCTCGCTGATTTCATCATCTGCTTTCAGGTCAGCAAATTGCTGATCCAAAGACTTCTGCTTACCGAAGTTATGGCTTTCAGCTTCAGCTTCCATTTGATCGATACGACGCTCAAAAGATTCAAAGCGAGCCATCGCTTCATCCAGTTTGCCGCTGTCCAGTTGACGACGAACATCACGGGAAGAACTCGCCGCCTGATGGCGCAACATCAATGCCTGCTGACGAGCACGGGTTTCACTGAGTTTGTTTTCCAGTTCACCGATCTCTTTTTTCATACGCGCCAGCGTATCGTCAACCAGCGTCACCTCATGCTCCAGGGAGGCAATCAGGTCAGTCAGTTTCTGCTTTTCGATTAACGCAGAACGCGCCAAATCTTCTTTTTCTTTACGCAGCGCCAGCTCTGCTTTTTCCTGCCACTCTGCCTGTTGGGCGCTGGCCTGTTCAATACGACGCGATAACTGTTTCTTTTCTGCCAGCGCGCGTGCGGAGTTGGAGCGCACCTCAACCAGCGTGTCTTCCATTTCCTGGATCATCAACCGCACCAGCTTCTGCGGATCTTCAGCCTTTTCCAGCAACGCATTAATGTTGGCGTTCACGATGTCGGCAAAACGAGAAAAAATACCCATAATGTAATCCTCACTTACTGTTCTGATATCGGGCAATGCCCTGCTGCTGTTCTAATGCACTTCGCATGCCAACTTTTTAATTCATTGAAATATTTGAAAATAACTAATTTTACCTGTCGGGATAAATAGGGTAAATTGGTGAATAACACTAACAAATGGTGAATTTCATCATGGCAGGATACAAAGATAATCTGCTGGGCGAAGCGAACAGCTTTATTGAAGTGCTGGAGCAGGTTTCTCGTCTCGCGCCGCTGGATAAACCTGTGCTGGTCATTGGGGAACGAGGAACAGGGAAAGAGCTTATCGCCAACCGCCTGCACTACCTCTCAACCCGTTGGCAAGGCCCGTTTATTTCACTTAACTGCGCCGCGCTCAACGAAAATTTACTTGATTCCGAACTCTTTGGGCACGAAGCGGGCGCCTTTACCGGCGCGCAGAAACGTCACCCAGGTCGGTTCGAGCGCGCCGATGGCGGCACACTGTTTCTTGATGAACTGGCAACCGCCCCGATGCTGGTACAGGAAAAACTGCTGCGCGTTATTGAGTACGGAGAGCTGGAACGCGTAGGCGGTAGCCAACCTCTGCAGGTCAATGTAAGACTGGTTTGCGCAACCAACGCCGACCTGCCACGCATGGTGAGTGAAGGCACGTTCCGCGCCGACCTGCTGGATCGTCTGGCCTTTGACGTGGTGCAACTTCCCCCGTTACGCGAACGTCAAAGCGATATCATGTTAATGGCTGAACATTTTGCCATTCAGATGTGCCGTGAGATCGGGTTACCGTTGTTTCCTGGGTTCACCGATGAGGCCAAAGAAACGCTCCTCCACTACCGTTGGCCGGGCAATATTCGTGAACTGAAAAACGTCGTGGAGCGTTCGGTATACCGACACGGGACCAGCGATTACCCACTGAATGAGATTGTGATTGACCCGTTCAGGCGTCACGCCGCACCGCCGCTGGCGCAAGAAACCAGACATACATCAGTAACCCTACCGCTGGATCTGCGTGAATTCCAACAGCAGCAGGAGAAGGAATTTTTGCAAACCAGCTTACAGCAGGCGAAATTTAATCAGAAAAAAGCCGCTGAATTATTAGGTCTGACCTACCATCAACTCCGCGCATTACTGAAGAAACACCAAATTTAGCGTGCAGGGGCAGACGTTGGACGCGAGAGTTAAAACAGTTTACCATGTTGCAATCACTGTATAAAAAAACAGGTTAATCATGATGACTCTGGCGTTAGTTGGCGAAAAAATTGACAGAAACAGGTTCACCGGTGAAAAAGTTGAAAATAGCACATTTTTCAACTGTGATTTTTCGGGTGCCGACCTTAGCGGCACTGAATTTATTGGCTGCCAGTTTTATGATCGAGAAAGTCAGAAAGGATGTAATTTTAGTCGCGCTAACCTGAAAGATGCCATTTTCAAAAGTTGTGATCTCTCCATGGCTGATTTCAGGAATATCAATGCGCTGGGAATCGAAATTCGCCACTGCCGGGCACAAGGGTCAGATTTTCGCGGCGCAAGTTTTATGAATATGATCACCACCCGCACCTGGTTTTGTAGCGCCTATATCACCAATACCAACTTAAGCTACGCCAACTTTTCAAAAGTCGTACTGGAAAAGTGCGAGCTGTGGGAAAACCGCTGGATGGGTACTCAGGTGCTGGGCGCAACGTTCAGTGGATCAGACCTCTCTGGCGGCGAGTTTTCATCCTTCGACTGGCGAGCAGCAAACGTTACGCACTGTGATTTGACCAATTCGGAACTGGGCGATTTAGATATCCGCGGGGTTGATTTGCAAGGCGTCAAACTGGACAGCTACCAGGCATCGTTGCTCCTGGAACGTCTTGGTATCGCTGTCATGGGTTAATGTTCAGGGAGCGGTATATGCCGCCCCCTGCCCTTATACAATATTGTCCGGGCTGGCTTTCCCCCTCAGACGTTTCGACTTCGGGGGCATAAACGTCAGAGGGTTCCGGTCCCCCCGTCAGAACACCATACCTGACCGGATGTATAGCTGTTCTCTTCAGCCGCTAAAGTGACATACAGCGGAGCAATTTCTACCGGTTGGCCAGGGCGACCAAGCGGCGCATTTGCACCAAATTTCTCAATTTTTTCCTGTGGTTGGCCGCCGCAGCACTGCAATACCGTCCAGTACGGCCCAGGCGCGACAGCATTTACACGGATCCCTTTAGGGGCCAGTTGCTTGGGTATAGGAAGTATAAACCACCTTTTTGCTCCTCATCCGAAGTATCTTACCTGAAATTCCCTCACTCGTTTACCGCTCAAGCCCCAATTTTAACTGCCGGTCCAGCCTAAACCGCTCTAATAAGGTTCGATTTGGCGGTAAAATCTCTAGCCTGATAGCTCGAGAGATACAAACTGCCCCACCGCCCCGTTTAAAAGTTGGCAGTGTTGAGCAGTGTTGGATTTGGGGTCGTCAGTCAAAGAGACGACTCTGTGATGGATCGAACAGGCTGGGAGTCAGTGGCGGCGCTCGTTCTGGTGGCAGCTCACGCTGCTTGGCGGCATTCGCCTTGGCTGTTTTCTGTTTCAGATGCTTGAGAATCTGCTCAATGACCTTCGGATCTTCGATGCTGGCAATCACTTTGACGTGACCGCCGCAGTGTTCGCAGACTTCAATATCAATATTGAAGACTCGCTTGAGGCGTTGCATCCAGGTCATGGCGCGGTGGCGCTCTGCAGGACTCTTGTCACGCCAGTTAGTATCGAGACCTTCCGATTTGTCGGGCTTCTTGCCCCGCTTGGCGGGTGTTACTTGAACTCGGTGTTTGCTGTTCGGTGCAAAGACGCCGTGGAAGCGTGTGAGGTTGACTCGCGGCTTAGGTACCAACGCAGCGAGTTTGGCGATGAAGTCCAGCGGCTCGAAGATCACATGGGTGGTGCCATTGCGGTACGGAGTTTTGAGCTCGTAACGCACCTGCCCATTGGCGGTTAATGCCAGACGTTTTTCTGAAACCGCTGGCCGACTAATGTAGCGACACAAGCGCTCAAGCTTATCCCGCTGATGCGCTTCGGCCATCACACCGGCGTGTAGCGAGAAACCAGCATGGTTGGCTACTCGACTGCTTGAGTCGGCTTTATCCTCACGCCCTGGCAAGGTTTGCAGGGTGAAGACTTTGCGCCCTTGCTGGGGGCCGACGGCAATGCGATACGTAACCGAAGCACCATGTAATTGAGTCAGCGTATCGTCTTCGCCCTCTTCCAGTGTCAACCACGTATTCTCGGCATCACGCTCCAAAATCCCACGCTTTTCCATGCAGCGAGCGATGCGATGGCTGAGGGTGTGAGCGAGCGTATTCAGCTCATCGTAAGTGGGTGCCTTGACACGATGGAAGCGTTGCTTGCCATAGTCATCTTCGGCATAGACACCATCGAGAAACAGCATGTGGTAGTGGACATTGAGATTTAGCGCGGAGCCAAAGCGTTGGATAAGAGTCACTGAGCCAGTTTGTGCAGAGGCTTTGGTGTAACCGGCTTTTTTGATCAGATGAGTTGAGAGTGTACGATAGACGATACTCAAGACCTGGCCCATCAGCTGGGGATGGCGAGCCAGCAAAAAGCGTAGCTGGAAAGGAAAGCTGAGCACCCACTGGCGAATGGGCTCCTTGGGGAAGACTTCGTCTATCAGCAGCGCCGCACTCTCGGCCATCCGGCGGGCACCGCAGCTAGGGCAAAAGCCGCGTCGTTTACAGCTGAAGGCGACCAGACGCTCGTGATGACAATCCTCGCAGCGAACCCGCATGAAACCATACTCCAGACGGCCACATTGGAGGAGGTCGTTGAATTCTTGTTGGATGTAGCGAGGCAGGTGTTGACCTTGGGCTTCGAGTGAGGCTTTGAAGGCTGGGTAGTGCTGCTCAACCAGCTGGTAGAGCAGCGTCTGGTCGGGTTGGTGGCGTTCGTAACCGTTTGTTTGAGTGGGCGATTGACTCGCCGTGGCGTTCCTTGCCAGCGACATGGGTATCCTCCGCTGATACTGTGGTTATGTACAGTATCAGCGGCTTGCGTTCAGACGTCCAGTCTGGCCCTAGACATCGCTAAATGCTTAACCCGCAATAGCCCTCACGAGTTGTTATCAGCCACTACCGGTTGAGCGAGAAGGTTTTGGGTTCAGGGTGCTATTGCTCCACCAATCACAATACTGAAGCCCCAACTGTTATCAGTTGGGGCTTTTTCTTGTCTGTTTGCGGCGGTTGCGTTTTATCGGTAGTCGTCGAGCTCTGCACCATCCCACATAAGAGCTTAACGGTGCGATCTTCAACGCCATCACACAAAACTTTCTTTTTCACGCACAGTCAACTTATTGGATGTTTTATTAACAACCCAAAAGGAGATATTTAGCGGGCGGCCGGAAGGTGAATGCTAGGCATGATCTAACCCTCGGTCTCTGGCGTCGCGACTGCGAAATTTCGCGAGGGTTTCCGAGAAGGTGATTGCGCTTCGCAGATCTCCAGGCGCGTGGGTGCGGACGTAGTCAGCGCCATTGCCGATCGCGTGAAGTTCCGCCGCAAGGCTCGCTGGACCCAGATCCTTTACAGGAAGGCCAACGGTGGCGCCCAAGAAGGATTTCCGCGACACCGAGACCAATAGCGGAAGCCCCAACGCCGACTTCAGCTTTTGAAGGTTCGACAGCACGTGCAGCGATGTTTCCGGTGCGGGGCTCAAGAAAAATCCCATCCCCGGATCGAGGATGAGCCGGTCGGCAGCGACCCCGCTCCGTCGCAAGGCGGAAACCCGCGCCTCGAAGAACCGCACAATCTCGTCGAGCGCGTCTTCGGGTCGAAGGTGACCGGTGCGGGTGGCGATGCCATCCCGCTGCGCTGAGTGCATAACCACCAGCCTGCAGTCCGCCTCAGCAATATCGGGATAGAGCGCAGGGTCAGGAAATCCTTGGATATCGTTCAGGTAGCCCACGCCGCGCTTGAGCGCATAGCGCTGGGTTTCCGGTTGGAAGCTGTCGATTGAAACACGGTGCATCTGATCGGACAGGGCGTCTAAGAGCGGCGCAATACGTCTGATCTCATCGGCCGGCGATACAGGCCTCGCGTCCGGATGGCTGGCGGCCGGTCCGACATCCACGACGTCTGATCCGACTCGCAGCATTTCGATCGCCGCGGTGACAGCGCCGGCGGGGTCTAGCCGCCGGCTCTCATCGAAGAAGGAGTCCTCGGTGAGATTCAGAATGCCGAACACCGTCACCATGGCGTCGGCCTCCGCAGCGACTTCCACGATGGGGATCGGGCGAGCAAAAAGGCAGCAATTATGAGCCCCATACCTACAAAGCCCCACGCATCAAGCTTTTGCCCATGAAGCAACCAGGCAATGGCTGTAATTATGACGACGCCGAGTCCCGACCAGACTGCATAAGCAACACCGACAGGGATGGATTTCAGAACCAGAGAAAGAAAATAAAATGCGATGCCATAACCGATTATGACAACGGCGGAAGGGGCAAGCTTAGTAAAGCCCTCGCTAGATTTTAATGCGGATGTTGCGATTACTTCGCCAACTATTGCGATAACAAGAAAAAGCCAGCCTTTCATGATATATCTCCCAATTTGTGTAGGGCTTATTATGCACGCTTAAAAATAATAAAAGCAGACTTGACCTGATAGTTTGGCTGTGAGCAATTATGTGCTTAGTGCATCTAACGCCGGAGTTAAGCCGCCGCGCGTAGCGCGGTCGGCTTGAACGAATTGTTAGACATCATTTACCAACTGACTTGATGATCTCGCCTTTCACAAAGCGAATAAATTCTTCCAAGTGATCTGCGCGTGAGGCCAAGTGATCTTCTTTTTGTCCCAGATAAGCTTGCTTAGCTTCAAGTAAGACGGGCTGATACTGGGCAGGTAGGCGTTTTATTGCCCAGTCGGCAGCGACATCCTTCGGCGCGATTTTGCCGGTTATTGCGCTGTACCAAATGCGGGACAACGTAAGCACTACATTTCGCTCATCGCCGGCCCAGTCGGGCTGCGAGTTCCATAGCTTCAAGGTTTCCCTCAGCGCCTCGAATAGATCCTGTTCAGGAACCGGGTCAAAGAATTCCTCCGCTGCCGGACCTACCAAGGCAACGCTATGTTCTCTTGCTTTTGTAAGCAGGATAGCTAGATCAATGTCGATCATGGCTGGCTCGAAGATACCCGCAAGAATGTCATTGCGCTGCCATTCTCCAAATTGCAGCTCGCGCTTAGCCGGATAACGCCACGGGATGATGTCGTCATGCACGACAAGGGTGACTTCTATAGCGCGGAGCGTCTCGCTCTCGCCAGGGAAAGCCGAAGCCTCCATAAGATCATTGAGCAATGCTCGCCGCGTCGTTTCATCAAGCTTTACGGCCACAGTAACCAACAAATCAATATCGCTGTATGGCTTCAGGCCGCCATCCACTGCGGAGCCGTACAAATGCACGGCCAGCAACGTTGATTCCAGATGGCGCTCAATGACGCTTAGCACCTCTGATAGTTGGTTCGAAATTTCGATGGTCACCGCTTCCCTCATGATGTCTAACGGGCGAGGTAAGCCGACCGCAGAATGCGGGTCGGCTTGACCGAAATGTTAGAACCAGAAGCCAAAACGGATAACTTGAATTTGGCGACGGGCGCTAACCGTGAAAAAACGCTGCGCCACCGAGGCGGCACAGCACTGCAAAAACGATAGCTGCTTGCGCTTGCTACGCAAGGGCTAGAGGCCAAAAAGACTGAAAACCTGCGCAGCCCATGCAGGCGAAGCCCGGAAAAAAGGCAAAACAGGCACTGAATAACGCCTGAAAAGCTAAATGCCGTTTGAATAAACATGAGCTAAATAAAGCTGGGTTTCAGTGGTGCTAACGTTGGACGTAACGAGAGCCGGAGCGCAGCGGAGGGAACCAAAATGCGCAGCATTTTGGCGTCCCGTTGACGGAATGGTTAGCCGTTTCGACGCGCATAAACGGAGTGGGTGTACGGAATTACAGCTTGAATGGTTTCGGTTGAGACAAGCTCGAATTCTGTTTCGTTGAGCATTGGGAAGAAGGCGTCACCCTCGAAGGTTTGATGTACCTCAGATAGAAACACGCCGTGGGCGTGAGGTAGTGCCAGAGTGTATATCTCAGCTCCGCCCGCGACGTAGAGTTCATTGCCGAGTTCGGATGCCAAAGCGATAGCGTGCGACAGCGTTGAAACAACTACGCAGCCAGTGGCGCGGTAGTTAGCTTGGCGTGAGATTACCAATGTGTGACGGTTCGGTAGAGGCTTGCCGATAGACTCAAAGGTCTTTCGCCCCATGACAACGACTTTTCCCTCAGTGAGTCTGCGAAAAATCTTCTGCTCACCCGGAATTTTCCAGGGGATATTAGGACCATTGCCAATAACCCGATTGGCTCCCATCGCAGCAACGAGATAAATGCGTACTGATTCCGAGTTCATATGGCTAACTTTGTTTTAGGGCGACTGCCCTGCTGCGTAACATCGTTGCTGCTCCATAACATCAAACATCGACCCACGGCGTAACGCGCTTGCTGCTTGGATGCCCGAGGCATAGACTGTACAAAAAAACAGTCATAACAAGCCATGAAAACCGCCACTGCGCCGTTACCACCGCTGCGTTCGGTCAAGGTTCTGGACCAGTTGCGTGAGCGCATACGCTACTTGCATTACAGCTTACCAACCGAACAGGCTTATGTCCACTGGGTTCGTGCCTTCATCCGTTTCCACGGTGTGCGTCACCCGGCAACCTTGGGCAGCAGCGAAGTCGAGGCATTTCTGTCCTGGCTGGCGAACGAGCGCAAGGTTTCGGTCTCCACGCATCGTCAGGCATTGGCGGCCTTGCTGTTCTTCTACGGCAAGGTGCTGTGCACGGATCTGCCCTGGCTTCAGGAGATCGGAAGACCTCGGCCGTCGCGGCGCTTGCCGGTGGTGCTGACCCCGGATGAAGTGGTTCGCATCCTCGGTTTTCTGGAAGGCGAGCATCGTTTGTTCGCCCAGCTTCTGTATGGAACGGGCATGCGGATCAGTGAGGGTTTGCAACTGCGGGTCAAGGATCTGGATTTCGATCACGGCACGATCATCGTGCGGGAGGGCAAGGGCTCCAAGGATCGGGCCTTGATGTTACCCGAGAGCTTGGCACCCAGCCTGCGCGAGCAGCTGTCGCGTGCACGGGCATGGTGGCTGAAGGACCAGGCCGAGGGCCGCAGCGGCGTTGCGCTTCCCGACGCCCTTGAGCGGAAGTATCCGCGCGCCGGGCATTCCTGGCCGTGGTTCTGGGTTTTTGCGCAGCACACGCATTCGACCGATCCACGGAGCGGTGTCGTGCGTCGCCATCACATGTATGACCAGACCTTTCAGCGCGCCTTCAAACGTGCCGTAGAACAAGCAGGCATCACGAAGCCCGCCACACCGCACACCCTCCGCCACTCGTTCGCGACGGCCTTGCTCCGCAGCGGTTACGACATTCGAACCGTGCAGGATCTGCTCGGCCATTCCGACGTCTCTACGACGATGATTTACACGCATGTGCTGAAAGTTGGCGGTGCCGGAGTGCGCTCACCGCTTGATGCGCTGCCGCCCCTCACTAGTGAGAGGTAGGGCAGCGCAAGTCAATCCTGGCGGATTCACTACCCCTGCGCGAAGGCCATCGGTGCCGCATCGAACGGCCGGTTGCGGAAAGTCCTCCCTGCGTCCGCTGATGGCCGGCAGCAGCCCGTCGTTGCCTGATGGATCCAACCCCTCCGCTGCTATAGTGCAGTCGGCTTCTGACGTTCAGTGCAGCCGTCTTCTGAAAACGACAATGGAGGTGGTAGCCGAGGGTGTGGAAACACCCGACTGCCTTGCGTGGTTGCGGCAGGCGGGTTGCGACACGGTGCAGGGTTTCCGGCACTGTTGCAAATAGTCGGTGGTGATAAACTTATCATCCCCTTTTGCTGATGGAGCTGCACATGAACCCATTCA
>NZ_JAWPBF010000033.1:0-25222 GCF_033341895.1 Citrobacter sp. HN-141 | reverse complement strand
AACTGGGGGTGATGTTCCACTACGGAAAGCTGAATATGGCGTTCTGAGCCTTCCCACCATGATCGGGGAAGACCCATATGCATACAGTATAAGGGGCGGTGAAATTTCTGCAAGTGATGGGGGGATAGCCGGTCAGAACGTCCCCGAAAACAAACCGCCCCCGGTTTCAGGAAGGGCGAACTGACCGGCAGAGGCAGTGTAACACCGCATGTCACAAAGGCAGCACTGA
Organism: Citrobacter sp. HN-141; assembly: GCF_033341895.1. Taxonomy (NCBI): domain Bacteria; kingdom Pseudomonadati; phylum Pseudomonadota; class Gammaproteobacteria; order Enterobacterales; family Enterobacteriaceae; genus Citrobacter; species Citrobacter sp. HN-141. The sequence continues at coordinate 24,993 of NZ_JAWPBF010000033.1, read as the reverse complement.
CGTCGTCAGTGCTTTTTTTACCCGTCCTCCCGGACGCTGAAGGGCAGTTTCACCCGTGCAGCTAAAGGGGCGGTAAGTCCGGGTGTGCACATCGTCATTTTCTCCTGTGATGCCTTTCTCCTGCGTATCAGCTTCCGGTAATCGTCCCCCGTCACAACCTGGACAGCAAGGGTAAATGGCACGCTGCGCGCCCTTGCTGACCAGAACGACTCCGGGCAGGCCGAACCGTCAGGCGATACGAAGACGAAATTCACACTGACGGAGAAACAGCCATGACGATGAACCTGCACACTCAGACAACCGCCCCTAAAGCTTCACAGGCGACCAGCGTATCCCCGCTGGAGCAGTCAGGCTCCTCAAAAACGAAATTTTCCAGGGGCAAAAGCAAAGCCCGTGCTGGCGCAGTCAAAACAGACCTTTACCAGACAGTAACGGACAGCATCATTGCAGCCCTGGAAAGCGGCGTTAAGCCGTGGGTGTGTCCGTGGGTTCGCAACGGCGCAGCGGTGGGATTACCGGCCAACTTCAGCACCGGCACGACATACAGCGGAATTAATATCATGCTGCTGTGGTGTAGTGCGGCAAAACAGGGTTTTCAGGACGAGCGCTGGCTGACCTACAAACAGGCGCAGGAGCTGGGCGGCCAGGTTCGTAAAGGTGAACACGGCACGACGGCCATCTTTTACAAGACGCTGGAGAAAGAGGACGAGGACGGGGAAATCGAAAAAATCCCGATGCTGAAAGCCTTTACCGTGTTTAACGTGGAGCAAATCGACGGCCTGAGCATCGAGAGCGTGCCGCAGCCGGTTGCCGGTTTCGATCCGCTGCCGCAGGCGGAAGCACTCATGACCCGGAGCGGGGCAAAAATCACCGAGCAGGGCGTAAAGGCGTTCTATCGTCCGGCCACCGATGAAATCGTCCTGCCGGAGCGGTTCCGCTTCGCGGACGCGGCGAACTTCTACGCCACCGGCCTGCATGAGCTGGTTCACTGGACGGGTGCAGCGTCCCGCCTCAATCGTGAAAAAGGCAATAAGTTTGGCTCTGAGGCGTATGCGTTTGAGGAACTGATCGCCGAGCTGGGCAGCGCGTTTCTGTTGGCGGATTTGGGGATTACGGGAGAGGTGCAGCATGAAAGCTATATCGCGTCCTGGCTGAAAGCGCTGAAGGGAGACAAGCGCTACATCTTTAAAGCGGCGGCAGCGGCCTCAAAAGCGCACCGCTGGCTGATGGACTGCTGACAGCTGGAGCCCTGCGGTGCAGGGCTTCAGAATTTTTGAAAGAGAGAGAATCAGGGAGGGAATTATATAAGTCACTGTTTTTTAGAATTCTGTAACGCGGCCGGCCTCAGCTGCAGGACGTCCTGCAGCTGAGGCCGGCACGGAAAAATAAACCGGACAGATTCAAAAAAAATGAACCCTTTTTCAGGCGGTAGCCGTTACGTATCCGGGATACGTAACGGCGCGATGTCTTACGTAAAAAATGACGTAACGGCTTTCGCCGCCGCAGCTAAAGGGGCGGTAAGTCCGGGTGTGCACATCGTCATTTTCTCCTGTGATGCCTTTCTCCTGCGTATCAGCTTCCGGTAATCGTCCCCCGTCACAACCTGGACAGCAAGGGTAAATGGCACGCTGCGCGCCCTTGCTGACCAGAACGACTCCGGGCAGGCCGAACCGTCAGGCGATACGAAGACGAAATTCACACTGACGGAGAAACGACCATGACGATGAACCTGCACACCCCGACAACCGCCCCTAAAGCTGCACCGGCGACCAGCGTATCCCCGCTGGAGCAGTCAGGCTCCCCAAAAACGAAATTTCCTGAAATCAAAACCGTCAAAACGGCGGTGGTTAAACTGATCAGCGACATCGAGGGCAACCTCGATCAGCGTCTGGTATATCGCGAGGCCGTAGAGGGATTGTGCCAGGAGGCGGCCAACCGGATAACCCAGTGCATGCATTCACGCAGTACAGGGCAGACGCTACGTGATCTCCGCGAGCTGCTGTCGGTGACGCTGGACACCATTATCGTGGTGGAGTTTGAAGGGGAGCAGACCCGTCTCAACTATGGCGGACGTTCAGCAGAAGACGTGATCGCCATGCTGAAAGCGCTGCATCTTGAAGGACGCAAAGCCTGGCTGGAAGTGGAGTAAAAAAAAAGCCCCGTCCGCAGACGGGGCTGATTCAGTACAGGGCATTCAGCGGGATGCCCTCATCCCACAGGCGGTTAAATTCTCGCTGGTACGCCTCCGCCAGCTGCGGCGCATCCTCGATCAGCAGCACGTTTTCCGCGTTGCGCGAAACGGCGCTTGCCGTGTAGTTAAACGACCCGGTCTGGACGTTTTTGCCGTCGATCACCATAAACTTGTTGTGCATGATGGCGTAACGGCCGTTAAGGTGCACCGGCACGCCCTGGTTTATCAGATACGTCACGGCGGTGTAGCGGTCGCTGTTCGCCTTTTCGTCGGCCACCACGCGCACGGCCACGCCGCGCCGGTTAGCACCGGCGAGCGCCGTCGCGACCGGCTTACTGGTGAAGCTGTAGGCCGCGACGTCAATGCTCTGCCTGGCGTTGTTTATGGCGCCGAGCACGATTTCAAGAGCAGGGCGCCCGTCAGACGGCGAAAAACCCGCCGTCAGGACGGGCGCGGCGGTGGCGAACGCGGGCACGCAGAGGGCGGCGGCCAGCACCAGAAGGGTGGTTTTACGCATAGTTGTCCAGCTCCAGGTTTTTCAGTTCATCGAGGGTGTAAAAGCGGAAAACGTCGCGGTGTTTTGCCTCCAGTTGCACATGCTGGTTTTTCACGATCACGCTGGCGATGCTGTCGAAAATAATCTTCAGGGCGCGCTTTTTCGCCTCGTCCGGGGCGACGTAAAACGCGTACCGCCATTTTTTATCGCTGATAGCCAGCAGGTGGCTCGCCATGATGGACTGATAGCGCGCCTTTGTTTTGATACGTCGTTCGGTTTCAACGGCGATCAGCCTGCCGTCCGGCAGGCTGATAAGCCCGTCGGGACGGTGTTTGACGCTGTACTGACTGAGGAACGTTGAACGGTCGCCGTTAATCCACCCTGTCGCGCCGTTCTTCTCCAGCGTAAGGCGCACTAGCTGGTTATCAAGGTGATGGTCGAGTGACCAGCCGGTCAGGCGGTAGGGTTCAAAGCGGGCGGGCATTATGTTGTCGTCCGCCGTGAGGATAACGGCCAGCCCGTCGGTGGTAATGCCCCACAGGGATATTCTCGACGCGCGGGATTCATGCACGTGCTTCTGAATCAGCCCCATTTTCTCCACCTTCTCCAACAACCGGTAGAGAGGGCGGTCAGATTTAAAATCAAAAAGCAGCTTTATGATTTGAAAATCGCTGTAGGTTTCCTCCTTGAGAAAATTCAGCAGTACGCGAATTTTTTCAGTGCTGCGTGCATAACGTTCCTGATACGACGAAATAAGCATAGAAACTCCTTATTTTATAAATCCAGCAACGAATGTATTTCGTCATTTGGAGCGGGCTGTGATGCCATCAGCCACTCCTCGTCAGGTTGCACCGGCGGAGTGGGTATTGGCGTTGCTGAGGGTTTTTTGGTGGTTGTTGCGCTGACCGGAATAATGTCAGGTGCCGGAACTGCCGGAGCCGTTTTATCAAAATCCAGATCCAGCACCGGTTTAACTTCTGCCACCGTAGCGACTGCGACCGGCGGCAGGGTAAACAGCTCCAGTGGGGCTTTTTTAACCTTGAGCGGTGAGATTAACGACGGGAACGCGAGCGCGTTCTGGCTGAAGATATAGCTGACGAACTTCGGCAGGTTCTGGAGCATATTGCTGTCGATGTAATAGCTTTCCGCCTGCCGAAGCATGCGCTCGTTATCGACTTTTTCTGTCAGCACCGCCGTGGTGGTGACTTTCCGGCTTTCATCATCGACTAAAATCGTGCCCGACATGCGCGCAATCCATTCGGCGGTGTCTGGATCCTGAAGTTTATATACCAGCTTAAACTTGCAGTTTTCCACAACCGCCCCAACCACGGCGTCGCCGTTTAAATCCGCCGGACAGTCGCGCAGGTCGGCAATTGACTGGTGCGCCATTAATATATGGACGCCTTTATCGCGTGCCGCGCCTAACCCTTCGAGCGCCGGTTTGGACAGGTGATATTTCACCTCGTCCTTAAAGATGGCGATGGGGCGGATATTCCCCGCGACGCGGTCGCGCAATTCCGCGAGCTGGAACAGGCGAACTAAAATCATGCGCTGCGCGGTAATGATTTTAGAGTTACGCATCGAACCGATGATATAGCAGCAGCCGCCCTTGTCGAAAATCTCCTTCAGCGCAAAACCGCCTGGCGCGTTAATGCTGTTGAGCATTGCCAGCTCCTCGGTTTTACCGTGAAAGGCTTTAATCGTCTCGCCAATGCCCTGAACATAATCGCCGTTATAAATATCCCGCACGGTTGCGCCCGGATTATCCTTCACGAACTGCGCCGCCGTTCTCGCCGCCTTGCGGTCGTCGATACGGTAAAAATCCGCCGCCTCGCCTTTTTCCGCCAGACTGAAACCGGCCACGAATAATTCCTCCAGATGGTCGGCGGTGATACCGTCGATAAGGTTCATCTGGTATTCCTGTTTATTCAGGTCGATAAGCACAAAGGGTTTTCCGGCGTCCGCGCACGCTTTTTTATACAGGTGCGGTGCCCACTCGTCGTTTTTGGGGTCGAGAACAAAAACGCCCTCGTCGGCGAGGATGCTCTGATAAAGCAGAATACCGGTTACGACGCCTTTACCGGCACCAGTGGTGCCGATAATGTCGGCGTGCTGGGTCTGCCATTCTTTTAACGGAATATATTGCGGCTCACCCTCGCGGCTCAGCCCGATAAAAATCCCCTTATTCAGATCGATGTAATCCATCGGATCGTATTCTGTGGTGACGGGTAAAATTTCTTTTACCCGGCGAACGTCGGTTCTGCGGTCGCGCTCCATGCTGGTTTTTTTCACCATGCCGCATTTGACCTTATCAAATTCAGGCGAGATCAAACGCCGTAAAACCACGTGCAGAATAAAACCGGCGACGGTAAACAGTAGCGCCATTGTCCAGGTAAGCAGCGGCGGACTGGCGATATCTTCCCGGCCATAAATGCGCTGTAAAAACCAGACGGCCACTGGCGCTATCGAGCCGAAAACAAAACAGATCATGGAAAGCAGAATTAAGATCCTTTGCAGAAACGTCGGCTTTTCCTGACCGCCGTGTTTCGCAGAAAATATAAAAGGCAGCATGACGCCGGACAGCAGCGCTAACGCCAGTTGATGCGCCTGCAAAAAGGCGATAAAGGCCAGGACGGCATTTGCTATCGGCGACAGCAAATGATTCAGTTTGTCGAATATCACGATATTCTCCTTCACTTAAATTCGGTCAGCACCATCGGTCAGTCAGAACGGTCACAGGTTGTGATCGTTCTGACTGACCGATTCCATGCTGCAAAAGAAGTGGCCGCTAAGCGGCCATGATCGCAGGAGGTACACTCCCGCGATCTAACGGCGTGCGGCATTACGCGCGGGCTGGACGCCCTTACTGCATGTCGCATGGGGGTAATGTCCTGGCTGAACGCCCGGCCAAAACCCCCAAGGTCAAAAGAGGCCACACCGTCGCGCGCTACGCGCGACCACCCCCTAAAAGACGCCTGTTTTAGCCCTTTTCTTCGCCTTGTTCGTTCCTCACAAGACGAATTAAAGGGAAACTAGGCTTTTTAGGGGGTGGTCGCGCCACGCTACCGGCTTTTGGCCGGAGACTTAGGCACGACGGTGTGGGGGGCAAGCCCCCCAAATAAACCGACGCGTGGGCGCGTCTTTTTGCTCGCTGGGGCGGCAAAATTTATTCGGCCCCCCCCGGCTTTTTTCGGCTCACTTGGGGTGAGCGCTCAAAAAGTGGAATCGGCGACGCAAATTAGCAATTTCTTCGAAATTGAATTTACTCGCCTCCTGCCACTTCGCAGACTCAGGCGGCCTGTCGATTAGCAATTTTTTCAAAATTGAATCGCCATGCTCGCCAGTCTTCGAAGCCCGAAAAGCCAGGTCAAAACCGACCCTGTGCCGTTGTTAGTCGGTGGTAATAAGGAAGGATTCAAGAGGTTTTCCGGCGTCAAGTTCTTGCTGAATTACAACCGGCACGCGTCCGACGCCTGACCATTTTTTATGCACGCCGTTTTCAAAATACTGATATTTAGCTTTGCGTTTTGCCGACTTTTTGGCGGGAGTTGTACTAACCAGCTCTGTCGGTGAAAAGCCCTCCGATTCAATCAGCGCCAGCAATTCATTGCGCTTTTCTTCCCGCTGTCGGCGTAGCTTTTCCTGCTCGATATGCTCTGCGCGTTTTTCATCAAGCGCTGCTGAAATACGTGCACTCAGCATCTCCAGAAAGGCAAAATCACTTTCACGTAAAAACTTTTTCAGCGCGCGCTCTGAGGTTAATTCGTCCTGGATACGGTTCATAATTTCAGCTCCTTCGGCATAGATACGTTCAATCCTTTCAGCGGATCGCGTGGTGGATATTCAAAACCGAGTTCCCCGGTTTGCGCGTTTTTCAGCGTGACGATCATCGAATAGGTGTCGTCGTTTTTCTTCGATTTAAAACCTTTAATAACGTCGGTTTTGCCCTTGCCGATTAACTTCTCGGCCTGTTTTTCCGTCAGCTTTTTGCCGCGCACTTCCAGCCATATTTTGAACTGACAGCCCGTACAGGCGCAGGTTTTCGGCGTCATAACCAGCTCAGAACCGCACGACGGACATTTAACCGCGAGGCGGTTAAGCGCCGTTTTAACGGGATGTTTTTCCGTCGCGCTGATGGCAATATCGGCGCTCTCAACCAGGCGGGAAACTTCCGCGTAAAGACCATCAATAAAGCGCTCGATGGTCATTTCGCCGGTTTCAACCGCCGCCTGTTTTTCAGCCCATACGGCGGTCATATCCGGCTGCGTCACCGAGTCGGGCAGGGCATCAATTAACGCCAGCCCGGCGGCAGTTGGGATAAATTTGCCCTTTTCCACGGTGATGTAATCGCGGGTTTTCAGCGTCTCAATAATAGCCGCGCGGGTCGCCGGTGTGCCGATGCCGCCGTGTTCATCTTTTTTGTCTTTATCCTTCTCCTTGAGCAATTTTTTAATGCGCGGATCGGCGACAAAATCGGCCACGCGAACGAGGGCAGCGAGCAGGGTCGCCTCGGTAAACAGCGGCAGCGGTTTAGTTTTTTTCTCCGAAATCACCACCTCGCGGCAGGTTAATGTCGCCCCGGTTTGCAGGCGGCTGATGGCCTCAAACGAGGTGCTGTTTTCGTCCTCCTCGTCGTCTTCTTCCGCGTCGTTCAGGAACGTCGTAAAACCCGCATCGGTGATTTTACGCGCCGAGACTTTAAACATCTCGTCACCGCATTTAATCTCCGCGATCGACTCGTCATAGCGCTTTTTCGCCACGAACTGCGCGAGATAAAACTGCGCGATGGTGAGATAAACCGCCTTTTCCTTGTCGGTAAGGCGGCTTAAATCCGGCATGTTCGTCGTCGGGATAATGGCGGTGTGGGCGGTGACTTTTTTACTGTCAAACGCCGCACTTTTTTGCGCCGTGTCGGTGGTAAGGCCGTTAAAAACGTCGAGCGTTTTTAAGGCCGCCACCACCTGTGGCGCGTCGTTGAATTGTTCATCGGACAGATAAGAACAGTCAGAGCGGTTGTAGGTAATGTATTTACTGTCCTTGAGCTTCTGCGTGATATCGAGCGTCTGCTGCGCGGTCAGTTTGTGCCTGCGGTTCATATACACCTGGAGGCGCAGCAGGTTAAACGGCAGCGGTGCGGCCGTGGTTTTTCCCCGGTCGGTGGCGGCCGCGAGCACGCTGGCCGGTTTTCCGGCCAGAGCCCTCGCGAGTCCTTCCCCCCAGGCCTTATCCGTCAGCCGCTTTTTATCGTCCACCGGCGCGTATTCGGACGTCTGCCAGCGGGCGCAGACAACGTCCGTACCGCTGATAAACTGCCCTGCGAGCTGGTAGTAAAACGCCTCGCTGTGCGCCTGATTGTCGCGCCACCGGCGCACAATCATTCCCAGCACCGGCGTCTGGACGCGGCCAACCGAAATCGTGCCCTTATAGCCCTTATCGCGGGCTTTGAGGGTGTAACAGCGGCTCATACTGAAGCCAAAAATCGCGTCTCCTGCGCTGCGCATCAGGGCTTTCAGGTACATCCCACGAAAATCGCTGTTATCGCGCAGGGAGTTGATGGCTTTTTTCACCGCTGGCGCGGTGTTGTCGTTAATAAGCGCCCGTTTCACCGGCGCGGTGTTTCCGGCGAACTCCAGCACCTCGTCAACCAGGAGCTGCCCCTCGTCGTCCGGGTCGCCGCAGTGGACAACCATTTTGATATCCGGGCGCCGAATCAGCTTCACCAGGGTATTAGCCTGCTTTGCCACGCTCGCTTTTGGCTGAAGCTGTACCGGGTACAGCTTCAGCGGCAGGGTGTCGAGCGACCAGGTGGCGTAGGCCGGGTTGATCGTCTCCGGGGGCACCATTTCCAGCACGTGGCCGACGCAGTAGCTCACGATATCGGTCGCCGATTCGGCATAGCCGTCGTGCCGGGTGAAGTTGCCGCCCAGCGCTTTCGCGATATCGCTCGCGACTGCGGGTTTTTCTGCAATCCACAGTCTCATTCTTGATCTCTCCTGATTTCATCCATCGTTTCGAAGTACATCATTCGACTTTCCTGAAAGTCGTTATCAGACAGACTAAAGCCATGATCCGCCGCTACTGTCATGAACGTCTCAGCATCACGGACGCTGAGACTGGTCAGAACATCGTGCAATTCGCACAGGGCGCGATATTGGTAGATTTCGTAATGCAGGCCGCAGCCGCGATGCGCTTCTTTCTCGATGCGAGAAATCAGGCTCGCGGCACTAACGGAATCACCACGCACATGCGGCCACGGCGGGGCTATAAATCCGGTTTTTGTTGCCATTGGAGTGCATCCTTATCGTTGAGTTTTTCCCATTCCGCCGCCTCGTCGTCGCTCAGCGGAACGGTGTAAAAGAAGACCGGCATACTGAGCACGGAGCGGAAGAACGACTGACGTTCTGCTGGTAATGCCTGGAAGGTCGGCGAGTGCTGCGCGGCGAGCTGGACGAGTTCGGACGTGTTGGCCTGAAAATGATCCTGTTTCTGGCTGATTTCCGACAAAACGAGCAGCACCGTCTGCAAATCACCTGCAGGAAGCTCCTCATCTTTCAGCAGCCCGGAAAAGTTATTAATAGAAACGGTTTGATTAATCACGTGGTGTCTCCTTTACGGCTGCCGTTTTACCAACCGTTCATACGGCCAAATTTCGAGATGATCTTGCCGACAATGGCGCTGTCAGCGGACGGGCAGGCGCTCAGTTTTTTCTGCCGCGCTGCGGCGGTGTGATCGGGTAAAAACGACCCCTTTTTTTTCTTTTTGATGCTCATGAAATTTTTGTACATCGGGTCACACTCGGCGGGACTGCTGCCGTCGAGCTTTCCGGCCAGGCACAGCACCATCGCGCACGGGTCATTCGGGTCGGCATTCTGGCCATCGGCGGCGAACGCCGGAGAAGTAAGGGCGCACAGCAGCGCCGCCGTGATTACGGTGTGTTTCATGATGATTTCCTCTGAAGGGAAGCAGGGCGCTAACGCCCGTTGGTTGTTCAACGTCGGTGACGGTCTGAAGGACTCAGACCGTCGCCGCCGTTATCGGTAGAAGACGATTTCTGAGGTGTCGCAGGTCAGGCAGCCGGAGCGGGGGCGAAACTCCACCACACCCTTGTAGCCGCCCTCGCGGAGCCAGGTTTTGGCCGCAAAGAAGCGCTGGCCGTCCGGGGCATTTACTACCGCGCGCGAGGCGTGCGCAACCGCGTACCACTGTGCGGCCGGGTAAATCCCGCCGGGTTCAAAACGCGTAAGCACCTGCGACCAGTGCCCTTCCGTCACCGGCGAGGCCACGATAAGACGGTTGGGTTCCCATACCGGCCGGGTGGTCGTTACCGGCTGCGCCGGTTGTGACCAGTCAACGGCCGCAGGCTCCGGTGGCGAAGAACAGCCCGCCAGGAGGACGACGATCGCCGTCAGGCCGGTCAGTTTAGGCAGCATCATTGAAACTCTCCTTCATAGCCTGCATGTGCAGGGGTTTAAAATAGACGTCGCTCATGCGGCGCACGTTGCCGTGAACGTCCACGCTCACAATGACGTCGACGCAGTGCAGTACCTTGCGCAGCAGCACGTCAACCGGCATGCCCCGGCACGCCGGATGCTCGTAGCAGCGGTCAATCAGCCCGGAGATACACTCGCGCGGGCTGCCCGCGTGCAGGGAGGACATAAACCCCTCGTGCCCGGACTCAATCAGCTTGAGTGCGTCCCACGCCTCGCGGCCACGCACCTCGGCGAGCAGGGGGCGGTCGGGGTTCATACGGTAAATCGCGCGCACCAGGCGATCAGAGGTGACTATTGCGCCCTCTCCGGCGTCCGCCGGGTAGAACAGATGAACGTAGTTTTTCTGGCTGTAAAACTTCAGCTCCGGGTTGTCCTCGATGGTGATAAGGCGCAGCGTCTCGGGAATGTAGTGCAGCAGCATCTTCATGTAGGTGGTTTTCCCAGAGCCTGTTTCCCCCACCACAAAGAGCGTTTTGCCGTACTCCACGCACTTTTCCATAAAAAGCGGGATATTCCCGGACAGGTATATGCGGCTCAGCTCCCCGTCTTTTGATTCCACCTTTTCTGTACCCTGCACCCGGTCATAAAACCCGGCATCGATATACGACTGATGGGTGCGCTGGAAGTAGTCCGGCTTACGCAGGGTGATTGAGATGGTGTTACGCTCACAGGCCGGGGGCACCACTATCTGGCAGCGTTCTCCTGTAGGGAGCGTGGCCGAGAGGATAGGCGACGTTTCATCAATGGTGTCGTTGTTCCACACGGCCAGCGCCCTGGCAAAGGACGAGCACTGGCGCAGCGTGACCGGCGAGGCGTGCATTTCCCACGCCCCGTTGATTTTTGTGTGCAGCTCTCCGGGGCGGTTGATGGCAATTTCCGTCAGCCCCTCCCGGCTCAGGTAGTCCCCGAACAACAGATCGCGCAGGTGTGACAGCGCGACGTTGCCCTCTGACGGGGTATCAGTCAGTTTATCGTCCATCGCTTACCTCATGCGCAGTCTGTAGACGTCTGAAAAATCAATGTCCGCCCCCGTGACCAGGCCAATCACGTCACCCTGGTTGAGGTACATCGTCGGCGGGATGTTGATGCTGTTTTCCAGGAGCGTTTTTGCCATTTCCGCCGTGGCCGCGCGGGTGTTCTCCGTGTAGTCCGTGTTGCGATCCTTGCCCGGCGACGAGCCGGAGGCCGCAGCGGCAAAGTCCTGTACCGTGCCGAGCAGGAGGGTATTACCTATCCGCTCCAGCCAGTGATTGTCTATCCAGCCCGCGACGCCGTTCTCGCCAAGCGCCCCCACGGCCTGGCTGTCAACCATCGGAATAACCAGGCGGCCGGGTTCCGGCGTGCGCAGCTCGGTGATGGCGAGGAACAGACGCCCCTGCCCGTTTTTCAGCGTGCCGGTGCGGTACAGGCCGCGCGCCTCAGTGCCTGCCGGGATAAGGCGCACGGCGTTGCTGGCGCTGTAAATGTCCTCGCTGATAAGGCAGTTAAAGCGCCCGCCCACGTCCGATACAAAGCGCTGCATCATCGCGCAGGGGATATGCCGGTCGGCCGGAATGTACAAATCCGGATCGAGGCCGAGCCGCTTCACGCCGGTAATGCGCGCCAGCCCGTTATCCTGCGACTGCCCGGCGGGTGTTGCAGAGCCTGGCGCGGACGCGCTGCCCGCAGGTGATACGTTACTGCTGGACGTGCTTTTCGGGGCGCTGCTTGCAGTGGTTGGGGCGCTGTCTGCCAGGGCGCTGACCTTGTCAAACGTCAGGGGGGGCGGTGATGCCTGCGGCGGCGCGGCGGTATCAGTCGGAGTAGTCTTCTCCTGGCCGGTTGTGTCTGCCAGCTGTCCCAGCGGGTTCAGATCCCGTCCGAGGTTATTGCGCTCGCGGGCGGGGGAGGTGGCGTGCGATTCCGGTTCATGGCTCGCGCTTTTTCCGCTGCCGTCACCCTTCAGTTTCGCCATCAGGTAATCCCCGCCGGTGGCGATAATGACCAGTAACACCAGGCTGATGGCGGCCAGCACGAGCGAGCGGCGGCTGCGGCGCTTCGCGTGCTGCACCACCTGTGGCTGTCCGGGTGGCACCGCGCCTGCGGCGGGTTTATCGCCGTCAATCTCTGCCCGCGCCCGCTCGCGGGCTTCCGCCTCCAGTTCGGCGGCGGTTTTAATGTCTTCCTGTTCGTTCATCATTTGCTCTCCAGTTTCACATCCGGTGAGACGGTGCTGCCGTTCGCCACGGTGACTTTCCCGTAACTGCCGTTTTCAATCCCCACGACCTGGCTGCCGTAGCGCAGCACAAAGCGTGGAGAAAGAGAGCGCAGTACCATCACCCGGTAGTTACCCTCGGTGCTGAAGGTCGGGGTGATCACCTGCTCGCTGCCGCCGACGATGACGGTCGGCGACGGGATCAGCTTCTGCGGTGAAAAGCCGAGATAGGTAAACCGGCCGTCGTCATACGCAAAATCCGGGGTGATCGACTCCGAACCTGCCGCCACCCTGCGGGTGTAGTTCCAGTTGCGCGGCGCAGTGGATTTCTTCAGGGCAAACTGAATGCGTTCTTTCTCCTGCGCGGCCTGAAGCTCCTGCTGACGGGCGAGGCGGGCTGCGTCGTTCTGCCTGCGGGTATCGTCGGGGTAGCTGAAGCGCACCACAAAGGCCAGATTTCCCGCCTCGCGATCGTTATCGATCACGTTCAGCATCAGGCTGTAGTCGCGCTTTGTGGTGGTCACAAACAGGTTGGTCTGCCAGTCCTGCTGCGTGGGGGTGAAAATCTTCTGGACGGTTTTGCCGTCCGCATCCGTTACCGGCTGCTTCACCGGCGCGGGGCTAATCCCCACGCGGTTACGGTCGGGTGTGATCGTCCAGCCCTGCGGAAAACCAGCGGTGGCGGTGATCACCTCCTCGTCGGCGTCAAAAACCAGCGTCGTGATGTAACCCGCCCGCGTGTTAATCACTGTCGTGTTCTGGCTGTTGTAGGGGATGTTCTGCATGCGGCTGTCATAGGCGCTGCCGCGCGGTGTCGCCGCACCCCATGCTGACGCTGCGGTCAGCAGGAGGGCACACATCAGTACCTTATTCATCGCTTTTCTCCTTAAACCGCTGGTAACTGGTGACGATGAAGCCGAACGGGTTCACCTCGCGCTCGGAGGCCGTCATTTTCTTCTGCGGGAAATAGCGGTAGGTCATGCGCACCGTCCAGTAATCATACGTTTCGGTGTTGTCCTTGACCTTTCGAATGGTGCGCTTGATGCGCAGCATCTCCACCATGCTGGAGCCGGTGCCCTCTGACGGTACGTTGGAGAGGACTTCCACCGTGACTACATAGGCCGCCTGCTGAAACACAGCGTCCGGCGCGTCCGGGCTGTTAAACCAGTCGAGGTATTCCTTGTTGACCTCGTCGCTGTTGAACATCTGCGTCTCTCTGTAGTCCTGCTGAAGGGCGAAATAGTTGTACCCCTCGCGGCGCTTCACGTAGGACGCAGTCTGCGAGAGATTGAGCACCTCGGAGGTGTCCAGCTTGTCCTCGCCGACGGTGGTGACGCGCTCGATGCGCCCGGTCTGACGGTCGAGCGTGTACAGCTCCACGGTGGTGGTTTTGAGCGGTAGCAGCAGGATAAGGGCGGCAAGGGCGAAGACGAGCAGCAGACCGGCGAGCGCCGCCACGATCCAGCCCGCCTTTTTCATGCGCATATCCCGCTCAAGAATGGCGTTCTCAAACGAGCGCGAGTCGCTCAGGGCTTTGGCGGTAAGTTCAGACATGGGGGGTTAACTCCTGAATAATGGCCGGGGAATTGACCGGCTCCGGGTTGCCCGACACGGGCGGAAGTTGGGTGTTTCGCTGTGCGCAGCCTGCAAGCAGGCACAGCATCAGCAGCGTGATGCCGTATTTCATGGTGTTTTTCCTGTGGTAAAGACGTGACGAAGCCGCAGGACGCCGTTGCGGCGTCCCGCAGTTCAGTCAGACTGGGTTATCTCTGGTAGCGTTCCTGCATCCGCTGAACGGCGGCGCGGCTGCGGCTGCGCGCATCGCCGGTGGCGCGGGAGGCCGTGGAGGCAGACGAGGCCGTTGCGCTGCCGGTGCTGTTAAGGTTCTGTGAGGCTTTATCCCCCACCGCACCGGCTGCGGAGGAGGCGGATTGACGGGCTGAACCTACTCCCGACGCGGCAAGTGCCTGAGCGGCACCCTGTGCGGATGCACCGGCAAGCGCCTCGGCCAGCTTATAGGTCAGGACCATCACGGCGGCGGCACCCGCCGTGCCGAGGAAGACCTGAACGGCCAGAGTCAGGTAGTTGGCATCGGATGCTTTTGTGGCGCCCGCCAGGATGTAGTCCAGGTAATCCATTACCACCGTCAGGGCGATGCCGCTGAACAGGGATGTAAGGATGCAGCCCAGAATAATTCTGAGCCAGTTGCTGAACATATCCCGGAACCACGACCACATCAGGCAGTAGATAAAGATCGGGGCGGTCGCCAGCATCAGCAGCATCACCAGTTCGGCTATCAGGTTAATGATGGCCGTGATGCCTACCAGTAACATGACGCCTGCCCAGACCAGAAACTGCGCCAGAGTGCCTTTTAGAGCGACATAGGTTGAATCATCATAAGAGTAAAGCTTCTCCCCAAGTGCTTGAGCCTTTTCCCAGACGGTATCCAGCCGCGCCCAGATCGACGCGTCGCCGCTGAATCCGTCCCGCAGGCCGGTGATGGCATCCGAAACCAGATCGAGATAGCCTCCGGCGTTGGTGACGAAAATCATGATGATGAGCATCCGGCTCACGTCCCACACGATCTCCTCGAAGGGGCGGACTAGCTTGCCTGCCATCGTCTGGTAGGCGCGCCACGTGATGTACAGCGAGAGCACCGCGACGGAGAACAGGTGTGCCATCCACCCCCCCGTATCGGCGGCCACGCTGGTGAGCACGCTGTCAAACCCCTCCATGATGTGGCTGTTTAATCCGACGAATATTCCACTCATGGTGCGTTCTCCTGTCGCTAATTCAGGTCAGCAATAGGCTCTTGCACGCGAGCTTTATCAAGGTCTTTCAGGATTTGCTTATATCCTTCGGCAACATCAGGTTTAGCTTTTTCACGGTGAAGGGCGGAGCGTGCATTCTGGCAATCGGTGGGCACAAAATTATGATTAAAAATGCACTCCCTGTATTTCGCCAGCATGTCGTCATGGTGTGCCATATACCAGTCTACGGAGGTTTTATCCTCGCAGCCAGTAAGCGCGGCCACTGAGGCCAGAACAATAAAGGTCAGTGTCTTCAGTTTCATGGGGTCACCTGTTAGTTAAGGTCTGCGATTGGAGCTGTGCGCATTTGCTCGGCCTGCGCCTTTCGGCGTTGTTCGGCAAGCAGCTGGTTGCGCATCTCACTTTGTTTGACCGACATTTCCCATTGAGTGGTCAGGGCGTTCAGCTGGATACTCCGCGCGGACACTACGTTCGCCAGATCCTGCGATTCTTTACTGTCCTTCGCATTCTCGATGCGACTGGCGAGATTACTAATATCGCTCAGCGTGTCGGAAATTTTTTCCTGGATGTCAGAAGTGTCCTCGACGGACACCGCCTGATTGAGGAGCATCTGTTTGCAGCTATCCCGGTACGCCTCGCTGGCGTTCTCCGGGCAGTTGTCGAACAGTTTGTATTTGTCATACAGCCTGTTTAGTTCCCCAGCATAAGACCCGCCTGAGCCGGTTAACAGATCGTTTAAGGAAATCCCCCTGTTTTTCAGATTTTTAATGTCAGCCGTCAGGTTTTTTGCCTGATTCAGGAATGCCTGGACGTCCCGAATACCGGTGGCCGTTGCCAGCTGTTGTTTATAAGCGTTCATCTGCGACTGATAATGTTGAACCGTCTGCTGCCACTGCTGGAGCTTCTCCGCCCACTGCTGGATGTTGCTGGCGTTGGCTACTTCATCAAAAACGGGAATACCGGCCTGAGCCGGGACGTGAAAGAGACACAAGGCGACGGTCAGCGCCGTCAGGGTGGTTTTCAGTTTCATGGTGTTATCCTTTTGTGATTAAACGGCACGTCTCAGCATTTCGTCTTTCCAGTCTTCCGGCTTCATACCCTCCTGCCAGATCTCGTCAAAAATTTTCAGGTTGTCCGCACTGGCGCTGAGCAGCTTCGTGTAGCGACCTAGCCCGGAGAGGTCGAGGGTGATTTGTGCGATATACGGGCGCACGTCACCACGCCGCAGCGGAGATTTCATGATCACCATCTGGCGGGCGTAGGGGTCGAGGGTGGTCACGATGTCGTAAACCGCTTTCGGCACCCGCAGCATGTCCACGTAGTCGTACTCCTTCGCCTGCTGGTTCGCCATGAAGATGCGGGTACTACACTGCTCGATAATGGCCGCCGAGATCTCGTGCTTGCACATCTCCTCCGGCGACTGCGTGGCCGGGAAGAAAATGCCGTTGAGCTTTCGAATGACCTTCAGCATGTCGAGGGCGAATTTTGAAAACTCCGGGTCCTGAAGCCATTTCCAGAATTCATCCATGAAAATGACCAGGCGGCGGCCATCGAGGAGGCTGGTCACGCGGTAGAGCAGGTAGAAGGTGAGCGGGCTGCGCACGTCTTTGTCGTTCAGGAACTCCGTGCCGTCGATGCCGAAATTATCAATATTGTCGATATCAAAGGTGTCCACGTCATTATCAAACACCCAGCCAAACTCCCCGCCCTGCGCCCACTGCTGGAGACGGATGCGCAGCCCGTTCATCCGTGCGTCCTTCGTCGGGGCTTCATGCAGCACTTCCAGCATGCGGGTGATGCCGTTGCGACGAAGCTCAGGCGGGTAGTCCAGCATGATGGTGTCCACTGCCTCGCTGAGGCGTTCTTCATCGCGCGGGTCGAGCGGTTTGCCGTCCCTTGTGCACATCATTCGCATCAGCTTCTTGAGGAAGTTGCGGTTACGTTTCGTTGGAGCGAGCGCAAACGGGTTAAGGCCGGTCTTCTCGCCTGAACGGAAACGGAAGTACGAGCCGCCCTGGAGGCGTATCGACATTTCCGCCGAACGGTCTTTATCAAAGACCACCGAGGTGAAGCGCTTTTTCGTCGCCCCCGGCGCAAACGACTCAGGACGCCGGTATTTCTGCATCAGATGCTGGAACATCATCAGCAGGGTCGATTTCCCCGTCCCGGTACTGCCGAGCAGCATGGTGTTACCCGGCGGCTTCTCGCTGAACTCGTCAACATCGGCCTGGCTGTTGTGCAGATTCACGTACTGACATCCCCCGGACGGGGTCGGAACAACGGCAATCGCCTCCCCCCAGGCATTCCCGTCCCGCTTGTGCGGGTGAAAGTTGTGAAACGACACCATTTCGGCGTAGTTGAGGCTGCTCACCGGCACCAGACGCGGGCGCAGGTGATACACACCCGGCAACTGCGCGAGATACGCCGCCGACAGCGACTCGCGGGACAGGGTCATGATGAAACCGAGATCCTTCAGGGTATCCGCCAGGGTGTTGGTGTCCCGGATAACCTGCTCGCTGGTTGGGGCGCTGACAATAAGCGTCTGGTGATATTTCCCGAATGAAATAATGCCGGACTGAAGCATGTCGCGGGCGACCTTCAGGTCTTCCTGCTGGGAGATCGCATCATCCTCGGCAGACTTCAGGCGTTTCTCGATGGTGCGGATGCAGCCCCGCGCTTCATCCTTACCCATGCAGGTATAGGACTGCGTGAACAGGTACCGGCAGCGGGCATAAAGAAGCGAGTCATACAGCCCGGTGATGGTTTCAGTGCTGTAATCCTTGATTTCCAGCCCGCGAAAGTAGCTCTGGCCGTCGGTGTGGCTGACCTGGCCAATGTCGGTGGAAGGGAAAATATCCGTGCCGCCCAGCACGTCATAAAACGGCGTGCGGGTGACGCGGACTTTCTGCCACCTGCCGGTGATCAGAAAGTTGTAAAACGCCAGCTGGGAGGAGAACACGTGCCCGTTCTCCTCATAAGTGCCAAGCGGCCGCGCCGCGTAGCGTGACAGCGCCGTGCCAATCGCTTGCCGGTGCTCCTGCATCACCTGCAGGGCATTGTCGAGCAGGGTTTTACGTTCGCCCAGGGACTTCTGTTTCATGGTCGCCCGCTCAATGCCGGTGTGCGGATTGAAGCAGACGGTGAAGAAGAGGCGACGCTGGTAGAAAGGTTTGCCCTCGCGGGAGGCGTAAAACAGACGCGCGATTTCATCTGAAAACGGAATCCCGGATTCACATTCAAGCGTGTCGGTAAATTCGTCGCTCACCAGATGGGTATAGAAGGTAACGGGTAGCCCCTCAAAGGAGCGGATAACGTTGTTGAGCTGCATGTCCAGGGTGGCGAGGTAATGTTCATCCTCGCATTCAAAAATGATACCGCCGATCTCCCAGGTGCTGACAAAGTCACCTTTTTTGTTCTTCACCACCTGCTCGTGCAGGTGGGAAGACCAGGGGAGATAGCGGGACAGCGGGATACTCTCGTTGAGCCGCATATGTTTTATAAACTCCGTAACGTCTATGGCGTCGTACTGGTTTGCGACAAGCGCCTTTGTCCCGAAATGCCGGGTCGCCGCGCGGTTGCCACGCGTTTTAAACGCCAGCAACTTCAGGTCAAAGAAATGAATGTCCTCTTTTGCCAGCCGTCTCAGCTCGATAAAGGCAGGTATGAGAAGCAGGAGAAGCCAGTAAAAACGTGACCAGACGGCCGCCAGGGTAAGGATGCACAGGGTGAACAGCAGGGGGACAAGCGGGACCCCCCACAGCGCCGCCGGTCGGGTCAGCGCCTTGTTGAGGATGGTCATGCTGCCTCCTTAGGCGGCGAAGTAGGCACCGAACCCGGACGCCCCGGCGAGCAGGACACCCGCCCAGAACACGCGCTGGAGATCGTGCCAGGCCTTGCCGTCAACAAGCATCTTGTAGGCGATAAAGGCCACCGCACAGCTGATAGTGACGACTGACATACCAGTTAGGCCGAGGAAGACCCAGTTAATGGCGTCACTGCCTTTCTGAAATGCCTGGTCAGCGCTGGCCGCCATTGCTGGAACAGCAGACAGGGCGGAAAATGCGGCAATCAGGCGGGTTGCAGCGGTTTTGATAGTACGTAAAGTCATGATCTCTTCCTTAATCAGAAGACACAGCGAGGCCGCCGCGCACGACATGTGGCGGATAAGCAGCGATGCTGGTCGGGGTGGTGTCGGGTGCCGGAATTACGCCGCGTATGACGCTATCCGGGTAAACAGTGTTGTCGGACGGGACGGCAGGCGCTTCCCCGGATGAGGGAGATGCTGTCTGCTGTTCTGCCCGCGTTGAGGGCACAACGTAGCCAATACGCTGTACGTAGCTTGTGTTGCCGAACGCGCTTTCCGGGCGCTGGCCGGTTTCAAAGTTGCCTGAGTAATAGCAGCTCAGGGCGCGCTGTAATGTTCCTCCTCGTTGATAGCAGTCGGTGATGATTTTCGCGGCAACAGTCATGTTGTCACAGGGGTTAAACATGGATTCGGCGCTTACGCCGAACTGCGGGAAGTTGGTGCTGGTTATCTGCATCAGCCCTACTGAATAACGGTGCTTTTTCTGCTTTATGGCCTCCACAATTTTTAGCGCCTCGTCTTTCGACGAAGGCAGATGAGAAATCACGCGGCTCCTGCCGCCCTTTACCGGGACAATCTCAGCGATGGCATATGGATTTAAGCCGGATTCGGTGCGGGTGATGTCGTGGATGGTATCGGGGTGAACGGCGGGAGCACACTGCATTGCGAGCTGAAACAACGCGGCAGTGGTTAACATAGTCAGTCCTTTCTGTAGAGCAGTACCTTACCGGTGGCACAGTCCGGGTTGATAAATAACTGAATGTCGCCCTGGCTGTTAGCTTGGGCAACACCGATTTTTGTAAGCGTCATTGCCAGCCGATCACCCTTCACCGAATACACGTTGTGCGTGTACTCGGTCATGGGGGTGAATACGGCTTCAAGCAGTGAGGCCGGAGCAGGCGTGATGTCAGGCATTACATTTCCTATTTTCCAGCAGTGAGGTGATTGCATCGATACGTCGCAGCCTGTCGGCAATAAGTACGGATACATCGGATTTTTTGAGTCCCTGCGCTTTCACAGTCAGGGTAGTGATTTCTGCCCGCAGGGCTGCCCGTTCAATTAGCAATTCTCGGACGTTATCCGGCAGCTCCCTGAGCGACCAGGTGCCATTAATGGCACGCGTGATACGGTCACGGGAGGAGCGTAGCGGCGGCTTGCCGAGAGTTGAATAAGGATTCTGACGCAGCGCCTTACGGCGGACGGTTTGCATGCTCATGGCTGTTTCTCCTGGGTATGAGTAAGCCACCCGCGTGCGGTGCACAGTGGGAGACAGGGAAGGATTAAACGGGAGGCTTAACGATACAGAGGAGTGAGAGTGTTACCCATTACAGGCGCGGCACGTCATCTCTTTACGCAGTCACAGAAAACACCTCCTTATCCTGACCGGGGAACGCCGCTGCTAGGTTATTAAAGAGCTAATGATTTGATTAATACAATAGTGCTTATAAGTTGGGTATTCAATAAAATTATAACTTATAGTATCGATTTAAGAATGATTCCAATTTTTAGGACTTTTTCAGCTGTGTAAAATGTTGGAGATGTTTGAAAAAATTGAAAAAAAATACTGGCAGGATAAAATCAAGAAAATCTCCAAATTCAGAGTAATAAAAATGCAAGATCTCGATGATGCAAAAGTGATAGAGGTACTGGCGAAGGTATTGACCAAAAAAGGTATTTCCAAGGTAAAGCACAATAGTTACATAAGTAAGGTGCTACAGATCACTACATCAGCGGGCTATAAGAAGTTGAATGGTGCGACCAAGTGGGAGGTTCAGCAACTCATAAAAGTAGTCCAATCCGTTGGCATGGATATGATTGAGTTTTTCCGTATTTATTATGAGGATAATAAAGAAATTCAAGATGCGATCTGGAACGATGGCCGCAGTGAACACTCTTGTAAGGTATGCCTCTATCCTGAAGGTTCGGAAGTAAACACAGAATACTCAGCACTGAAAGTAGCTGACCAATGGAACATTTTTCCGACAAATGATTTAAAAGATGAACTGCTTTATGAATCAAAACGAAGCATAGAAAGTATTGTCATAAATCCAAAGGTAATTAGCAGCACTAAGTATCGAATTGCACTACTTGATGACGATGCTAATATCACCGAAAGCTTAAAAGAAATCCTTTCGAACGATTATTATCAAGTAGATACTTATGATAACTTGAAAAAACTTACTCAAGCTGTCGCAACAAATCCGTATGACGCATATGTTTTGGACTGGATCATCGGTGATGAAACAAGCTTTAAGTTGGTTAAAGCTATAAGGTCGTCAAAAAATAAAAATGCAATGATAATCGTTCTTACAGGTCAACTATCTGGTATAAAAGATGATGAAATTGTAAAGTCAATTCATGATTATGACATTGTGGGACCATACGAAAAGCCGATTAAATCAGGCATCATCAAATCTAACATTGAAAAATATTTCGCCAGATAGATTATGAGAAATTTACTTGAATATTCCGGTAGCTTGATAAGTAACGATAGTTTGATCGTAGCACCTTACGATTATCAGAAGCTAAGCTATGAAAATATTTTACCATTAAACAATGGTCTTATAAAAAACTGGAATATACAAAAATTCTCAAGTGATTACTCTGAAATAGAACACCTAAATGTGATCAATGGCATGGGAGTGACATTAGGTGATTCTATCGTCGGGATTTCTGTGCTGTCAGCAATCAAAAAAAAGAATCCCAAGATTAAAATTAAGCTTATTCGACCGGAGACTGCACCGTCATATGTTGAGGAACTGTATGAATTAGCATCCTCGGTTATAGATGAGCTTCATTACATGCCTTTTCATATTCAGAAATTGCCTTGTACTGCATTGAATATTGATGTGGGAAATCAGCTATATTCTCCAGATTTCCATATTATGGAAATGCATGATTATTTTATCCAAGGTCTTGGCGTGAAACTTGATGATGTTAACCATAATGAGCTATCTAATAAATGGTTAGGCAATATTGATCTCGGAGCGCCAGTTTTTGAAAACTACACACTTTTTGCACCTATTGCTAGCACAAAAATAAGAAGTATACCGTCGAAGTTCTATTATGACATAGTTGATATGCTTTCTAGGCGCGAAGGAAAAACGGTACTAGGTTTCGTGGATGTGAATCATAAAAATTATATTAACATATCAAAGTATTCACCCCATACGAAAGATTTCATAGCGCTAATTAAGTATGCTAGCAACGTTTATACTTGTGACTCCTCTGCATTGCATATAGCCGCTGGATTTGGTGTACCTACTGAATGCGTGTTTAATACAATACCGCCAGAATTAAGAACAAAGTATTACAGTAAGTGTAAGTCGATTTATGTTGGGAATAAAAGATTAGAAAAAATTCAGAGTAGTGAAGATTTCCAACTGGTTAAAATGGTGGAAAATAATTACAGGGAGTATCTTTATGGTTAAAATAATATCATTCTTATCCCTAATGCTTTTGTCAATTAGTGCATATAGCAATATTGGGGATATAGTTATAGATGGTTCAATCGCTAATGCTAACAGTGATAAAGGTTATGTGATTACTGAAAAGCAGTTTGATTCGTTCCCACGGGATACCATCGTAACGACAACACCTTGGACGCCAACCGGTAAAAAAGTAAAATTCAAGGGCGTCGACCTAAGTTATGTTTTAAAACTCGCTGGCGCTAATGGAGCAAAGCTAAAATTCCATGCTCTGAATGATTATGAAATCATTGTAGACATGAATGACGTTGAAAAATATAACATTTTATTGGCTACAGAAATGGATGGAAAAAGGCTTCAAATAAGGGATTTTGGACCTTATTTTTTGGTATATCCTTTAGATGAACATTATATTGAGCTTAACACGCCACACTATCTTGCACGGTTCATTTGGCAGATAGACAAAATTACGGTGCTCAAATGAAAAAAAATTTCTTTATCATTTTGGTTGCTCTGCTTTTGTTGATAGCATTCACTGTGTCTAGTGTTGTTAAGTACACCAGTCTTTTATCGGAGAAAAATTTATACACCGTCGCTGGCACCCAAGAAAACTACGGTTTCTCAGTGGCAAAATTCATTATACAGTTGAATGAGCTTTACACGCTAATCAATAGCGATAATACTATTGACGATGTTAGGCTTAAATTCGATATCCTTTATTCTCGTTTGAATGTTATTTATGTAAAGAGTGAGGCGACTGCACCTCTATATAAACAGCAAGGCTATGAAGAAACAATTGATTCGATAAACAAAAAGCTTGAAGACATAGACGGGCTGCTTTCGCATAATCACCCTGATTATAAAAAAATAAGTACAATCATAGCTGATATAAAACCGCTAACTAAAACCGTTACAAATCTTGCTGATATGGCTGAAATAGCACAAAGGAATGACGCTCTTAAAGATTTCAGGAGCAAACGTCAGCAGTTATGGACTCTGCTTTTTATTACAGGTGGGTTGATTTCCTTACTTCTTTTTGTCCTATTTATTTACATAAGTAAAATTAACCGATTGTTACTATCAGAACGGGCTGCTTTTGCCAGTAAAAATGCATTTTTAGGTATGGTAGGCCATGAACTCAGAACATCTTTACAGGCAATAGTGTCTATCATTGATGTCGTAACCAATAATCTGAGTGGAGGGATTAAATCTGGTCAGATAGAACGACTTGAAACTGCTGTTTCGAAAATGGAGCGCCAGTTAAATGATTTGGCTGAATTTGCAAAAATTGACAACGGATCTGTAGAGATAAAAAACACCTATAATAGCTTGCAAGCAATTGTTACTAACGCTGTGCAGGATTGCATTGCTATTTATGAAAAAAAGGATGTCACAGTTAAAATAAAAAACAATAATGATGCAGTGATTTTTACAGATGCTCTACGCCTTAATCAAGTAATTGAAAACTTAACCAGTAACGCTATTAAGTACACTGAGCGCGGGGAAGTTAATGTAGATTACTTTATAGAAAAAGGTAAGGTATTAAATATTGTCATTTCTGATACCGGAAAGGGAATCCCTAAAGACAAACTAAAGTTCATATTTAAACCATTTACACGAGTTGTAGATTCGAAATCCACTGTACCTGGATTTGGGATGGGACTTGCTATTGTTGCAGGGATAATCAGACTATTAAAAGGTACTATTCATATATCTAGTGAAGTAAATGTAGGTACAACTGTTACAGTGAGAATACCTATCAAGTTGGGAGATAGCAGCCTTGCAACAGCTGAGGTATCTGCTTCAGCTCCCGGAGATGTCTTCGGCGTTCTTAGCTTGCTTGTTATTGATGATAATGAAATGGCCTGTTCGTCTCTTTCCAGTCTGCTTACTAATGCTGGATACATTGTCGAGGCTACAACCTCGCCTGAACGAGCCCTGGAAAAGCTTCTGCGTAAACCTTATGACGTTGTCCTGAGTGATTTACAAATGCCAGGCATGACAGGTGATGAGCTGTATGCAACTGTTAGTAGCAGTCAGAATCCTAATCGATCCACGCCTTTCATATTCATCAGCGCATACAGTGATGCACACTCTATCGGACAGGCTCCTTTGTTAACTAAACCTGTCAGGTTAAAAGATATAAACCTTAAAATACATGAGGTTATGTCAAATCAAGGACGAGTCAAAAGTGAGTAGGCATTGTCGTAATATTTGCGATTATAGCTTTGGTGTTCTCGATCGTTGCGAATTTTGAAAATTTGTGGAGTCAAATGGCGCCGAAAGCCCGGCGTAGCCGGTTACCTGGCTATAAACTCTGCCACCCTACCCCCTGCCCT
>NZ_JAWPBF010000032.1:0-25776 GCF_033341895.1 Citrobacter sp. HN-141 | reverse complement strand
CTGATAGAAACAGAAGCCACTGGAGCACCTCAAAAACACCATCATACACTAAATCAGTAAGTTGGCAGCATCACCGGAAAAGGCGTCGAACTTCTTCACCATCTTTTTCCAGAACAACATAACAACAATCCTCGATTTGAAACATCGGCGCTATTTTAGTCAGCGCCGACAAATCGTAAAGTCTGTTGCCTCGTTCCGTTCCCGGGGCGGTGTCAACCTTTTTGGTCACTATGTCGTCAAATTCGATTGCCGCGAATTTGACGGGGTTGACAATGGTTTACGCCATAAACCAGTAATAAAACAGACCGACTTTCAGGCCGAGGATCACAATGTAGGCGCAGCAGTATTTCATGGTGCCAGACATAATCTGGTTGGCCTGACCGTCCATTTTGGTGGCAGAAACTGCGATGGCGATGCTTTGCGGCGAAATCATTTTCCCCCCCGTAGCGCCAGAGGTATTGGCCGCCGCCAGCCAGTTAGGATCGATATGTAACTTGCTGGCGGCAATGGTTTGCAGCTTGCCGAACAGAATGTTCGAGTTGGTATCGCTGCCGGTCACGAACGTGCCCAGCGCGCCAATCACCGGGGCGAGGAAGACGTACGAGCTGCCGGTCAGATCGACAATCGACTGGGCCAGCGTGGAGATAATCCCGCTGAGATCCATCACCGTGGCCAGCGCGACGATCGCCATAATTGCGACGATAGAGTTTTTAAGCTGGAAAATCGTTTTGATAAATACTTCCAGCATCCCACGTGCGGACGCTCCCTGAATAAAACCGCCGATAATGGTCGCAAAGATGATCAGCATCCCCGGTGTGGTCGCCCATTCAACTTTCAGCGCCATCGTTTTGCCGTCAGCCAACGTGAAATGCAGCACCGAAGCCAGTTGGGATGCCGCGCCTTTTATTGTCGGGAACAGCGGCGAACACAGCAGGATAAACACAAAAATAAACAGATAAATAGAGCCAACCCGGAACAACACTTTTGCCGAGCGCGGCGTGGTTTCGCGGGTATGGCTGACCTCAATGCGCCACTCGGGATCGGTTTTCCCTTTGCGCAGGCGACTGACCATCGCCACGGCAAACAGGCTGACCAGGCTACCGGCAAAGGCGGGTAATTCCGCGCCAAGATGGATGGCGACAAAATATTGCGGAACCAGCGTGGAAATGCCGCAAATCAACGTGATCAGAAATACGCCGCGAATGGCTTTCAGGCCACCGCCAATAATGCAGACAATCACAAACGGCAGCAGGATATTAAACAGCGCGAGCTGCAAAATAATGGTTCCGCCTAAGGTATAAACCGGCAGATTAACCTGCTCTGCCAGAATAGAAACCGGGATCCCAACCGCGCCAAATGCGGTCGGAACGGTATTTGCTACGAGGGAAGCAATCGCCGCCTTCAACGGGTTGAATCCCAGCGCAATGAGAATACCGATCGGAATAGCGACCGCCGTGCCATAGCCCGCAGCGGCTTCAAGAAATCCACCAAAACACCATGAAATCAGCAGCACCTGAATACGCTTATCTTCGCTAATGCTGGCGAGAATATCGCGCAGAATATCCAGCGCTTTGGTCGCCTGCATGACGTTATAACTGAAGATAGCGCCGAGGATAACAATTACGATCGGCCATAGTCCCTTCAGTGCACCATAGCCTATCGCGGCTTTCAGATTCTGTGTGGGCATTTCCCAGAATATTGCCGATAGTGCAGCGGTGAATACCAAAGAGATCAGTACGGAATAATGGATGGGCATTTTTAATTTCAGTATTAAAAATACCATCAGCAGCAAAGGAGAGAGTGCCAGAGCAAACATTAAATATTCGTGCATTACAATTCCCGATTTACTTTTTTAGACTTAACTATATTTAGGGGGAAGGAGGCTACCTTAATAATAAAATAAAAAATGCAAACTGAATCGCTTCAGTGAAATAAAGTTACAAAGGTTAATAATTGTATAAATAATGTTATTTTTTTTATTAAATATGAATAACCACTAAATATAATAATACCCATTAGAGTTAATCATTAATAGGTATGAAATGGTCTTTGCAATAAATGAAATAAGCGTTTTGGCATCCAGTAAAAGAACGGAGTATGAATTATGTGGTAGTGGTAATTTCATTAAAAAATGTGAGCGGTGCCGAAAGAAATAAAATGGGGTATTGCATGTGGATATTGATTGAGGGAATATTCTGTTTTGTCGTACAAATGAACTTATGGCCATTTTCACTGGCCCTGATATAAGGAGCGGAGAGCCGCCCTCCATGAAACATACTGATAATAAGACCTTTTTGACAACTCTTACCCAATTGGTTGGCCCTGCTCATATCCTCACCGAACCGTCAAAAACTGCGCGTTACCGTAAGGGTTTTCGCTCGGGTCAGGGTGATGCTCTGGCGGTGGTTATCCCCGGCTCTTTGCTTGAACTCTGGAAAGTCCTTAGCGCCTGCGTTGAGGCCGATAAAATAATCCTGATGCAGGCGTCGAACACTGGCCTGACTGAGGGTTCGACGCCCAATGGTAATGATTACGACCGCGAGATCGTCATTATCAGCACGCTGCGGCTGGACAGTCTGCATGTGCTGGATGAGGGTAAGCAGGTGCTGGCTTATCCGGGCACCACGCTGTATTCGCTGGAAAAGGCGCTGAAGCCGTTTGGCCGTGAGCCGCATTCGGTGATTGGCTCTTCGTGCATCGGCGCGTCGGTTATCGGCGGTATCTGTAATAACTCCGGCGGTTCTCTGGTCCAGCGTGGCCCGGCTTATACCGAGATGTCGCTGTTTGCCCGTATTGATGAACAGGGACGCTTGCAGCTGGTCAATCACCTCGGCATTGAGCTAGGTCAGACGCCAGAGCAAATCCTTGCCCGGCTGGATAACAATGCGATTGAAGCCGTGCTCGTCAACCATGACGGGCGTCACGCGCACGATCACGACTATGTTAGCCGCGTGCGGGACATCAATGCCGACACGCCAGCACGTTACAACGCTGACCCGGATCGCCTGTTTGAATCCTCTGGCTGCGCGGGCAAGTTAGCGGTGTTTGCCGTACGTCTGGATACCTTTGAAGCCGAGAAGAACCAGCAGGTCTTTTATATCGGTACCAATCAGACTGATGTCCTGACTGAGATTCGCCGCCACATCCTGGCGAATTTTACAAACCTGCCGGTTGCTGGGGAGTATATGCACCGCGATATCTATGATATTGCAGAGAAATACAGCAAAGATACCTTCCTGATGATCGACAAACTTGGCACGGACAAAATGCCGTTCTTCTTCAACCTGAAGGGGCGTACCGAGGCCATACTTGAGAAGGTGAAGATCTTTCGCCCGCACTTTACCGACCGCGCGATGCAGGCTTTTAGCCATCTGTTCCCGAGCCATCTCCCGGCGCGGATGAAGACCTGGCGCGATAACTATGAACACCATCTGATGTTGAAAATGTCCGGTGAGGGTGTGGCCGAAGCCCAGGCATGGTTAACGGACTATTTTAAATCGGCCGAGGGCGCGTTCTTTACCTGTACCGCGGAAGAGGGCAGTAAGGCGTTTCTGCATCGTTTTGCCGCCGCGGGTGCTGCCATTCGTTATCAGGCCGTTCATTCTGACGAGGTTGAGGATATTCTCGCGCTGGATATTGCATTACGCCGCAATGATACCGAATGGTATGAGCATTTACCGGCGGAAATTGACAGTCAGTTGGTGCATAAACTCTATTACGGCCATTTTATGTGCCATGTATTCCATCAGGATTATATCGTTAAAAAAGGCGTAGATGCCCACGCGTTAAAAGGACAGATGCTGGAATTACTGCGCCAACGCGGAGCGCAATATCCGGCGGAACACAATGTCGGCCATCTGTATAAAGCGCCGGAAAATTTGGCACGTTTTTATCAGGAAAATGATCCGACCAACTCTATGAACCCAGGTATTGGTAAAACCAGCAAACATAAAAACTGGGCATGAAATACGAATGAACATTTGTTTGATATCGCGATATCAAGCGCAATAAACAGAAATGAAGCAATGGAGTAGTTATTGTGAATGTAAATTTCTTTGTCACCTGTATTGGTGACGCACTGAAATCACGGATGGCACGAGACTCCGTATTGCTGCTGGAAAAACTGGGTTGTCGCGTTAATTTCCCCGAGAAGCAAGGGTGTTGCGGTCAGCCAGCCATCAACAGCGGTTACATCAAAGAGGCGATCCCCGGGATGAAAAACCTGATCGCCGCGCTGGAAGACAACGACGATCCGATTATCTCCCCGGCGGGCTCCTGCACCTACGCGGTTAAAAGCTACCCGACGTATCTGGCCGATGAACCGGAATGGGCGCTGCGTGCTGAGAAAGTTTCCGCGCGTATGCAGGATCTCACCTCCTTTATCGTCAACAAACTGGGTGTGGTGGACGTTGGTGCCAGCCTGCAGGGCCGCGCTGTGTATCATCCTTCCTGTAGCCTGACCCGCAAACTGGGAGTGAAGGAAGAGCCGCTTACGCTGCTGAAAAACGTGCGCGGACTGGAGCTGTTGACGTTTGCCGATCAGGATACCTGTTGCGGCTTTGGCGGGACGTTCTCGGTCAAGATGGCCGAGATATCCGGTGAGATGGTGAAAGAGAAAGTATTACATCTGATGGACGCAAAGCCGGAATTTTTGATTGGCGCAGACGTTAGCTGCCTGCTGAACATTGGCGGTCGACTGCAACGGGAAGGCCAGCCGGTCAAAGTGATGCATATTGCTGAAGTGCTGATGAGCCGCTGAGGGGAAAGAGATGTCGATAAAAACCAGCGATGTAGAATTTAAACTGCGTATTCGTCAGCAGATAGAAGATCCGATTATGCGCAAAGCCGTGGCTAATGCGCAGGAGCGTATCGGCGCGAATCGGCAAAAAATGGTCGATGAGTTAGGCCACTGGGAAGAATGGCGCGATCGTGCCAGCCAGATCCGCGATCACGTTCTGAGCAACCTCGACGCTTACCTGTACCAACTCTCCGAGAAAGTGACGGAAAACGGCGGACACGTCTATTTCGCCAAAACCAAAGAAGATGCCACTCGCTACATTTTGCAGGTCGCGCAGAGTAAAAATGCGCAGAAGGTGGTGAAGTCCAAGTCGATGGTGACCGAAGAAATCGGCGTCAACCATGTGTTGCAGGATGCCGGAATCCAGGTGATCGAAACCGATCTCGGGGAATATATCCTGCAGTTGGATCAGGATCCGCCTTCGCACGTCGTGGTTCCGGCGATTCATAAAGATCGCTACCAGATCCGCCGCGTGCTGAACGAACGTCTGGGGTACGACGGCCCGGAAACCCCGGAAGCTATGACCTTGTTCATTCGTCAGAAGATCCGCGAGGATTTCCTCAGTGCCGAAATCGGTATTACTGGCTGTAACTTTGCCGTGGCGGAAACCGGCTCGGTGTGTCTGGTGACCAACGAAGGCAACGCGCGCATGTGCACCACGCTACCGAAAACGCACATTGCGGTGATGGGCATGGAGCGTATCGCGCCGACCTTTGCCGAGGTGGATGTGCTGATTACCATGCTGGCGCGCAGCGCCGTGGGCGCACGTCTGACGGGCTACAACACCTGGCTGACCGGCCCGCGTGAGGCGGACAACGTTGACGGACCGGAAGAGTTCCATCTGGTGATTGTCGATAACGGTCGCTCGCAGGTGCTGGGCTCAGAGTTTCGCGATGTGCTGCGCTGCATCCGCTGCGGAGCCTGTATGAACACCTGTCCGGCGTACCGCCACATCGGCGGGCACGGCTATGGCTCTATCTATCCCGGCCCTATCGGCGCGGTGATTTCTCCGCTGCTCGGCGGCTATAAAGATTTTAAAGACCTGCCGTACGCCTGTTCTTTGTGCACGGCTTGTGACAGCGTCTGCCCGGTGCGTATTCCGTTGTCAAAACTGATCCTGCGTCATCGCCGGGTGATGGCCGAGGAGGGCATTACGCCGAAAGCCGAGCGACGGGCGATCAAGATGTTCGCCTATGCCAATAGCCATCCGGGGCTGTGGAAAGTCGGGATGATGGCGGGCGCGCATGCGGCGAGCTGGTTTATCAATGGCGGCAAAACCCCGCTCAAGGTTGGCGCGATTGGTGACTGGATGGAGGCGCGCGATCTGCCTGATGCTGACGGCGAGAGCTTCCGCAGCTGGTTTAAGAAACATCAGGCGCAGGAGAAAAAGAATGGATAACCGTACCGCGTTTTTAAACACCATCGCCCAGGCGCTGGGTCGCCCGCTGCGCTTCGAACCGCAAGCGGATGCCGCACCGGTTAACAACTATGCCAACGAGCGCCTGACCGAGCTTAGCCCCGAGCAGCGCTGCTCTGCGTTTATCCAGTTTGCCAGCGAAGTGATGCTGGCCCGCTGCGAACTGACCAGCGAGGACCAGGCCGCAGACGCGGCACTGCGCCTGTGCGAAGAATTGGGTCAGCAGCCGGTGGTGCTGAGCGGCGACAGCCGGCTGGTGGAGCTGGGCATCACCGAACGCTTGCAGCAGGAATGCAACGCCGTGGTCTGGGATCCGGCGCGTGGTAGCGAAAATATTACCCAGGCCGAGCAGGCGAAAGTCGGCGTGGTGTATGCCGAATATGGCCTGACCGAGTCCGGCGGCGTGGTGCTGTTTTCCGCACCGGAGCGCGGGCGCTCCCTGAGCCTGTTGCCGGAGTCCTCTATTTTCGTGCTGCGTAAAAGCACCATCCTGCCGCGCGTGGCGCAGCTGGCAGAAAAACTGCATCAGAAAGCACAGGCCGGTGAGCGTATGCCATCGTGCATTAATATCATCAGTGGACCCAGCTCGACGGCGGATATTGAGCTTATCAAGGTGGTTGGGGTGCATGGTCCGGTGAAGGCGGTATATCTGATTATTGAGGATTGTTGAGGCAGGATGGAAAACCGCTCTGGCGCTGTGGGCCAGAGCGGTATCAACGTTATGCAATCATGCTGATGATCAACACGATTATCAGGCCAACCACGGAGTTTACCAGCTCCAGCAGACCCCAGGTTTTCAGCGTATCCTTCACCGACAGATCAAAGTAGCCTTTGAACAGCCAGAACGAAGCATCGTTGATATGGGTCAGCGTGTTGGAGCCAGCCGCTGTTGCCAGCACCAGCAACGCCGGGTCGACGCCCACCAGTTGACCGGTTGCCGGGTCGAGGATTGCTGCGCTAATAATCCCCGCCGCCGTCATGGCTGAGACCACGCCCTGACCCGTTGCCAGACGGATCAGCACGGTTATCAACCACGCCATGATGTAGGGAGAAATATTGCCGTGTGACATCAGCATGCCGATGGTATCGCCGATGCCGGTATCGATAATGGTTTGCTTCAGTACGCCGCCTGCCACTGACTGCCGGAGCAGGGACTGCGCTGACTCTGTAAATCCGCCGCTCTGTACGTTGGGATTGTTAATCCGAGTAACTAAGTAACACGCTATACCTTGACTCCTTATGCTTACATGCTTGCACATCGTTACGGCACAAAATTCAACTGTGGCAAAGCAAGTGCGCTGTTGCGTTCTCTTGAGTCCGAAGAAAATGACGAAACCAGGAGCATGCCCCTGGCTTAGTTATATCGACGTTATTTCTGCTCGGCTTTCAGGTGTGCGGTCTCTTTACCCTGCGCCTCTAACTGATTTACCACCCAGTCAAACACGACCTGTGTGCCGATCGGACCATCCTGCGACAAGCGCGGATCAGGGTCAAAGGCCGTTTCAATCACATAGGGGTTCTGAAGGCGTGTTTTGGCGACGTGAACCATCCTATCTTTATCATTCGGGCGCAGCATATCCACCTTGTTCAGACAGACCAACACAGGCTTGCCCTCCGCCTTTAACTTCTCCAGTGTCTGCACATCATGACCTGACACACCACGGTTGACGTCTACCACCAGCAGGAACAGATCGGTATGCTTGATATTATCATTCACCAAGTCATTGACCTCGGAACGCACGTCGTGAAATCCAGGGAAGTTAATAAGTTTAATAGTACCTGTGTGACCAAGGTCATACACCTTAGTATCGGATGTAGAGCCAGCAATAGGATTGATATTGCCGGTATCAACACCGAATACGCTTTTAAAGAGCGCATCTTTGCCGACGGAACCATCTCCCACTACGCTGATAGTCAGGCGTTTTAATACGTTCTGACGCAGCATCGCGATATGTACGATCGCCGGAACCGTCTTACGAAACGCAGGGCCTGCAATTTCTACCGCCAGCCATGCACCGGAAGCTATCCAACCAATTGGCCCCAGGAATGCACCGACACCGCGTACCAGAGCAGCATTTGCCGCAAAGTTGAGGCCATTACCCATCAGCGAGCGGGCCAGCATGTTGGCCAGAATAACGGACATCCGATACACCGCAAAGCCGCCAAACTGGTTCAGCATCACCTGTGAGGCCATTAATGTACCCGCCAGAATTGCCCCCTGATCTTTCTCGGAAAGGTTCATCGAACGCATTAACGCACTGCGTTCTTCATCACTCATTTTTTTCAGTGCATCGGAAAAGAGATGCTGAATGATGAACTCTTCGTTGAGCTCTACCGACATGTTTTTGTTGACCCCTTTAACCTTAAGCTTTTCGCCAACATCACAGACGATTTCTTCATATTCCACACCTTCGCCACTGCGAAACAGGCTGGCAATATCATTGCTGCCCATTTTGCGCAGGTAATGGGCAATTTTTTCAGCATCGGAACGGGTGCTGCTGCGCTCCATCTGTACCTTCAATTCTTCCTTGGTGGTGCTAAGATAGCCAAGCAGTGGCGTAATATCTTCTTTGTTCTGTGCCAGCGAGCGTTGTAATACATCAACGAGTGAAAGAGTTTTGTTCATTATTTTTTCCTTTTAAACAGGTACTGCGCCATACCGCTGCACCTGCGTTCACTGTATAAAGTTAGGCTAATGCCAAGACAAGATTATCGCTACCCGCTACCGGATAAATGGTAATACGCATCTGCGCTAAAGCTGCGCCTGCCGCACTCCCGAGCAGCGCGCCGGTCAACGCGCCAAGCATGCCGCCGCACATCGCCCCCACCACCGTTCCGGTTGCCGCCCCTGCGGCACAAAAAACAATCACACGCCCGGTTGAAGCATCTTTAAACTGAACCGTAATACGGTGCGCTTTGCAGAAATCACGCAGTTCGCTTTCAACGTTTTGCAGCAAGCTAGCCGGGATTTCGAAGCGTGTCCCTTTGGCTTTCACGGCAATAAAGGCTAACAGTTTACTGATCTGGTCTGGACTCGCAATTTGGATATTCATCGTTTTATCTCTTCGTTTGTGTGTAGTGATATAACTAATGCGAATTGCGTGCCAACTTTCAAATAAAAAATTAATCGTTACTTATCAAATAATTATAAATTTCATGTTATGTTGACTTCATTGTCTAGTGATGAAAACATTATTTAATATTTTACTTAATGATGAAATCGACACTGTGGATATTCGAATTATCAATTTTAGCGAAGAGAAACGTCCCGCCGATTTGGCGCTGTATTGGTATCAGGCCGGCTTGAAATCATCCCGCCAACAGACGGTT
This sequence comes from Citrobacter sp. HN-141, assembly GCF_033341895.1. Lineage (NCBI taxonomy): Bacteria > Pseudomonadati > Pseudomonadota > Gammaproteobacteria > Enterobacterales > Enterobacteriaceae > Citrobacter > Citrobacter sp. HN-141. Next base: position 16,231 of record NZ_JAWPBF010000032.1, on the reverse strand, counting down.
TCACTTACCGGTGATATCACAGACATGATTTCGCAGGCCGTAATGGATGAATGGAAGCAGGCGCTGAATCTGCTTGTGAAACAGGAAAATATCAAAGCACTGGAGAAAAGATATCCGAACTTTATGCAGTGGATCGCGTTAATTACCGCTCAAGGACCCGGTGTTGTATTACAAAATGAACATAACCTATTTTCCGACTTAGCGATAACGGATCCCTACGATCAGGTTAATGACCGCCTCTTTGTCAGTCAGGCGCGAACTATCGTGACGCGCAAAACGGTTTTTTTGTTGCCAGACAGCTCGCCATCAAGCTCAGCGCTGTATCGGGAGGATGACCGTAACGAATTTATCCGTTCCCTTTCTGCATTCCTCAGCGCAGGAAATACCTCTATTGCACTGGCAAAATCCGGAAATAAAACCGGCGGAGATGTTTCAATTTTCAACACCGTGCTGGCGTCGCTGTTTGCCAGGACTTCGCAATTACGGTTGGATGAAGACACAGGTATTCACATCAAGCATGGCCCCTTGCTTATCGAGGGAGATACCGGCACTGGAAAAAGCGCGGCGGCTAAACATCTGGCTACGAAGATGGGTAAAGCAATGGTTGAAATTAACCTTGCCGCAGTCAGTGAAACATTGCTGGAAACCCGCATGCGGGGATCAACGAAAGGTGCATTTACCGACGCGATCGACAAAAATGGCTTTTTTGAAGAAGCACATAATGGTGTGCTCTTCCTGGATGAATTGCAAAGCGCAAGTTTGGCCTCACAAACACAGTTACTGGATTTATTGTCCGCTATCAGTAACGACGTCTGGATCAGCAAAGTGGGGGAGGATGCGTCGAAGACAAAATACGATGTCAAAGTGGTACTCGCGGTCAATGAGCCTGTCTCGCGCCTGCTGGCCGAAGGTCGGTTACGCCGCGATTTGTTTCACCGTATCCGAGACGTAGTGAAATTCAAATCACTCAACGAGCTGTTTGCTGAGGACCGTGCTCACGCGTTGTTAACACTCATCCTCACGCTCTACCGATGGAAATCCTTTAACCAGCCCGTTTTTGCCAGCGATGGAAAATCGATGCAGGCGCTGTCGCAGCTTTTTACGGTTTATGAAGAGGGTGTTATAGATAAAATATTGTGCGCTCCTTGGCCAGGAAACTTTCGCCAACTAGAACGCTTTGCGTGGGATCTCTTCTTTGTCCTCGGTGACAGAACCAGAGTGACCAACGAGATTATTGACAGTCTGCTCAAAGAGGAAGCAAATCGTATTCCTGCCTCGTTTATTGAAGCACAGCAAATCAACAACGAGCAAACTGCCCCCACAATATTCAGCGAAGTGGAAAACATTATCAAAAAAAACCATTTCAACTTGAAAGCCTCACTGCCTGAACTCGGTGTGTATCGTCTGCGAACCTACAATGCTCTGAAAGGATTCATTCGCGAAAACAGAGCTCAGTTCAGTAAGGGATTTCTGGCTGACTCCAAAATTACGAAGATCATCACCTCCGAGATTGCAGGACGGAAGGGACCTGAAAACTATAAGCCGATCACTTCTTAAGGGCGGGCTGAAATGGTCTGATGAACTGTGACAAACTTCCGGAAATATCACTAAAGCAACTGGATAGAGCATTAATGTTACCAGCGGTACGTCAACAAAGAATCTGATGTTTATTTTTTGCGCATATGCTGTCCGCACTCCGGACAGCAGCGAATACCATAATCTTCATGCTGACAGAGCACGCAGAAGTAATCCTTTTTTGAAGGCGCTGTGGCGTATATATCATCACGTTCCATCAGTGCATTCACAGCCTGGTCAAAAGTGGATACCGATTTATCCTGGGTAATGCTCCGGTACTCACAATGCGTTAACCTGCGTTCGTCAGCGTCTTCCAAGTTATGTTCGAAATAACCTCCGCTGTTATGCGTCCAGTGCAGACGCAGGGGATTGTTGCAGGAACGGTAGAACCAGATCCCCCGTGAATGCGGAGCCAAATCCCAGAGGTGAGTGACTACGCCCTCGTGGTCAAGGGCGGTACGAATAGTGCGAAATTGCATGGTGTAAATACTGTCATGGGATCCTGATTGCAGGTGGAAGATAACGCAGGTGTATTCTGCGCAACGTTCGGTACTGTGGTCACCGGTACGACAGGGCAGGCAGTAGCGCTCGCTGAAGCAACCAAGGCGGTGCCCGTCGGCCTTGCGTACCAATGGTAACGACGCAGCATGCGTTTCCGTCGCGCCTCCAGCGGCTCACGGGGCACATACGGGCAGTGGCGTCCGTTCTCCGCCAGATCTTCCCATGTGTGCTAGAACCACGGGTGGTTGGAGGCCCATTCAGGGTGGAATGCCAGCGCACTGCTGCAGAGGTGGCAAGAGTAGCGGTCGTAAGGGGAAATCTGTGCAGTGGTGGCGCCTGTAAGAAGCTGATTGCCATCAAGCGCGATAAAAGATTTGGCGTAAATCGTCATAGTATTGGTCCTTTGCCATGCGATGCGCAGGCGTAAGCCGTCCCGGGGAGGGCAGCACTGTGGGTCATACGGTCGTTAGAGTTAAATCAGGTGGGAGATGTGACTGCGTTCGATAGGTTACCGCCGGGACTGAGCAATGCGTTGCTGCAGCCAGGCTTCCACTTCGCTCTGCAACCAGCGGGAGCTACGCCCAAGCTTAATGGGTTTTGGGAATTCACCCAATGAAATCAATTTGTAGAACCATTTGTCGGTTAAGCCGGTGAGCTGCGTAATGAAGGCCATATCGACAAACTTATCGTTAAGCAGGCGGTTTGGTGTGGTCATCGTTTGTTCTCCGTTGGTGATAGGGGAGAAGAAGCCAGGTATTCGAATGGTGCAGACTTCTTCAAACGATGACGCACTGGCGTGATTTTTTACCGGATAGATTCAGCTCCGCTTACGCCGCCTGCCACTGACTGCCGGAGCAGGGACTGCGCTGACTCTGTAAATCCGGCGCTCTGTACGCTGCGACTGTTTACCCAGATAGCTCAGGATGTACTGCATACCTTCCCTTCCTCTGCGATCTGAAAAGTTGATTACTCGTTCACCTCGCACCCGGTAATGTCCCTTAGGCTCACACCGGTGCGCGTAGCCTTCTCCGTCCGTGATGTCTTCCCACAGCGACTGGATGGCTTTCCAGAAGCACCAGGCCTTCCGGTGGCTCTGACCATTGATATAAAACGCCGCATGAATGTGGTAACGGTGATCTCCCCCATATTCCATTACCCAGGCATATCCCTCCAGACCAGATATCTCTGCGCATTGCTCAGTCAGCCATGTCATCTCAGCCACCAGTTGATGAATATCACCATACGCGTATGAATCAGAGTTTTTCCTGTATGCAAAATCCACCCGAAGCAGGAGTAATTTCGAATGACAGTCAAATAACCGGTCCTGATGGTTAAATAATACTGACTGAAGAGAACAGTCTGGTTTGTGGTTTGAGTTGATTACGTATTCCATGATAAATATCCCATAACAGTTATTGGTCATGAGATTACGGGAGAGATTAATTTTTTATGCAGAATACCGATTCAGGCTTTCAGCCATTAAAGTATGTTTCTTGAGTATCATTTTTCACACGTGCTGTAACAGTAATTTCTTATCGTGCAATGGAATGGATGTTCATCACACAGAAAAGTCTGACAATCATTATGATTTACGGCAAAGAATAAACAATGATGTTAGTAATCATTGAACGTACCGGGATGTCTGAAAAGAAATCATCACCCGGTAGACGAAGGAATACTGTACTTACTGAAGAGTCAGTATTCATGGATACAAAGGTGTAAGCAGTTGGATAAATAACACATCTTTTATAAAATAACACTAATAACCTTAATGTTTCTTTTCACACCGTCAGTAACCTCCAGAGAATACACACACTACGCAGGTTTAAGTTATTCACACCCTGGTGTTAAAATGATATTAGCCACCATTTCTGTCTTCCGGACTTGATACCTGTACAGGCATGTGTTCATGAAAGATTTGTATACGCACACTTTTTGACTCCCGGAACTGGTCACCCTGCCACTGTAATATTTACTGCAATAGTATCTTGCCGTTATTTATACCGATACGGGGTTTATTTTCTGATTACTCCCCCGGTATTTTCAGGCACAAAAAACGTGGAAGTAAGAGAGTAATTATTGGTTACTCAGGAAAAACATTCCATGCGCGGCCCGGAAAACATGAAAAAAGGTAAATTCATGACGGGCTAACGTATTTATTTTCGAGGGGAAACTGCATTCTCCCCGGCGATAACAATCAGACCACAGAATGCTCTGCAACTGGATGACAGGATAAGATACTCCCTGACCAGGTAAACACAGTCGGAAAAACAGTCTTGCTGTAAGACGCTGATCGGAAGTAACGGAACACCCTCAGTCGCCTGAAAAGACAGTCAGAATCGTTTTCACCTTAAAATCATGTCATAACAATCTGAAACAACAGAAAAAAACAAACACAAAAAAATGACAAGCAAAGTATATATAATTCATTTAATTCAATGAATTAATAGGAAATCATAAGCTCTGAATAATGCTTAAAAGGCTATGTTTTACCATGCCGGTACTGTGATCTAATCACTCTTAATTCAGAGCTTTATACGATATAATTCGGAGGTATAAAAACAGAACCAGTATTCGGGAGAGCAGAATGAGAAGGGACGGACTGAATGATTTTTATGAAGTGAACTTTCTGAGGTTAAGGGAGATAGATGCCACGTATCCATCGGAACCCATACGTTACGTGGACCTGGCTGACATATACAGCTTCATCAGCTTTAAAGATGCAGAATGTGAAAAAATACCGCCTGATAAACTTTCCACTAAAAAAAGAAAAACGCAGGTAACAGACGGCTACGCATGCAATCTTTTGTCGGACATTCTTAAATATGAGAATTCATTACGCCCTGGCTCATCCCGTTCTCTCGCGGGAACGCATAAATATTTGAAGCTTCATTGCGAAGCAACCCCAGAATATAAAGAAGAACTGAAGAAAAATCTTATTCACAAAGAAGATGTGCTACTTAAAATCCAGACTGAATATAACAAAATAAAAAATAAAGCATCCGGAAAAATCACAATAATCCCAATCAGCTTTCACCTCAACTGCAAGACAAATGGAATACTTGAACACATCATCGATGACTTAACCATAATTAACATAGCCTTTTCCTCGATGATGAGTAAAATAAAACATCGCACAATGTACAGCCGGATAGCCGGACATGTAAGACTGGGCATGCTGGACGAGAATTTTGAGCCTTTCGCCCATGTGTTATTTTTTATTCAGGACGGGGCTGTCAGTCATGACTTTATCAGGGAAATTATTGAGGTCTGGTACTCTTTCATCCCTGAAGACATTGAATGCCTGGTGGGTATTTCTGGTTTTGACTTTAATTTCTTACTCAACTTCCAGCGTGAAGTCATCAACAAACAAAAAAGTTCTCCCACGCCAGGAGGAATAGACTTTTTCATATCCGACATACTGAATCCGTTCCCTGATGTCACTGCACCTGGCTATCGGCGTCATGAACCCTGCACATTATTCCCCCGTCTGCTCAGAAGAACAGAAAGGGAAGATAACATCAACAGACCCCACCGACGACGTCTTGCTGACAGGGAGGCAGAAATCAGTGCGACTAAAAAAAAGAGTGGTTATGACAAACTGAAAAACACACCAGCAATTCACAGGGAATATTTTTTAAGAATTGCAAAAAAAATCAACAAAATTCCTTTTATGCGTACCATAAACTGAATCAACATATCTGTGGGGGGGCGCTCGCCCCTGCTGATATCTGGATTAAATGCTATATCCGCATTTTTAAATTTTTCTCAGTTATATATCACCTCAGTGAATTCCCTCCCGTTTACGTCAGTCAGGCCATCCATCCGTGATGGCCATTTTATTATGCCGAGGCTTATATGAAACATCCTTCGGGCTATGCCCTTATCCGTCGCCATCTGCGGCGCTATCCCCGTATTCTGCGGCAGCATCTTCTCCGGGAGCTCAGCCGCCTCGTCGCGTATGAACCCGTGATTGGCATCATGGGCAAGACCGGCGTCGGCAAATCCTCGCTGTGTAATGCGTTGTTCCGGAGTGAAGTCTGTGCGGTGAATGCCGTGGAGGCCTGTACCCGTCAGCCTCAGCGTGTACGTCTGCGCTTCGGTAACCATTACCTGACGCTGGTGGATTTACCCGGTGCGGGAGAGAGCATCAGCCGTGACAACGAATACCGTGAGCTGTACCGCGAACTCATGCCACAACTCGATATGGTGCTGTGGGTGCTCAAGGCCGATGACCGCGCATTCTCGGTGGAAGAGCTTTTTTATCAGGAGGTATTCGCACAATACAGCGGACCGCTGCCACCGGTGTTATGGGTCCTCAACCAGGTGGATAAAACCGAACCTGCAGCGCACTGGAACTGGTTATCGGCGCAGCCATCAGCATTGCAGGCTGAACGTATTATACAGAAACAACAGACCGTGGCCCGTCAGATGGGAACCGCAGAGACGAATATTCTTCCGGTGTCAGTCAGGGGGCGGTACCACCTTCCCCGTCTGGTGGAGGCGATGATTACCCGTCTCCCAAAGCAGGCCCGCAGCCCGCTGGTGCCTCACCTGCAAAGCGGGTACCACACCCCCGGCATTATCACTACCGCCCGCAACAGCTTTGGCGATGCCGTGGTGGAAGTGATTGACGCGGTCATCGACCAAGCCCCGTTGCCGCAGGTTGCACGTTGCGCGCTCCGGACAGTCACACACACCGTGGCCCGTGCTGCCCGGACCGTCTGGTCCTTCTTCTTTGGCTGACTTCCGCATCGATAAGCCTGTCTTCCGTTTCGATAAATAATCTGGCTCTGTCACGATCGATTTTGTCGATCGACCTGATCGGTTTTATTCATTGTTCATGATGAATTTCCGGTTATAGAATCCCTCAGGGATACTGTATTCAGCCATTTACTGATTAAAAATCAATGCGATGAATTGCAGGAATGCCTTCATCCGGAGAAAAGTAATGAAAAGGTTTTTTATGGCGCTGACCGCCAGTCTGTTGTTCACCTCACTTCCCTCCCTGGCCGGTAGCGATATGCCCGTTAAAGTGGAGGTCAGCCATGCCGGCCATGAGTGCTATGGCTGCATCTATGTCACCGTGACAGCAAAAACCGACACCGTTCTGATAAAGAAAATCGATGTTAACAGGGGAAAATGCCCGATGCTGACACACCGAAAAATAGCCTACAGGGGCCGGAATGTGGATGGCTGGTGGCCCACAGATAAACCGTTCACACCCCGTAAAATGACCTTCGCTGAGAGTGTCTTCTGGAAATTTGGTCACACTTTGGATTTTGGTAAAGCCTGCAATTTTGTTGAGGCCCGGGTGTTCACCGATCAGGGCACATTCACCGTCAGCCAGTGATATCGCCAGTATCACTTATCAGCCCTCTTTCTTAACGCGTCTCAATGTCTTCAGGAGAGACCCGTATCGTCTTAACCATCACCCTCAGGGAATACTATGAAAAAGAAAATACTGCTTTTCACTCTTCTGATATCTGCTCTGACTCCGGCAGTGTCACAGGCCTTCGGTAACCGTGATACCTGGGCCAGCGGCTGGGGTCAGGGCGTGTCTGAGTTTGTAATTCTGGGGAAAGGACAGTCACAGCTTTACCTGACCTGCGAAGACACCGGCTCACAAGCGGCCACCCTGACCTTCACCGACGCAAACGGTCATCAGGTCAGGATGGATAACGGCCAGTCGCTGGACATGAAAATTGACGATGAGGAGCCTGTCAGCGTCAGTGACAGCGAGTCACATGTGGGCTCAGACAACGTGGCATGGGCATGGGATAAACTGCGCACCGGTAAGCGGGTCATTGTGTCCGGGGAGGGCGTAAAGGCAGCCGTGTTTACGCTTAACGGTGCGGGGAAGGTCCTTCCCGCGTTCGGGGACAGCGGCTGTCTGCCGAAATATGCCCTGCCGTAATAAAGACAGGTAACGCCTTTTTTCTGAATTCATTCACGCTCACGACAACAGGAACCTCAGTCCATGACGCATATCCCGGTTCAGGCAGCACACACCCGCCAGCCCTGACCACTGCATCAGTATTTCACACCGCCGACGCCCTGCTCATTTGAGCGGGGCGTTTTCTTTTGTTTCTCATCAGGGATCAGATATGCAGACCACTGATAATGCGTCGCTGCCACCCGGCCCCTTCACCCGCCGACAGGCGGAAGCCATGGCCGCACGCTATCTCAACGTCACCGTCGAAGACGACCAGGGCCCCATTTTCGTCTGGTCATCCGCGACTGCCGTGGCATGCTGATATGGCGGGACTGGAATTTTGCCCCGCAGGCCGGAGAGATGCTGAACCGCTATCTCATCAGCGACGGTATTCCTGTGTCACCACAGCCACTGAGCCACTGAGCGGCGAAGTCCTGCTCATTTTTCAACAGAACACAGTCCCCCACAGGCCATGCACCTTCCGGAGCATGGCCTTTCTGCTTTTATGCCCTTTAACCCGATATCAGAGGTATTAACCATGCGCTTAGCCAGCCGTTTTGGTGCGGCCAGTCTCGTACGCCGCGACCGCCCACTGACCCGTGATGAACTGGCACACTATGTGCCCAGCGTATTCAGTGAAGAAAAGCACGAATCACGCTCAGAACGTTATACGTATATCCCGACCATCACACTGCTTGATAATCTGCAGCGGGAAGGCTTCCAGCCGTTCTTTGCCTGCCAGACCCGCGTTCGCGACCTGAATAAACGCGACCACACAAAGCACATGCTGCGTCTGCGGCGTGAGGGGCAAATCACCGGCAAACAGGTCCCCGAAATCATCCTGCTTAACAGCCACGACGGCTCCAGCTCATACCAGATGCTGCCGGGCCTGTTTCGCTTTGTCTGCCAGAACGGACTTGTCTGTGGCGAAACCTTTGGTGAGGTTCGCGTACCGCACAAGGGGAATGTGGTGGATAAAGTCATTGAAGGGGCTTATGAGGTGCTGGGGATATTTGACCGGGTGGAGGAGAAGCGGGATGCCATGCAGTCACTGCTACTTCCTCCGCCGGCACAACAGGCGTTTGCCAGAGCCGCCCTGACGTACCGCTTTGGGGAAGAGCACCAGCCGGTGACGGAAGCACAGATTCTGTCTGCGCGACGCTGGCAGGATGAAAGTTCCGACCTGTGGACCACCTACCAGCGTATCCAGGAAAACCTGATTAAAGGCGGTCTGCCGGGCAGAACAACGAAAGGTAAACGGGCCCACACCCGTGCGGTTAACGGCATTGACGGCGACGTGAAGCTCAACCGCGCCCTGTGGGTAATGGCGGAAAGCCTGCTCGGGAGCCTGAAGTAATGCAGTGTATTCCTGGCGGCGTGATTCAGGTTTCGCCACATCCGTTCTCCCTGATCAGTGAGCAAAGCTGCCGCTACATCTCTGATGACGACCTGTGCGCCTGGTGCTCTCACCTTCTTTATCGTCCCGGTGAACTCAGCCAGTGCAGCATAAGTATCCCTGAGGGGCACTGGCCTTCACGCTGTGATGATGATGGCTATGTGCAGTTCTGTCCGTCACTTTGTCACAACAACCCACATGAAAATACAAAGGAAATCAAATGAACAACATACTCACCCTGACCAGTCCGGTGACTGAATCTCTCACCTCACCACGTACTGATACAGACCGCATCGAATGCATGCCCGTACCCGATGAACAGCGTGCCGCCTTCTGGCCGCAGCAGTTTGGCAGCATACCGCAGTGGATAACCCTTGAACCCCACATTTTTGGCTGGATGGACCGGTTTTGCAGGGACTACAGCGGCGGGATATGGAATTTCTTTACCCTCAGCAATGGCGGTGCATTTATGGCCCCGGAGAACGAAAACGATGAGAAATGGACACTGTTTAACAGCATGAACGGTAACGGCGCAGAGATGAGCGCTGAGGCTGCCGGGATAGCCGTCTGCCTTATCGCTTACAGTCATCACGCCTGCCGCACCGAATGCAATGCCATGACGGAGCACTATTATCGCCTGCGGGACTATACCCTGCTGCACCCGGACTGCCACGCAATTATGCGTATCATTGATTAGGGGAATAACCATGACGAATCCGGCCCCCTTACCCACGTCATCGCAGCCTGATATGTTCCCGTCACTGACCTCACCACACCAGGAAGTCCCCCTGTCCCCGTATGCCCGGCGAACGTTACGGCGGGCAATGAACCTGCTGGAGCGCCAGTTGCGTGAACCCGGTGTGGCCTTCACCTCCGCCGGTGCCACCCGGGACTGGCTGCGTCTGCGCCTGGCAGGGGAAGAGCGCGAAGTGTTTATGGTGCTGTTCCTCGACAACCAGAACCGCCTCATTGCCCACGAGATACTGTTCACCGGCACTATCAGTCATACCGAAGTCCATCCCCGGGAAGTGGTGAAAGCCGCCCTGAAACATAACGCAGCCGCCGTCATCGTTGCCCATAACCATCCGTCAGGGCTGGCGGAGCCCAGCCAGGCTGACCGCCGCCTCACGGAACGTCTTAAGCAGGCACTGGACCTGGTGGATATCCGCCTGCCGGACCATCTGGTGGTTGGCGGCATGGAAGTAGTGTCATTCGCTGAACGCGGCTGGCTGTAAGGAGAGCAGCGATGAAGATTATCAGCAAACGTCAGGCGATGGCGCTATATCGCCAGCATCCTGAGTCCAGGCTGTTTCGCTTCTGTTCCGGAAAATACGCCTGGTCCGGCAGCGTCTGCCACTATGCAGGGAAGGAGGTCCAGGATATCAGCGGCGTCCTGGCCGTGTTCGCTGAACGTCGCCAGGACCGCAACGGCCCGTATGTCGTTCTGCGCAGCGTCACCCTCAGTTAACTCATATTCAAGGAGCACGACCTTGTTGAATAAAACACTGCCGGCAAATCATCATATTTCTGAACCGTGGTGGGGACTGAAACGTAATATCACCCCGTGCTTCGGTGCACGGCTGGTACAGGAAGGCAACCGGCTGCATTATCTGGCCGACCGCGCCAGCATCACCGGGACATTCACCGACGCGGATTTGCGCCATCTCGACCAAGCGTTTCCGGTACTGCTGAAGCAAATGGAACTGATGCTGGTTTCCGGCGAACTCAGTCCCCGCCATCAGCACTGCGTCACGCTGTATGCAAAGGGACTGACCTGCGAGGCTGACTCACTCGGATCGCATGGCTATATCTATATAGCGATTTATCCGACACCATCAGTAACGTCATAACCCCCGCAACACCTTTCTTTTTACCCCTTCAACAACGAGATACCCCTTATGCAAACACAACCCGTATCCCCGGCACGGGAGGCTTCTCCACGTCTGTCACCCGTGGAGATTTGGCAGCGACTTCTGAGCCACCTGCTGGATCATCACTACGGTCTGGCGCTAAACGACACGCCGTTTGGCAACGACGACGTGATTCAGGAGCACATTGACGCCGGTATTTCCCTGTGTGATGCCGTCAATTTTATCGTCGAAAAATACGATCTGGTACGCACTGACCGTTACGGATCCAGCACTACAGAGCAGTCACCGCTTATCAGCAGTATCGATATTCTCCGCGCCCGTAAGGCCTGTGGACTGATGACACGTAACGGCTACAGAGCGGTGACAGATATCACTACAGGCAAATACAGCAAGATGACCCGATGAAGCTGTCTCTCAACGTGGAAGCTGATGCCATCAACGTTCTGGCCCTCAACATGGGGCGTATCGCAGTGGATGTCGATGGTATTGAATTGTCCGAACTGATCGCCGCGGTAAACCAGAACGGCTGCTCACTGCGGATCGCGGATGAACCTGGGAAGATCGCCGTTGAATTCCCACGGCCCCCTTTTACATCATTACCGGGGATGTGCTGCAGTACTGCGCACCTCACGGAGGAAGACAATTCACTGTTGTACGCCCTGTCACATCAGCGCGAAGACTTCGGCGAGTCGGAATGGATTATGTACACTGGTTCAGGTTATCTGATTCGCCTGTATGCCTGGTCGTTTCCGGTATTACGGCTCAAACGCCTCGGACTGTCGAAAGCCTGCCGCCGGTTAGTGATAACGCTTATCCGTCGCTACGCCGTTGGCATTGTTCATCTGGATGCCTTTGGCGAAGTGCTGCCCGGCTTTGACGTTTTCGACTGGTAACCCCACCTCAATCACCACAAGGTTTTCACATGCCAGAATTAACCACTGAAACCGCTCTCGATATTTTGATTTGCTTGCTGCAGGACAACATCTGTTGCGACAACGGGATTATCTTCGATAACGACGAAGTAAATACCGATTCAGCCGTGCTGTTGCCATGGATTGAACAGGCACTCAGGGATGTTCGCGATCTTCAGCGTCTGCAGCAGACCAGTACAGATTAATTACCTGTCCGTACTCATCACTTACCCATAAGCGCCAGCCCTCACCGACTGGCACTTTGCTTTATATAAGGAAATAAATGATGTCAGACCTTACTCTTAACGAACCCGAAGTATTAACCGGCCACACAGACGTTATTTGCTCCACCAGCATTGAGCGCATCGTCACCGGACGTAATGCGGCGCTGGCGCAGATTGAAGTGCTCATGCAACAACTTAGCGATATTGCAACACTGACCCGCAGTATTGGCGGTAAAACCGCTCTGGACTGGGCCATGAAGCAGGAATTCCGCCGTGGTTGCTGGTTGATGGAAAAACCAGAAACAGCGATGAAAGCCATTACCCGTAATCTCGATCGTGGTATATGGCGCGATTTAATGAAAAAGTCAGGGATGCTTTCCATCATGGACGCTCAGGCTCGTGATCAGTGGTACAGAAATCTTGGGGGGGAGAACATTCCTGCAGTCAGCGAAGCCAACATTCTGAGCACTTTTGAGCAACTGTATCTGAATAAAGGTGATGTGTTTGAGCGGGGTGTCATTAACGTCTTCAAAGGGTTGAGCTGGGATTTTAAGACGAACAGCCCCTGTAAATTTGGAGGGAAAATCATCGTCAGTGGGCTAGTCAAATGTGACCGGTGGGGATTTGGGCTTCTCTGGGGCTGGCAACGCGATCGGTTAGCTGACCTTGAGCGGATGCTGATGCTTCTGGACGGAAAACCGGTTCCCGACAACCGTGCCGACGTCACCCGTCGTCTCGCCAATCATATCCATGAAAACAGGCACAGCAATCGTTACGAGGATGAGATGTTTGCAATCAAATACTTTCAGAAGGGAACTGCTCATATCACCTTTAAGCGGCAAGAACTGGTCGATAAGCTGAATGACATCATCGCACGTCACTACCCTGGAATGCTGGCATCCGGACAGTAATCAGGGGCCTGCACATATGTGAAATGTCAGTATCAGTGCAGAGTTAAACAAACCCCTTGCCAGGTTCGCCTGCTTATGGACAATATGATACTGACGTTCCTGGTGCTTTTCTTCTGGTGGTTTGTTACTGGATTCTGTAACGCACCAGGAGCGTCACCAGACAAAGGACCATCATAAAGTATCAACACATCAGCCTGAGGCGAGTATCCCACTTATCGTCACCGATTCGGGTTTCGGATTCATACCAATCGGGAATGAGGGTACAAATGAGGGCACAAATATAATCACATCAAAAATTTTACTTATAAATCATAAAGATAAAACAAAAGATCGATTCCGAGTCCGGCACCACTATTTAGAAAAACCCGCCTATGGCGGGTTTTTTGCTATTGGAGAAACGGAGTCTCCATCGAACTCCATTCGATTATTCGCCGCCAGGAGCTCCCCTCTCTGGTCACTGCGCCAGTGCGTTGTGTAACCACAAATACCATTCGAAGCATCAACGCCTCACCCATGACGACAGTTTAACCTTCTCAGGGAACCATCATGGTACTGAAAAATGCAGCGGTATCAGGCACACCTCTATTTCTGACGTGCTTAACGTAGGCCAGGGCAGCCATTTTCTGCTATGGCAAACGGCAGATATGGCCAGGCTGGAAAGTGATTCACCACCATCAGTTGCTTATAAACCTGATTCCACTCCCCCCCCATGAGGTTCGGATATAAACAGAGGGCCCCGGCGTTTTGTTGGTTGCGCAAAATCAGCCACGGGCTGGTTTTCTCACTGTCTGGATTCCGGCCAATATCCAGCCTGAGCATTTTCCTAAATTTGGTTTATTCAACAACGCTGGGTTCATCCTCATTCATGCTTTCTTTGCTTTGAATGAACCGGAGCGCCAAATAAAGGTCTGGCGCCAGAATCATGTCGTCATCTTTCATTGTTGGTCGACTATCCTTAAACCAGCGTGTTAACTCGGTTTTACGCCCTGCAAGAATTAACTTAATCTGTCGACCTTTCAGGTCCCGCTTTAACTCATTAATGGTTGCCAGGACGCTGATATCTGAATAGGTAAAGCAAGACACGGCGTCAATGACCACCCATTTCGGTTGTAACACTGCACCATCGACTAAATTCAAAACGCGGCGTTTAAAATAAGCCACATTAAAATAGGTCAGCGGTGAGTTAAATCGGTACATCAACACGCCGGGGATCATTTTCACATCGGTTGAATTACCTAATGAGTGAATCATCCCATTTTCGTCAATTCCCAATAAGTGTTCAGTAGGACGAAAAACTGTGCGCAGGAACTGCAACAGGCCAAGCAATACCGCAAGGCCAATCCCCTGAATAACACCAATAACCAGAACACAACCAAAGGTGAAGAACGCCAGGCGAAATGCAGGCTTATTTCTTCGCCTTAGATTCCAGAGTCCGCGTAAATCAATCAATGACCACGATGCATATATTAGAACAATGCCTAATGCAGAGACCGGAATAAATTGTAATGGCTGCGTGAAAAATACCACAACGATTCCGATGATTAAGGCTGCAACAACGGAAACCAGCTGGCTTTTCCCTCCCGTGGAATCATTTACCGCAGTCCGGGAATCGGCTCCGCTAATCGCAAACCCCTGAGATAAACCAGACATCAGATTCGCAACCCCCAACGCCCTGAACTCAGCATCAGCATTTATTTCATATCCATTTTTCGCGGCAAAACTGCGAGCGGTCAGCATCAGGCTAACAAAACTGACTAGAGCCAGGTTCAGTGCGGGGATCAATAAATCACGCGCCAGACCCGGCTTAAACGAGCCCCAGTGGACGACAGGCAAACCAGGCTGAAAGCCCGCCCCCCCAATAGTGGCAATACCATACTGCTGTGCAGATGTGATCCAGACCAGCGCCGTTGTTATCACAATGGCAATCAACGGTGCTGGCCATTGGCTACGAAACGTTTTGATCGCCATTAAAATAGCTAACGTTAAGATAGAGATCCCTAAGGTTAAGAAATGAATTTCTGAGAGTCGGCCTGGCAGGGCAATGATCTTCTCAATCACTTGCGCTTCATCAAGCGTAATCCCCAGCACCTTACCGAGTTGCCCAACAATAATCGTCACGGCAACACCGTTAAGCAGACCCGTTAGAATGGGATGAGAAAGCAGGTCAGCAAGCGCACCCAGGCGGAATTTACTGGCAAGCAGGCACCATCCTCCCATCATCACAGTCATGACGATTGTTAACTGCCAGTGAAGTTCTGGGTTTCCGGCAGAAAGAGGAACCACAACGGCCGCAATCACCGCGCAGGTCGTGGCATCAGGGCCAACAATCAATTGGCGGGAGGAACCAAACAGCGCATAAGCTAGCATTGGCAAAACGCAGGAATATAACCCGACGATAGCCCCAACTCCCGCCAACTCAGCGTAAGCAATCGCAACCGGTAGTGCTACGGCAGCAACGGATAACCCAGCTTTAACATCATGTTTTAGCCAGCTTTTATCGTACGCTAATAAATTTTTCAGCCCTGGCATGTAGTTTAATACCATTTTTCCGAGCACTTTATTCTCCGGATAGACTCTCACTCATAGATAAAGGTACACGTAACTGCCGCGGGAGATCCTGATATTTTCGGGGGAGTAATACAGGAAATTCAGACTGGGTATTAAAGGGAGCAGCCTAATGAGGAAATCAAGAATGTTTGCAAAGTGAGGGCATGGACAAATTCTGGGTCTGGCACAAGGAGGGACGCCGCATCCGCCTGTTTCCGGAAAAACACGCAGACGCAAAAAAGCCCATCCGTCAGGATGGGCTTCTTCACTTATTTGATGCCTAGCAGTTCCCTACTCTCGCATGGGGAGACCCCACACTACCATCGGCGCTACGGCGTTTCACTTCTGAGTTCGGCATGG
>NZ_JAWPBF010000031.1:0-26191 GCF_033341895.1 Citrobacter sp. HN-141 | reverse complement strand
AAAATGGTTGTTACCCTGATCCACCCGATCGCGATGGACGACGGTCTGCGTTTCGCAATCCGTGAAGGCGGCCGTACTGTAGGTGCGGGCGTTGTTGCTAAAGTAATGAGCTAATTATTTATTAATTAGCTTTGAGCTTAAAAAGGGCGCTAAGGCGCCCTTTTTGCTACTTGTGATTTAACCGTTGTCATATTTGTTCGCATTTTTTGTTCATTCTTCCATCGCGTAAATAGCGTTGTGCTATTGTAATCATAACTATTCTCATTTACACTTTGCGCAGAAATTGAACGGGAGCGATCATGTACGTTTGTTTGTGTAATGCGATAAGTGATAAAAAAATTCGTCAGGCTGTTCGCCAGTTTCATCCTCAGTCTTTTCAGCAATTACGTAAGTTTATTCCTGTTGGAAATCAGTGCGGTAAGTGCATTCGTGCTGCGCGTGAAGTCATGCAGGATGAATTAACGCAAATGCCAGAATTTAAAGAGATCGCCTAAGTCACACTCTTTTTTTTGACATCCCTGTAGCCCCATCTACGCTCTAAGAGTGGAAGCGGAGGGACTATAAAATGAAAGGTGATGTTAAAATCATAAATTATCTCAATAAACTATTGGGAAATGAGCTTGTCGCAATCAACCAGTATTTTCTCCATGCCCGTATGTTTAAAAACTGGGGACTGACTCGCCTCAATGATGTTGAGTACCATGAATCAATCGATGAGATGAAACACGCTGATAAATACATTGAGCGTATTTTATTCTTAGAAGGTCTCCCAAACTTACAAGATCTCGGTAAGTTGGGGATTGGTGAAGATGTTGAAGAGATGCTGCAATCAGATCTTCGACTCGAGCTTGATGGTGCGAAAGATTTACGCGAAGCCATTGCTTATGCCGATAGCGTTCATGACTATGTTAGTCGGGACATGATGATTGAGATTCTGACCGAAGAAGAAGGGCATATCGATTGGCTCGAAACGGAGTTGGATCTGATTGGAAAACTTGGATTGCAAAATTATCTGCAATCGCAAATTAAGGTCAGTAACTAACCGCCCTGTATCAGATTTAGCCAGCCAACAACAAAACCCGCAGCCGCCAGATATGGCCCAAAAGGCAGCGGGTTTTTTAGTTTCCTTTTTCCATGCGTTATAAATGCTACGCCTGTCATGCAGCAAGCCAGCCCGGCGGCAAATAAGATCAACAGGGGTAATGAGTCCCATCGATGCCACGCGCCAAGTGCGGCGAGGAATTTTACGTCCCCATAGCCTAATCCTTCCTGGTGCCATGCCAGGCGGTATCCCCAATAGAACAAAGAAAATACACCATATCCTGCAATGGCACCCCAAAGTGCATCGGACAACTGTGTGGGGTTGCAACATTGATGAAAAAGAAGACCACTCCAGAGAAGGGGGCAGGTGAATTTGTCGGGCAATAGGCCAGTACGCAAATCCTGAACCCCAAGCAGTCCGGATAGAGAGATATAAATTAGCAAAAAGGGAAGTTCAGTATTCATGTCCTAATCCGGTGCGAGAAAGAGGAGACTCTCAGGCAAGTAGCGCTAACTGCACAATGCCCGAATATCCATTTTGCTGACGTCTTTCCAGGGAATTTACGCCGCGTGAAAGTGCAGACAATCAGAGTGGAACAGCACTCGCATCTGCGTAAGAGTGATTAATATCTACACGGCACTTGCTTAAGACTGAGATTTACGTATAATGCGCGGGCTTGTCTAATATTGACAGCGGTTCGATATGAGCCACCGGTACTGCGAAAGCAATACCAGACAATGTTCCCAATTGGGGAACTCTGTAAGAACGGTTACACTCTCCCATCAATCGTAATGGGTTTGAGGAGTAACTATTTCGTCTATAAAATAATTGGAGCTCTGGTCTCATGCAGAACCAAAGAATCCGTATCCGTTTGAAAGCGTTTGATCATCGTCTGATCGATCAATCAACCGCGGAAATCGTCGAGACTGCCAAGCGCACTGGTGCGCAGGTTCGTGGTCCGATCCCGCTGCCGACCCGCAAAGAGCGTTTCACCGTTCTGATCTCCCCGCACGTCAACAAAGACGCGCGTGATCAGTACGAGATCCGTACTCACAAGCGTCTGGTTGACATCGTTGAGCCAACTGAAAAAACCGTTGATGCTCTGATGCGTCTGGACCTGGCTGCCGGTGTAGACGTGCAGATCAGCCTGGGTTAATCAGGTCATCGAGCGATTGAGAGGTTGATACAATGATTGGTTTAGTCGGTAAAAAAGTGGGTATGACCCGCATCTTCACTGAAGATGGCGTATCTATCCCAGTAACCGTTATCGAAGTTGAAGCAAACCGCGTTACTCAGGTTAAAGATCTGGCTAACGATGGCTATCGCGCTGTTCAGGTTACCACCGGTGCTAAAAAAGCTAACCGCGTAACTAAGCCGGAAGCTGGCCACTTTGCTAAAGCTGGCGTAGAAGCTGGCCGCGGCCTGTGGGAGTTCCGTCTGGCAGATGGTGAAGAATACACCGTTGGTCAGAACATTAGCGTTGAACTGTTTACTGACGTTAAAAAAGTTGACGTAACCGGTACCTCTAAA
The DNA here is from genome assembly GCF_033341895.1 of Citrobacter sp. HN-141. Classification (NCBI taxonomy): domain Bacteria; kingdom Pseudomonadati; phylum Pseudomonadota; class Gammaproteobacteria; order Enterobacterales; family Enterobacteriaceae; genus Citrobacter; species Citrobacter sp. HN-141. Next base: position 23,619 of record NZ_JAWPBF010000031.1, on the reverse strand, counting down.
GGTAAAGGTTTCGCTGGTACCGTTAAGCGCTGGAACTTCCGTACCCAGGACGCGACTCACGGTAACTCCTTGTCTCACCGCGTTCCGGGTTCTATCGGTCAGAACCAGACTCCGGGCAAAGTGTTCAAAGGCAAGAAAATGGCAGGTCAGCTGGGCAACGAACGTGTCACTGTTCAGAGCCTGGACGTAGTACGTGTTGACGCTGAGCGCAACCTGCTGCTGGTTAAAGGTGGTGTTCCGGGTGCGACCGGTTGCGACCTGATCGTTAAACCAGCTGTGAAGGCGTAAGGGGATAGCAATGGAATTAGTATTGAAAGACGCGCAGAGCGCGCTGACTGTTTCCGAAACTACCTTCGGTCGTGATTTCAACGAAGCGCTGGTTCACCAGGTTGTTGTTGCTTATGCAGCTGGTGCTCGTCAGGGTACTCGTGCTCAGAAGACTCGTGCTGAAGTAACTGGTTCAGGCAAAAAGCCGTGGCGCCAGAAAGGTACCGGCCGTGCGCGTTCAGGTTCTATCAAGAGCCCGATCTGGCGTTCAGGTGGCGTGACCTTCGCTGCTCGCCCGCAGGACCACAGTCAAAAAGTTAACAAAAAGATGTACCGCGGCGCGCTGAAAAGCATTCTGTCCGAACTGGTACGTCAGGATCGTCTGATCGTTGTCGAATCATTCTCTGTAGAAGCGCCTAAAACTAAGCTGCTGGCACAGAAACTGAAAGACATGGCTCTGGAAGATGTGCTGATCATCACCGGTGAGCTGGACGAAAACCTGTTCCTGGCTGCGCGCAACCTGCACAAGGTTGACGTACGCGATGCAACTGGTATCGACCCGGTTAGCCTGATCGCCTTCGACAAAGTCGTAATGACTGCTGATGCTGTTAAGCAAGTTGAGGAGATGCTGGCATGATTCGTGAAGAACGTCTGCTGAAAGTGCTGCGCGCACCGCACGTTTCTGAAAAAGCGTCTACTGCGATGGAAAAAACTAACACCATCGTTCTCAAAGTTGCTAAAGACGCGACCAAAGCAGAAATCAAAGCTGCTGTGCAGAAACTGTTTGAAGTCGAAGTCGAAGTCGTTAACACCCTGGTAGTTAAAGGGAAAGTTAAACGTCACGGACAGCGTATCGGTCGTCGTAGCGACTGGAAAAAAGCTTACGTCACCCTGAAGGAAGGCCAGAATCTGGACTTCGTCGGCGGCGCTGAGTAAGTCGGAGGAGTAATACAATGGCAGTTGTTAAATGTAAACCGACATCTCCGGGTCGTCGCCACGTTGTTAAAGTGGTCAACCCAGAGCTGCACAAGGGCAAACCTTTTGCTCCGCTGGTTGAAAAAAACAGCAAATCCGGTGGTCGTAACAACAATGGCCGCATCACCACTCGTCACATCGGTGGTGGTCACAAGCAGGCTTATCGTATTGTTGACTTCAAACGCAACAAAGACGGTATCCCGGCAGTTGTTGAACGTCTTGAGTACGATCCGAACCGTTCCGCGAACATCGCGCTGGTTCTGTACAAAGACGGTGAACGCCGTTACATTCTGGCCCCTAAAGGCCTGAAAGCTGGCGACCAGGTTCAATCTGGCGTTGATGCTGCAATCAAAGCAGGTAACACCCTGCCGATGCGCAATATCCCGGTTGGTTCTACCGTTCATAACGTAGAAATGAAACCAGGTAAAGGCGGTCAGCTGGCACGTTCCGCTGGTACTTACGTTCAGATCGTTGCTCGTGATGGTGCTTATGTCACCCTGCGTCTGCGTTCTGGTGAAATGCGTAAAGTCGAAGCAGACTGCCGTGCAACTCTGGGCGAAGTTGGCAATGCTGAGCATATGCTGCGCGTTCTGGGTAAAGCAGGTGCTGCACGCTGGCGTGGTGTTCGTCCTACCGTTCGCGGTACTGCGATGAACCCAGTCGACCACCCACATGGTGGTGGTGAAGGTCGTAACTTTGGTAAGCACCCGGTAACTCCGTGGGGCGTTCAGACCAAAGGTAAGAAGACCCGCAGCAACAAGCGTACTGATAAATTCATCGTACGTCGCCGTAGCAAATAATTTTAGAGGATAAGCCATGCCACGTTCTCTCAAGAAAGGTCCTTTTATTGACCTGCACTTGCTGAAGAAGGTAGAGAAAGCGGTGGAAAGCGGAGACAAGAAGCCCCTGCGCACTTGGTCCCGTCGTTCAACGATCTTTCCTAACATGATCGGTTTGACCATCGCTGTCCATAATGGTCGTCAGCACGTTCCGGTATTTGTTTCCGACGAAATGGTCGGTCACAAACTGGGTGAATTCGCACCGACTCGTACTTATCGCGGCCACGCTGCTGATAAAAAAGCGAAGAAGAAATAAGGTAGGAGGAAGAGATGGAAACTTTAGCTCAACATCGCCATGCTCGTTCTTCTGCTCAGAAGGTTCGCCTTGTTGCAGACCTGATTCGCGGTAAGAAAGTGTCGCAGGCCCTTGATATTCTGACCTACACCAATAAGAAAGCGGCTGTACTGGTTAAGAAAGTCCTGGAATCTGCCATTGCTAACGCTGAACACAACGATGGCGCTGACATTGACGATCTGAAAGTTACGAAAATTTTCGTAGACGAAGGCCCGAGCATGAAGCGCATTATGCCGCGTGCAAAAGGTCGTGCAGATCGCATCCTGAAGCGCACCAGCCACATTACTGTGGTTGTGTCCGATCGCTGAGACTCTGGAGACTAGCAATGGGTCAGAAAGTACATCCTAATGGTATTCGCCTGGGTATTGTAAAACCATGGAACTCAACCTGGTTTGCGAACACCAAAGAATTCGCTGACAACCTGGACAGCGATTTTAAAGTACGTCAGTACCTGACTAAGGAACTGGCGAAAGCGTCTGTATCTCGTATCGTTATCGAGCGTCCGGCTAAGAGCATCCGTGTGACCATTCACACTGCTCGCCCGGGTATCGTTATCGGTAAGAAAGGCGAAGACGTAGAAAAACTGCGCAAAGTCGTAGCGGATATTGCTGGCGTTCCTGCTCAGATCAATATCGCCGAAGTGCGTAAGCCTGAACTGGACGCAAAATTGGTTGCTGACAGCATCACTTCTCAGCTGGAACGTCGTGTTATGTTCCGTCGTGCTATGAAGCGTGCTGTACAGAACGCAATGCGTCTGGGCGCTAAAGGTATCAAAGTTGAAGTTAGCGGCCGTCTGGGCGGCGCGGAAATCGCACGTACCGAATGGTACCGCGAAGGTCGCGTACCTCTGCACACTCTGCGTGCTGACATCGACTACAACACCTCTGAAGCGCACACCACTTACGGTGTAATCGGCGTTAAAGTGTGGATCTTCAAAGGCGAGATCCTGGGTGGTATGGCTGCTGTTGAACAACCGGAAAAACCGGCTGCGCAACCTAAAAAGCAGCAGCGTAAAGGCCGTAAATAAGGAGCGTCGCTGATGTTACAACCAAAGCGTACAAAATTCCGTAAAATGCACAAAGGCCGTAACCGCGGTCTGGCGCAGGGTACGGATGTTAGCTTCGGCAGCTTCGGTCTGAAAGCTGTTGGCCGTGGTCGTCTGACTGCCCGTCAGATCGAAGCAGCACGTCGTGCTATGACCCGTGCAGTTAAGCGTCAAGGTAAGATCTGGATCCGTGTATTCCCGGACAAACCGATCACTGAAAAGCCGCTGGCAGTGCGTATGGGTAAAGGTAAAGGTAACGTGGAGTATTGGGTTGCCTTGATTCAGCCGGGTAAAGTCCTGTATGAAATGGACGGCGTACCGGAAGAGCTGGCCCGTGAAGCATTCAAGCTGGCAGCAGCGAAACTGCCGATTAAAACCACCTTTGTAACTAAGACGGTGATGTAATGAAAGCAAAAGAGCTGCGTGAGAAGAGTGTTGAAGAGCTGAACACCGAGCTGCTGAATCTGCTGCGTGAGCAGTTCAACCTGCGTATGCAGGCTGCAAGTGGCCAGCTGCAACAGTCTCACCTGTTGAAGCAAGTGCGTCGTGATGTCGCACGCGTTAAGACTTTACTGACTGAGAAGGCGGGTGCGTAATGACCGATAAAATCCGTACTCTGCAAGGTCGCGTTGTTAGCGATAAAATGGAGAAATCCATCGTTGTTGCTATCGAACGTTTTGTGAAACACCCGATCTACGGTAAATTCATTAAGCGTACGACCAAACTGCACGTACATGACGAGAACAACGAATGCGGTACTGGTGACGTGGTTGAAATCCGCGAATGCCGTCCGCTGTCCAAGACTAAGTCCTGGACGCTGGTTCGCGTTGTAGAGAAAGCTGTTCTGTAATACAGTAGGCATTCTCAACGAATAAACGGCTCAGCGATGAGCCGTTTATTTTTTCTACCCATATCGTTTAAGCGGTGTTATAATGCCGCGCCCCCGATATGGGGCTTTTTAACGACCTGATTTTCGGGTCTCAGTAGTAGTTGACATTAGCGGAGCACTAAAATGATCCAAGAACAGACTATGCTGAACGTCGCCGACAACTCCGGTGCACGTCGCGTAATGTGTATCAAGGTTCTGGGTGGCTCGCACCGTCGCTACGCAGGCGTCGGCGATATCATCAAGATCACCATCAAGGAAGCAATTCCGCGTGGTAAGGTCAAAAAAGGTGATGTGCTGAAGGCGGTAGTGGTGCGCACCAAGAAGGGTGTTCGTCGCCCGGACGGTTCTGTCATTCGCTTCGATGGTAATGCATGCGTTATTTTAAACAATAACAGCGAGCAACCTATCGGTACGCGTATTTTTGGGCCGGTAACTCGTGAACTTCGTAACGAGAAGTTCATGAAAATTATCTCTCTGGCACCAGAAGTACTCTAAGGAGCGAATCATGGCAGCGAAGATCCGTCGTGATGACGAAGTTATCGTGTTAACCGGTAAAGATAAAGGTAAACGCGGTAAAGTAAAAAATGTCCTGTCTTCCGGCAAGGTCATTGTTGAAGGTATCAACCTGGTTAAGAAACATCAGAAGCCGGTCCCGGCCCTGAACCAACCAGGCGGCATCGTAGAGAAAGAAGCAGCTATTCAGATCTCTAACCTTGCTATCTTCAACGCGGCAACCGGCAAGGCTGACCGTGTAGGCTTTAGATTCGAAGACGGCAAAAAAGTCCGTTTCTTCAAGTCTAACAGCGAAACTATCAAGTAATTTGGAGTAGTACGATGGCGAAACTGCATGATTACTACAAAGACGAAGTAGTCGCTAAACTCATGACTGAGTTTAACTACAATTCTGTCATGCAAGTCCCTCGGGTCGAGAAGATCACCCTGAACATGGGTGTTGGTGAAGCGATCGCTGACAAGAAACTGCTGGATAACGCAGCAGCTGACCTGACAGCAATCTCCGGTCAAAAACCGCTGATCACCAAAGCACGCAAATCAGTTGCAGGCTTCAAAATCCGTCAGGGCTATCCGATCGGCTGTAAAGTAACTCTGCGTGGCGAACGCATGTGGGAGTTCTTTGAGCGCCTGATCACTATTGCTGTTCCACGTATCCGTGACTTCCGTGGCTTGTCCGCTAAGTCTTTCGACGGTCGTGGTAACTACAGCATGGGTGTCCGTGAGCAGATCATCTTCCCAGAAATCGACTACGATAAAGTCGACCGCGTGCGTGGTTTGGATATTACCATTACCACTACTGCGAAATCTGACGAAGAAGGCCGTGCTCTGCTGGCTGCCTTTGACTTCCCGTTCCGCAAGTAAGGTAGGGTTACTGAATGGCTAAGCAATCAATGAAAGCACGCGAAGTAAAGCGCGTAGCTTTAGCTGATAAGTACTTCGCAAAACGCGCTGAACTGAAAGCTATTATCTCTGATGTGAACGCGACCGACGAAGATCGTTGGAACGCAGTTCTCAAGCTGCAGTCTCTGCCGCGTGATTCCAGCCCGTCCCGTCAGCGTAACCGCTGCCGTCAAACAGGTCGTCCGCATGGCTATGTGGGCAAGTTCGGGTTGAGCCGTATCAAACTGCGTGAAGCCGCCATGCGCGGTGAAGTACCAGGCTTGAAAAAGGCTAGCTGGTAATTACCAATTGAATCACGGGAGTAAAGACAGATGAGCATGCAAGATCCGATCGCGGATATGCTGACCCGTATCCGTAACGGTCAGGCCGCGAATAAAGCTGCGGTCACCATGCCTTCCTCCAAGCTGAAAGTGGCAATTGCCAACGTGCTGAAGGAAGAAGGTTTTATTGAAGATTTTAAAGTTGAAGGCGACACCAAGCCGGAACTGGAACTTACTCTCAAGTATTTCCAGGGTAAAGCTGTTGTAGAAAGCATTCAGCGTGTCAGTCGCCCAGGTCTGCGCATTTATAAGCGTAAAGACGAGCTGCCGAAAGTTATGGCTGGCATGGGTATCGCAGTTGTTTCTACCTCTAAAGGTGTTATGACTGATCGTGCAGCGCGCCAGGCTGGTCTTGGTGGCGAAATTATCTGCTACGTAGCCTAATCGGAGGAAAAAATGTCTCGTGTTGCTAAAGCACCGGTCGTTATTCCTGCCGGCGTTGATGTAAAAATCAACGGTCAGGTTATTACGATCAAAGGTAAAAACGGCGAGCTGACTCGTACTCTCAACGATGCTGTTGCAGTAAATCATGCAGATAATGCACTGACCTTCGGTCCGCGTGATGGTTACGCAGATGGATGGGCTCAGGCTGGTACCGCGCGTGCCCTGCTGAATGCAATGGTTGTCGGTGTTACCGAAGGCTTCACTAAGAAGCTTCAGCTGGTTGGTGTAGGTTATCGTGCAGCGGTTAAAGGGAATGTAGTAAACCTGGCTTTAGGTTTCTCTCACCCAGTTGACCATCAGCTGCCTGCGGGAATCACTGCAGAATGTCCGTCTCAGACTGAAATCGTGCTGAAAGGCGCTGATAAACAGCTGATCGGTCAGGTTGCAGCAGATCTGCGCGCCTACCGTCGTCCTGAGCCTTATAAAGGCAAGGGTGTTCGTTACGCCGACGAAGTCGTGCGTACCAAAGAGGCTAAGAAGAAGTAAGGTAACACTATGGATAAGAAATCTGCTCGTATCCGTCGTGCGACCCGCGCACGCCGCAAGCTCCAGGAGCTGGGTGCAACTCGCCTGGTGGTACATCGTACCCCGCGTCATATTTACGCACAGGTAATTGCACCGAACGGTTCTGAAGTTCTGGTAGCTGCTTCTACTGTAGAAAAAGCTATCGCTGAACAATTGAAGTACACCGGTAACAAAGACGCTGCTGCAGCTGTAGGTAAAGCTGTTGCTGAACGCGCTCTGGAAAAAGGCATCAAAGATGTTTCTTTTGACCGTTCCGGGTTCCAATATCATGGTCGTGTCCAGGCACTGGCAGATGCTGCCCGTGAAGCTGGCCTTCAGTTCTAAGGTAGAGGTGTAAGATGGCTCACATCGAAAAACAAGCTGGCGAACTGCAGGAAAAGCTGATCGCGGTTAACCGCGTATCTAAAACCGTTAAAGGTGGTCGTATTTTCTCCTTCACAGCTCTGACTGTAGTTGGTGATGGTAACGGTCGCGTTGGTTTTGGTTACGGTAAAGCGCGTGAAGTTCCAGCAGCGATCCAGAAAGCGATGGAAAAAGCCCGTCGCAATATGATTAACGTCGCGCTGAACCACGGCACCCTGCAGCACCCGGTTAAGGGTACTCACACGGGTTCTCGTGTATTCATGCAGCCGGCTTCCGAAGGTACCGGTATCATCGCCGGTGGTGCAATGCGCGCCGTTCTGGAAGTCGCTGGAGTTCGTAACGTTCTGGCTAAAGCGTATGGTTCCACTAACCCGATTAACGTGGTTCGTGCAACTATCGATGGTCTGGAAAATATGAAATCTCCGGAAATGGTCGCTGCCAAGCGTGGTAAATCCGTTGAAGAAATTCTGGGGAAATAAACCATGGCAAAGACTATTAAAATTACTCAAACCCGCAGTGCAATCGGTCGTCTGCCGAAACACAAGGCAACGCTGCTTGGCCTGGGTCTGCGTCGTATTGGTCACACCGTAGAGCGCGAGGATACTCCTGCTGTTCGTGGTATGGTCAACGCGGTTTCCTTCATGGTTAAAGTTGAGGAGTAAGAGATGCGTTTAAATACTCTGTCTCCGGCCGAAGGCTCTAAAAAAGCGGCTCGCCGCCTGGGTCGTGGTATCGGTTCTGGCCTCGGTAAAACCGGTGGTCGTGGTCACAAAGGTCAGAAGTCTCGTTCTGGCGGTGGCGTACGTCGCGGTTTCGAGGGTGGTCAGATGCCTCTGTACCGTCGTCTGCCGAAATTCGGCTTCACTTCACGTAAAGCAGCAATTACAGCCGAAGTTCGTCTGTCTGACCTGGCTAAAGTTGAAGGCGGTGTTGTAGACCTGAACACGCTGAAAGCGGCTAACATTATCGGTATCCAGATCGAGTTTGCGAAAGTGATCCTGGCTGGTGAAGTAACGACTCCGGTAACTGTTCGTGGTCTGCGTGTTACTAAAGGCGCTCGTGCTGCTATCGAAGCTGCTGGCGGTAAAATCGAGGAATAAGTAGCAGATGGCTAAACAACCGGGATTAGATTTTCAAAGTGCCAAAGGTGGCTTAGGCGAGCTGAAACGCAGACTGCTGTTTGTAATCGGCGCGCTGATTGTGTTCCGTATTGGCTCTTTCATTCCGATCCCTGGTATTGATGCCGCTGTACTTGCCAAACTGCTTGAGCAACAGCGAGGCACCATCATTGAAATGTTTAACATGTTCTCTGGTGGTGCTCTCAGCCGTGCTTCTATCTTTGCTCTGGGGATCATGCCGTATATTTCGGCGTCGATCATTATCCAGCTGCTGACGGTGGTTCATCCAACGCTGGCAGAAATTAAGAAAGAAGGGGAGTCTGGTCGTCGTAAGATCAGCCAGTACACCCGCTACGGTACTCTGGTGCTGGCAATATTCCAGTCGATCGGTATTGCTACCGGTCTGCCGAATATGCCTGGTATGCAGGGCCTGGTGATGAATCCAGGCTTTGCATTCTATTTCACCGCTGTTGTAAGTCTGGTTACAGGGACGATGTTCCTGATGTGGTTGGGTGAACAGATTACTGAACGTGGTATCGGCAACGGTATCTCAATCATTATCTTCGCCGGTATTGTCGCGGGACTCCCGCCAGCCATTGCCCATACTATCGAGCAAGCGCGTCAAGGCGACCTGCACTTCCTCGTGTTGCTGTTGGTTGCAGTATTAGTATTTGCAGTGACGTTCTTTGTTGTATTTGTTGAGCGTGGTCAACGCCGTATTGTGGTAAACTACGCGAAACGTCAGCAGGGTCGTCGTGTCTATGCTGCACAGAGCACACATTTACCGCTGAAAGTGAACATGGCGGGGGTAATCCCGGCAATCTTCGCTTCCAGTATTATTCTGTTCCCGGCAACTATCGCGTCATGGTTCGGGGGCGGGACTGGTTGGAACTGGCTGACAACAATTTCGCTGTATTTGCAGCCTGGGCAACCGCTTTATGTGTTACTCTATGCGTCTGCAATCATCTTCTTCTGTTTCTTCTACACGGCGTTGGTTTTCAACCCGCGTGAAACAGCAGATAACCTGAAGAAGTCCGGTGCATTTGTACCAGGAATTCGTCCGGGAGAGCAAACGGCGAAGTATATCGATAAAGTAATGACCCGCCTGACTCTGGTTGGTGCGCTCTACATTACCTTTATCTGCCTGATCCCGGAGTTCATGCGTGATGCAATGAAAGTACCGTTCTACTTCGGTGGGACCTCACTGCTTATCGTTGTTGTCGTGATTATGGACTTTATGGCTCAAGTGCAAACTCTGATGATGTCTAGTCAGTACGAGTCTGCATTGAAGAAGGCGAATCTGAAAGGCTACGGCCGTTAACAGTCGCCCGAGAAGTTACGGAGAGTAAAAATGAAAGTTCGTGCTTCCGTCAAGAAATTATGCCGTAACTGCAAAATCGTTAAGCGTGATGGTGTCATCCGTGTGATTTGCAGTGCCGAGCCGAAGCATAAACAGCGCCAAGGCTGATTTATTCGCATATTTTTCTTGCAAAGTTGGGTTGAGCTGGCTAGATTAGCCAGCCAATCTTTTGTATGTCTGTGCGTTTCCATTTGAGTATCCTGAAAACGGGCTTTTCAGCATGGTGCGTACATATTAAATAGTAGGAGTGCATAGTGGCCCGTATAGCAGGCATTAACATTCCTGATCAGAAACATGCTGTGATCGCATTAACTTCGATCTACGGCGTCGGCAAGACCCGTTCTAAAGCCATTCTGGCTGCCGCGGGTATCGCTGAAGATGTTAAGATCAGTGAGCTGTCTGAAGAACAAATCGACACGCTGCGTGACGAAGTTGCCAAATTTGTCGTTGAAGGTGATCTGCGCCGTGAAGTTAGCATGAGCATCAAGCGCCTTATGGACCTTGGTTGCTATCGCGGTTTGCGTCATCGTCGTGGTCTCCCGGTTCGCGGTCAGCGTACCAAGACCAACGCACGTACCCGTAAGGGTCCGCGCAAACCGATCAAGAAATAATCGGGGTGATTGAATAATGGCAAAGGCACCAATTCGTGCACGTAAACGTGTAAGAAAACAAGTCTCTGACGGCGTGGCTCATATCCATGCTTCTTTTAACAACACCATCGTTACCATTACTGATCGTCAGGGTAACGCACTGGGTTGGGCAACAGCCGGTGGTTCCGGTTTCCGTGGTTCTCGCAAATCCACTCCGTTTGCAGCTCAGGTTGCAGCAGAGCGTTGCGCTGAAGCCGTAAAAGAATACGGTATCAAGAATCTGGAAGTTATGGTCAAAGGACCGGGTCCAGGTCGCGAATCTACTGTTCGTGCTCTGAACGCCGCTGGTTTCCGCATCACTAATATTACTGATGTGACTCCGATCCCTCATAACGGTTGTCGTCCGCCGAAAAAACGTCGCGTATAACGCTGTCGTTTCTAGGATTGTTGGAGAAAGAAAATGGCAAGATATTTGGGTCCTAAGCTCAAGCTGAGCCGTCGTGAGGGCACTGACTTATTCCTTAAGTCTGGCGTTCGCGCGATCGATACCAAGTGTAAAATTGAACAAGCTCCTGGCCAGCACGGTGCGCGTAAACCGCGTCTGTCTGACTATGGTGTGCAGTTGCGTGAAAAGCAAAAAGTTCGCCGTATCTACGGTGTGCTGGAGCGTCAGTTCCGTAACTACTACAAAGAAGCAGCACGTCTGAAAGGCAACACCGGTGAAAACCTGTTGGGTCTGCTGGAAGGTCGTCTGGACAACGTTGTATACCGTATGGGCTTCGGTGCCACTCGTGCTGAAGCACGTCAGCTGGTCAGCCATAAAGCAATTATGGTAAACGGTCGTGTTGTTAACATCGCTTCTTATCAGGTTAGTCCGAATGACGTTGTTAGCATTCGTGAGAAAGCGAAGAAGCAGTCTCGCGTGAAAGCCGCTCTGGAGCTGGCTGAGCAGCGTGAAAAGCCAACCTGGCTGGAAGTTGATGCTGGCAAGATGGAAGGCACGTTCAAGCGTAAGCCGGAGCGTTCTGATCTGTCTGCGGACATTAACGAACACCTGATCGTCGAGCTTTACTCCAAGTAAAGCTTAGTACCAAAGAGAGGACACAATGCAGGGTTCTGTGACAGAGTTTCTAAAACCGCGCCTGGTAGATATCGAGCAAGTGAGTTCGACGCACGCCAAGGTGACCCTTGAGCCTTTAGAGCGTGGCTTTGGCCATACTTTGGGTAACGCACTGCGCCGTATTCTGCTCTCATCGATGCCGGGTTGCGCGGTGACCGAGGTTGAGATTGATGGTGTACTACATGAGTACAGCACCAAAGAAGGCGTTCAGGAAGATATCCTGGAAATCCTGCTCAACCTGAAAGGGCTGGCGGTGAGAGTTCAGGGTAAAGATGACGTTATTCTTACCTTGAATAAATCTGGCATTGGCCCTGTGACTGCAGCCGACATTACCCATGATGGGGATGTCGAAATCGTCAAGCCACAGCACGTGATCTGCCACCTGACCGATGAGAATGCATCTATTAGCATGCGTATCAAAGTTCAGCGCGGTCGTGGTTATGTGCCGGCTTCTACCCGAATTCATTCGGAAGAAGATGAGCGCCCAATCGGCCGTCTGCTGGTCGACGCATGCTACAGCCCTGTAGAGCGTATTGCCTACAATGTTGAAGCAGCGCGTGTAGAACAGCGTACCGACCTGGACAAGCTGGTCATCGAAATGGAAACCAACGGCACAATCGATCCTGAAGAGGCGATTCGTCGTGCGGCAACCATTCTGGCTGAACAACTTGAAGCTTTCGTTGACTTACGTGATGTACGTCAGCCGGAAGTTAAAGAAGAGAAACCAGAATTCGATCCGATCCTGCTGCGCCCTGTTGACGATCTGGAATTGACTGTCCGCTCTGCTAACTGCCTCAAAGCAGAAGCTATCCACTATATCGGTGATCTGGTACAGCGTACTGAGGTTGAGCTTCTTAAGACGCCTAACCTTGGTAAAAAATCTCTTACAGAGATTAAAGACGTGCTGGCTTCCCGTGGACTGTCTCTGGGCATGCGCCTGGAAAACTGGCCACCGGCAAGCATCGCTGACGAGTAACCGGATCACAGGTTAAGGTTTTACTGAGAAGGATAAGGTCATGCGCCATCGTAAGAGTGGTCGTCAACTGAACCGCAACAGCAGCCATCGCCAGGCTATGTTCCGCAATATGGCAGGTTCACTGGTTCGTCATGAAATCATCAAGACGACTCTGCCGAAAGCGAAAGAGCTGCGTCGCGTAGTTGAGCCGCTGATTACTCTTGCCAAGACTGATAGCGTAGCTAATCGTCGTCTGGCATTCGCCCGTACTCGTGATAACGAGATCGTGGCAAAACTGTTTAACGAACTGGGCCCGCGTTTTGCGAGCCGCGCCGGTGGTTACACTCGCATTCTGAAGTGTGGCTTCCGTGCAGGCGACAACGCGCCGATGGCATACATCGAGCTGGTTGATCGTTCAGAGAAAACAGAAGCTGCTGCAGAGTAATCTGTAGTAACGTAAAAAAACCCGCCTCGGCGGGTTTTTTTATATCCGTCATATCCCCACTTATCTACAATATCTGTACTCTTTTTGTTCATCCCCTGGGGTGTTGTATGTGGTTACTGGACCAGTGGGCAGAGCGCCATATTATTGATGCACAATCTAAAGGTGAGTTTGATGATTTACCTGGAACGGGTGAACCGCTGACTCTTGACGATGACTCCCATGTTCCGCCGGAGCTTCGGGCCGGGTACCGTTTATTAAAAAACTCTGGGTGCCTTCCTCCTGAGCTTGAACAACGCAGAGAGGCGATGCAGTTGCTTGATATACTTGCAGGTATTCGCCAGGATGACCCTCGTTATCAGGATGTGAGTCGACGCCTGTCGCTACTTGAACTCAAACTTCGGCAGGCTGGACTCAGCACCGAGTTTCTACGTGGTGAATACGCAGATAAACTACTGCATAAAATTAATGATGAATAGCGGAGGACGTATGTACCGGATTGGTGAATTAGCGAAGCTGGCCGACGTGACGCCGGATACTATCCGCTACTATGAAAAGCAGCAGATGATGGAGCATGAAGTTCGTACTGAAGGCGGATTTCGGCTCTATACAGAAAGCGATCTGCAACGGCTGAAGTTTATTCGTTACGCGCGACAGCTAGGTTTCACGTTGGAGTCTATCCGTGAATTGCTTTCGATCCGTGTCGATCCGGAACACCATACCTGTCAGGAATCAAAAGGGATCGTCCAGGAACGATTGCAGGAAGTCGAAGCCCGTATAGCCGAACTTCAAACGATGCAACGATCGCTGCAGCGATTGAATGATGCATGCTGCGGCAAGGCACACAGCAGCGTCTACTGTTCTATTCTGGAGGCGCTTGAACAAGGTGCCAGTGGCACGACAACAGGTTGTTGATTTATTGAACGGGCGGGTCTACACTCGCGGCGTAAATTATTACCATAAACTGGAGATATTATGAGCCGTTATCAGCATACCAAAGGGCAGATAAAGGACAACGCCATTGAGGCGCTACTGCATGATCCACTTTTCAGGCAGCGTGTTGAGAAGAATAAAAAAGGGAAAGGGAGTTATCTGCGTAAAGGTAAACATGGCAATCGGGGTAACTGGGAGGCCAGTGGCAAGAAAGTGAATCACTTTTTTACCACTGGCCTTCTTGTTTCAGTGAGCGTTTAAGAACGATTATTCTGTTCTTTCAGTAGGTCACGAATTTCACTTAACAATACTTCTTCTTTAGAGGGAGCCGGTGGTGCTGCAGGTTCTTCCTCTTTTTTACGATTCAGTTTGTTGATCAGTTTGATCGCCATAAAGATAGCAAACGCCACAATAATGAAATCAAAGACGTTCTGAATAAATACACCGTAATGCATAACGACAGCTGGGATGTCTCCCTGCGCATCGCGCAATGTCAAAGCAAACTGTTTAAAATCGATCCCACCAATTAACAACCCCAGCGGCGGCATGATGATATCGGCAACCAGTGATGAAACAATCTTACCGAATGCCGCACCAATAATGACACCCACTGCCAAATCGACAACATTCCCGCGCATCGCGAATTCGCGAAACTCTTTAATAATGCTCATTTTATTCTCCCTATGCAGCTGACGTTTATAAGTTTAACAAATGTTAAGACATTTTCCATTTATGTATTGCTGAAAGGAAAATTTATTAGACCATGAAAAGTAAAGGGAAATAAAATGGGCGCTATATAAGCGCCCAAATATTTACAGGAAGAAGGGGCTTGGCTGGAATAGCCGTTCGACGTCAGTAATAAACTTTTTGTCTGTCAGGAACATTATAACGTGATCACCCTGCTCAATACGCAGGTTGTCATTGGCTATCATCACGTCGTTACCTCGCACTACCGCACCAATAATGGTACCGGGTGGAAGTTTAATTTCGTCTATTGCGCGACCGACAACTCGTGATGTCGTTTCATCCCCGTGCGCGACAGCTTCAATCGCTTCCGCAACACCGCGCCGCAGCGAAGAAACGCCGACAATATCAGCTTTGCGCACATGGCTCAGTAGTGCAGATATGGTGGCCTGTTGCGGTGAAATTGCAATATCAATCACGCTGCCCTGGACCAGATCAACATATGCCTTACGCTGGATAAGCACCATAACTTTCTTGGCGCCCATGCGTTTGGCGAGCATGGCCGACATAATGTTAGCTTCATCGTCGTTGGTTACCGCGATAAAAAGATCAACTTGATCAATATGTTCTTCAGCCAGCAGCTCTTGATCCGAGGCATCGCCGAAAAAGACGATCGTATTTTGCAATTTCTCCGCAAGCTCGGATGCCCGTTGTTGATTGCGCTCGATCAGTTTGACGCTGTAATCTTTTTCCAGACGCCGGGCCAGACCAGCACCGATATTACCGCCCCCCACTAACATAATACGCTTGTAGGGTTTTTCCAGACGCTGAAGTTCACTCATTACGGCACGAATGTGCTGTGAAGCTGCAATAAAGAACACTTCATCACCTGCTTCAACAATGGTGGAACCCTGCGGGCGGATTGGCCTGTCATGACGGAATATCGCCGCAACGCGGGTATCGATGTGTGGCATATGCTCGCGCATTGTCGACAGTGCATTGCCGATCAATGGTCCGCCGTAATAGGCTTTGACCACCGCCAGACTGACCTTACCTTCGGCAAAATTTACCACCTGCAACGCACCTGGGTACTCAATTAGTCGGTAAATGCTATCGATGACCAGCTGCTCTGGCGCAATCAGATGGTCGATAGGCACTGCGTCAGACTGGAACAGTTTATCTGCATCGCGGACATAATCCGGCGAGCGAATTCGGGCGATACGATTGGGGGTATTAAAGAGTGAGTATGCGACCTGGCAAGCAACCATATTGGTTTCATCTGAGCTGGTCACTGCAACCAGCATATCGGCGTCGTCAGCTCCGGCCTCACGCAGCACACGGGGATGGGAACCATGGCCTTGCACAACGCGGAGATCAAACTTGTCCTGCAGACTGCGCAGACGCTCACCATTGGTATCGACTACGGTGATATCGTTGTTCTCTCCGACCAGGTTCTCAGCCAACGTACCGCCAACTTGTCCTGCGCCCAGAATGATAATTTTCATCAGTTGCGACCCGTTATTTCATCACTTCTTGATTAGCTTAGCGTAAAAGAAACCGTCGCCTTCTTCTGCACCCGGTAAATTCTGACGCCCAGGTTGTTCCGGCGTACCCGTTTCACTTAATAGAGCGTCTGGCGTTCGTGCCAGGAAGGCAGAGATTTGCTGTTGGTTCTCTTCAGGTAAAATAGAACAGGTTGCATACACCAGCGTGCCACCCGGTTTCAGATGTGCCCATGTCGCATTAAGTATTTCTGCCTGCAACTGCGCAAGTTCGGCAATATCCCGGTCGCGACGCAACCACTTTATATCGGGATGGCGGCGGATGACCCCAGTGGCAGAGCACGGAGCATCTAACAAAATGCGATCGAACAACTGCTCGCCGCACCATTGCTCAGGGAAACGACCATCGCCCTGTTTAACGGTTGCCTTCATGCCGAGGCGTTTCAGGTTGTCATAGACACGCGACAGACGTTTTTCATCGACATCAACAGCCATCACATGAGCTTGCGGGGCAACTTCCAGAATGTGAGTGGTTTTACCGCCCGGTGCACAGCACAGATCGAGGATTTGCTCACCATTCTGCGGTTGCAGATAGCTGACGCAGCCCTGGGCTGAAGCATCCTGAACGGTAACCCAACCCTGCTCAAAACCCGGTAGCGCCATCACTGAGGTCGGCGTTTCCAGGCGGACTGCGTCAGGATAGTTCGGGTGTGGGAAACCGGTGAGGCCTGCGTCATTTAGCAATTTCAGCCACTCATCACGAGAGTGGTGGTTGCGGTTTACACGTAGCCACATCGGCGGTCGCTGGTTATTGGCTGCAAGAATCGTTTCCCACTGCTGCGGATAGGCATTCTTGATGCGTTTGACCAGCCATGAAGGGTGTAAAAAACGCAGTTCGCTTTGTGCAAATTCGGTGAGCAACTCTTCCTGGCGGCGCTGAAACTGGCGTAATACGCCGTTAATTAGCCCTTTTAGCTGAGGTCGCTTGATAACGACTGCACCTTCGACGGTTTCAGCAAGCGCAGCATGTGGCGGAATACGAGTATGCAAAAGCTGGTAGAAGCCAACCATAATCAGATAGTGGACCGTGCGCTGTTTGCCTGTCATCGGGCGTTCCATCAACTGTTGAATCATCCACTCCAGTTGGGAGAGCGTACGTAAGACGCCGAAGCAAAGCTCCTGCAACAGCGCCTTATCTTTGTCGGCGACTTTTTGCTGCATGGCGGGCAGCACGTTACTCAACGATTGGCCCTTTTCGACAACCTGTTCGACAGCCTGGGCCGCCATACTGCGTAAATTAAGATGTTTTTTCATAAGCGCAAAAATAAAAATGCCCGGAGGCTCCGGGCTTTAAAAGAGATGAACCGTCAGATCAGACGATTTCCGGGCACAAACCACTCCCGACGCGAATTGAGTAGATCCTGTGCGCTCATCGCTTTCTTGCCAGCAGGCTGTAAAGCGATGAGATTCAGGATGCCGTCGCCTGTTGCGACCTGGATACCCTGCTTTGTCGCCTCAAGAATGGTGCCTGGCTCGGCCTGGGTGTTTACAGCAATAACCGAAGCTTGCCAGACTTTCACTGGCTGACCGTCGATTTCAAGCCAGCTCATTGGCCACGGGTTAAAGGCGCGGATGCAGCGTTCCAATTGAATAGCCGAAAGCGACCAGTCGATACGGGCCTCTTCTTTGCTGAGTTTTTCTGCATGCGTAACCAGTGATTCATCTTGTACTACTGGTTTTATCGTGCCGGCAGCCAGCTGTTTTAGCGTTTCAATCAGCCCCTGAGGCCCTAAATTTGCAAGCTTGTCGTATAACGAACCGCTGGTATCTTCTGCCGTAATTGGGCAGGACAGTTTATGCAGCATATCGCCAGTGTCCAGACCGACATCCATCTGCATGATGGTTACACCGGTTTCGGTGTCGCCTGCCCACAATGAACGCTGGATCGGCGCGGCTCCACGCCAACGTGGAAGCAGTGAACCGTGAACGTTGATACAGCCCAGACGCGGCATATCCAGTACGGCTTTTGGCAGAATCAGGCCATATGCCACCACCACCATTACATCTGCGTGCAGATCAGAAACCAGTTGTTGGTTTTCCTGGGGACGAAGAGATACAGGCTGGAAAACGGGTATCTCTTTTTCTTCCGCCAGTACTTTCACCGGGCTGGGCATCAGCTTTTTACCACGTCCCGCAGGGCGGTCCGGTTGGGTAAACACCCCAACGACGTTATGTCCAGAAGACAACAGCGCGTCGAGATGACGCGCTGCAAAGTCAGGTGTACCCGCAAAAATAATACGTAGTGAGTCTGACACGTTGATTCTTGTCCTTAAGCTCGGGCGTTCAGGCGGTCGAGTTTTTCAACTTTCTGACGAATACGTTGTTGCTTCAACGGAGACAGATAATCGATAAACAGTTTACCGACCAGGTGATCCATTTCATGTTGGATGCATATAGCCAACAGGCCATCGGCCTCCAGTTCAAAAGGCTTGCCGTCGCGATCGAGCGCACGAATTTTTACTTTTTCAGCGCGCGGTACTAACGCACGTTGTTCAGGAATCGACAGGCAGCCTTCTTCAATGCCCGTTTCGCCGTCTTTCTCCAGCAGCTCTGGGTTAATGAGTACCAGACGCTCGTCACGGTTTTCAGAGACATCAATAACAATGATGCGCTGATGAATATCGACCTGTGTTGCGGCCAGACCGATACCTTCTTCGGCGTACATCGTTTCGAACATATCATCAACGATACGCTGAATTTCTGCATTCACTTCTTCAACCGGCTTTGCGACTTTGCGAAGACGCTCGTCCGGAATATGTAACACTTGCAAAACTGACATAGTTATCCAGAGTTGTGTTCAGGAATTGGAAAGATTATTACCTCTATTCTAGACAAAACCCGCTCTGATTGACAGCATCAGTGACCAATCGCAAAGATTGCCAGGACT
The DNA here is from genome assembly GCF_033341895.1 of Citrobacter sp. HN-141. NCBI lineage: Bacteria > Pseudomonadati > Pseudomonadota > Gammaproteobacteria > Enterobacterales > Enterobacteriaceae > Citrobacter > Citrobacter sp. HN-141. Next base: position 4,593 of record NZ_JAWPBF010000031.1, on the reverse strand, counting down.
GCTTGTGGCAGGGGAACAGGGATGACCCATATTGAGATTTGGTTACGTTTAGCACAAGTGAATGAACTGTATGGTGATGAGATGGTGCGCACTGCTCACTGGCTTATTGCTCAACCGAGTATTAACAATACGATACTTAGGCATGCAGGGCTCACTCCTCGCCAGATCGAACGTTTTCTGGCTTTTTCTGAGCCGTCACTGGAAAAAACGCTGCGTTGGCTTGAGTTACCCCATCATCATCTGGTTTTTGCCGACAGCAAGTATTTTCCGCCACAGCTGCGTGCTATTGAGGATTACCCTGGCGTACTTTTCATTGCCGGTCGCCCTGAGTGTCTTCACTCATTTCAAGTTGCTGTTGTCGGCAGTCGGCAGTACTCCTGGTATGGCGAACGATGGGCGCGGTTGTTCTGTGAAAAGCTTGCAGCATGTGGTGTGACGATCACTAGCGGACTGGCTAAAGGGATTGACGGTGTGGCGCATACTGCAGCGATAAATACACACGGGGCCAGTATTGCGGTACTGGGAAATGGTCTGGAAACCATATATCCACGGCGACATGTTCGTCTTGCTGAAAGCTTGATAGAGGCCGGGGGCGCGCTGGTGTCCGAGTTTCCTTTGGATATGCTCCCTTTACCGCGTAATTTTCCCCGACGAAATCGTATTATTAGTGGTCTAAGTAAGGGAGTACTGGTTGTTGAAGCGGCACAGCGTAGTGGCTCATTAGTCACTGCACGCTGTGCGCTGGAACAAGGGCGGGAGGTTTTTGCTTTGCCTGGACCGATAGGAAGCCCGGGAAGTGAAGGCCCCCATTGGCTCATTCAGCAGGGAGCCATGCTTGTGACGGCACCAGAGGAAATACTGGAAAGTTTGCAATATGGGCTGCAATGGCTGCCAGATGAGCCTGAAAAATCAATTTATTCGCCGGATCACGAAGAGGTGGCATTGCCATTTTCAGAGCTCCTGGCTAACGTAGGAGATGAGGTAACACCTGTTGACGTCGTCGCTGAACGTGCCGGCCAACCTGTGCCAGAGGTAGTGGCTCAACTGCTCGAACTGGAGTTAGCAGGATGGATCGCAGCTGTACCCGGCGGCTATGTCCGATTGAGGAGGGCAAGCCATGTTCGACGTACTAATGTATTTGTTTGAGACATATATCCATAACGAAGCTGAGCTGCGTGTGGATCAGGACAAACTGGAACGGGATCTCACCGACGCTGGTTTTGATCGTGAAGACATCTACAACGCGTTACTGTGGCTGGAAAAGCTTGCTGATTATCAGGACGGCCTTGCCGAACCTATGCAGCTTGCATCAGATCCTCTCTCTGTACGTATTTATACTACAGAAGAGTGCGATCGGCTGGATGCGAGCTGTCGGGGGTTCCTGCTATTCCTGGAGCAGATTCAGGTGCTAAACCTCGAAACGCGAGAAATGGTAATAGAGCGCGTACTTGCGCTGGATACGGCTGAGTTTGATCTGGAAGACCTGAAGTGGGTGATCCTGATGGTTCTGTTCAACATTCCAGGCTGCGAAAATGCCTATCAGCAAATGGAAGAATTACTCTTTGAAGTGAATGAAGGTATGCTGCATTAATCAATCTTCATTTAGTATGAGTTGTTATGGCTAAATCAGCACTGTTTACGGTGAGTAAAAACGAGCCCTGCCCACAATGTGGGGCTGAACTGGTTATTCGTTCCGGGAAACACGGCCCGTTTCTCGGTTGCTCACACTATCCAGAATGCGATTATGTCCGTCCGCTGAAATCATCTGCGGACGGACATATAGTCAAAGTTCTGGAGGGTAAATTCTGCCCTGCATGTGGCGCTGAACTGGTGCTGAGGCAGGGACGATTCGGTATGTTTATTGGGTGCAGTGATTACCCTGCCTGCGATCACACTGAGCTTATCGATAAGCCTGATGAAACCGCAATAGTATGCCCCCAATGCCAGACGGGCCATTTGGTTCAGCGGCGTTCACGTTATGGCAAAACCTTCTACTCCTGCGATCGCTATCCGGAATGTCAGTTTGTCATTAACTTCAAACCGTTAGCCGGAGAGTGTCCAGAGTGCCACTATCCGCTACTCATCGAAAAGAAAACCGCGCAGGGTGTGAAGCATTTCTGTGCCAGTAAACAATGTGGAAAGCCGATCCCGGCGGAATAAAAAAGTGAATAAAAACCTGCCCATGGACCCCATCGCTGCCGCGATAGAGGTTCTGCAACAAGAAAATGTCATCGCTTATCCAACAGAAGCTGTTTTTGGTGTCGGGTGTGATCCTGACAGTGAAACGGCGGTAACGCGTCTGTTGGAACTCAAACAACGTCCAATAGATAAAGGTTTGATTTTGATTGCGGCAAACTTTGATCAACTCAAACCGTATATTGATGACAGCATGCTCACTGATGCTCAACGTGAGGCTGTTTTCGCGCGCTGGCCTGGCCCTGTCACCTTCGTTTTCCCGGCACCTGTGACAACGCCGCGTTGGCTGACCGGTCGTTTTGATTCGCTCGCCGTGCGCGTCACGGATCACCCGCTGGTGGTTGCATTGTGCCAGGCTTATGGCAAGCCATTAGTTTCTACTAGTGCCAATCTGAGTGGACTGCCACCCTGCAGAACGGTAGAGGAAGTCCGAGCGCAGTTCGGGGAAGATTTTCCAGTGGTTGAAGGTAATACCGGCGGGCGTTTGAATCCCTCGGAAATCAGAGATGCTTTGACGGGTGAACAGTTTCGACAGGGGTAATATGAAAGAAGCCTATGCTGTTTTTGGTAATCCGGTAGCGCACAGCAAGTCGCCTTTTATTCATCAGCAATTTGCCCGGCAGCTGAAGATTGATCACTCTTATGGTCGGGTGCTGGCGCCCATCAATAACTTTGTGAATACGCTCAATGCCTTTTTTGCTGATGGGGGGAAAGGGGCTAATGTTACCGTTCCCTTTAAAGAAGAGGCGTTTGCGCGTGCTGATGAACTCACAGAACGGGCATCGCTGGCTGGGGCGGTCAATACCCTAAAACGGCTGGAGGATGGGCGTTTACTGGGTGATAACACCGATGGCATCGGCCTGCTTAGCGATCTTGAGCGTTTGTCTTTCATTCATCCCGGGTCTCGCATACTGTTGATTGGGGCTGGTGGAGCGTCCCGTGGTGTGTTGTTGCCTCTCCTCTCGATGGATTGCGCGGTGACTATTGTTAATCGTACAGCCTCACGTGCTGAAGAGTTGGCGCAGCTCTTCTCCCACACCGGCAGCGTTCAGGCGGTGGGAATGGATGAGCTGGATAATTACACCTTCGATCTGATCATCAACGCAACGTCCAGTGGTATTAGCGGTGATGTTCCAGCCATTCCTGCATCGCTTATTCATTCTTCGGTTTATTGCTACGACATGTTCTACCAAAAGGGGAATACCCCGTTCCTTTCCTGGTGTGTATCACATGGTGCAAAACATTGTGCCGATGGTTTGGGAATGCTGGTGGGGCAAGCGGCACATGCTGTTTTGCTCTGGCATGGTGTACTACCGGAGATTGAGCCTGTGATTAAAACACTGCAACAGGAACTTTCTGCATGAATCAGGCGATTCAATTCTCTGATAGGGAAGAGTGGGTAGCGGATATTAATTCCGTCGTCTTCCCGGCGATGGTTCATGGTATGCAGCTGAAATGTGCCATAAAAGGAGAGACGCTGGCGCATCGCTTTGGCGGCGACACGCCTGAACAGTGGCTTGAAACTTTTCGCGAATATCGCTGGGATCTGGAAGAAGAGGCTGAAGCATTGATCCAGGCCCAGCAGGAAGATGATCAAGGTTGGGTGTGGTTATCCTGACCTAAATACTCATCTTTCCACTTCACGTAGTTGTTAGCAGAGTACTGTAGGCCTGCTTTCTCTTCATCAGTTAGTGGGCGGATTTGTTTAACCGGGCTTCCCAGATACAGATATCCGCTCTCCAGGCGCTTGTTTTGCGGGACCAGACTTCCCGCTCCGATCATGACGTCATCTTCTACTACTACGCCATCCAGCAAAATCGATCCCATACCGACTAAAACGCGGTTGCCAATGATGCAACCGTGCAGCATGACTTTATGACCTACAGTCACATCCTCGCCGACGATCAGAGGATTACCTTGCGGATTAGATGTGGATTTATGCGTGACATGCAGCACGCTGCCATCCTGAATGTTTGTACGGGCGCCAATCTGTACGTAGTTCACGTCGCCACGAATCGCAACCAGTGGCCAAATCCCGACATCATCAGCCAGACGAGCATCGCCAATGACAACACTACTACTATCGATCATGACGCGTTTGCCGATCTGTGGGAAAAGATCCATATAAGGACGCAGTACATCAGACATGTTTACCTCAATGAAAATAGGGCGGTAATGAAGACTTTGGTTGGATTATTGAGACTGCGCAAGTGATTTAGTTATCAAAAATCAGCCAAATTGCACAGGAATGTAGCGAAAGGAGTGAAAAACAAACATTCGGCAAAAAAGATCCAAAAAACACTTGTGCTAAAAAATGGGATCCCTATAATGCGCCTCCATCGACACGGCGGATGTGAATCACTTCACACAAACAGCCGGTTCGGTTGAAGAGAAAAA
>NZ_JAWPBF010000030.1:0-28241 GCF_033341895.1 Citrobacter sp. HN-141 | reverse complement strand
TGAATGGGTTCATGTGCAGCTCCATCAGCAAAAGGGGATGATAAGTTTATCACCACCGACTATTTGCAACAGTGCCATAGATTCTTACGTAGCGTTTCTGGCGTGCATTTTCGGGTGGTTTGTTACTGTTTTTAACGGGGATACGTCAGAAACGCGCTCAGGCCGTCTGAGCGGTACGCGTAATGAGGCGTTATGGTAAATAGCCTATGCTAATGTCCGCTAAGAGCGAGGAGCAGACGTTGAAGGCTAAAAGAAGGCTACTGAATTTGTGGCGATTCAGTCTTCATCCGCACAATGTGGGCAGCCCGTATACCTCATTGTCTCGCCCATTGCTTCACAGGGAGTCCCACAAATTTCACAAGTATCATAGCCTGTATGGATCTCAAGACATCGTGTGCACAGGAAGTTCTCGCCAAACACACAGACCGTTTCATGGCCCTCACAGTGAGCGCAATTTGCTAGGCCATCGGGATACATCATTTCGTCCACATGACGAAAATTCTCCTCATCAAGCAAGTTATACCTTGAGAGTTCTGCGTTACAGGTGCGGCAGATGAAGGTATCGTCATCTTCTTCTTCCACCGGCAGAACCTGGTCTGTATCACACTCAGGACAGGTAAACTTTACATGGCGCTCTGAGTGAAAACAGACGCGACAAGTTTGCTCATAAACGGTAGGACCGTTCTTCCCGACGGCAAGAATTTCCATGATGGCTGCTGGCTTGTGGCAAATGGTGCAGGGATGAAATTCAGCGCCCTCAGTCGCAAGTTGTTCCAGCTCGGGCTGGATATGTTTCAGACGGGCTTCGGCATAAAACTCGTTGCCTCGCAGGAGTTGTGTTTCACCTAATGCCAGTGCCCAGTTGTGTGGTGAAGCAAAATGCTGTTGCCAGTCTTCACGCATTAGTCGGTTCAGTGCAAACCATGCCCGAGCCTGTTCAGCCAGAATGGTCTCCACCTCAGAATCACTAAAAGCTGTATGAAAGAAATGAACTACACGGTTTCGGTGATTGCGAATGGTATTAAACACAGCTTCGGTTTCTTTAGGCAGGGGCTTTTCAAGGATATCCCTCAACCGGGTACAGACATCATCAAAGGACACCGACTGAAAATCACCGGCAAGGTAGCTTTTACGCGATACTTTTTTACCGCTGCAGACCAGCGTCCAGTGTTCGCTGGCAAGGGGTACCTTGAGCAAAATTTCTACAGCTATCCAGAAACTAACTACCGAGTGTTTGTACTGTTTGGCCTCGAACTCTTCACGTGCCTTATCCAGAAAATCCATGCCATTCTTAATGAGAGCCGCCACATCAGCTGCGAGAGGGGCAGGTAATTTTGTTCGTGTATGCATCCTGATCTCCGTTATCACGGGGGGCCGGCAGCTGCTGCAGAGATTAGTGGGTATAGAGGATAAATCTTAGTTGCTGGCTGGCCACCACATCGAGGGCAAAGACTTTGGTGTTGACCTCATTGCACTCAAACTTCTCATGCACCATCAGCCATTGCAGGATCTTCGGATGAACAAGGCCATACAACAGGTGCATTACAAGACTGATCCTACCCAATGTGAGCAAGACCCTAGCGAGGTTATAGTTTCAATAAATTCCGAGCTGAGTCCGCCACAGCACAGTGATTTCGCCACCGATTGTAATCTCACTCGATAAAATTAAACACAGTTATTCGCATCATTTCCCGGCTGGCAATGCGTTCACCGTGGATGCCATATTAGATAGCTCCCTTGGAAACCCTTAACGTCCGCTCCTGGCACAAAGCGGACAGTGATCACCGTTCTTACGACTACTTTCTGACTTCCTTCGTGACTTGCCCTAAGCATGTTGTAGTGCGATACTTGTAATGACATTTGTAATTACAAGAGGTGTAAGACATGGGTAGCATTAACCTGCGTATTGACGATGAACTTAAAGCGCGTTCTTACGCCGCGCTTGAAAAAATGGGCGTAACTCCTTCTGAAGCGCTTCGTCTCATGCTCGAGTATATCGCTGACAATGAACGCTTGCCGTTCAAACAGACACTCCTGAGTGATGAAGATGCTGAACTTGTGGAGATAGTGAAAGAACGGCTTCGTAAGCCTAAGCCAGTACGTGTGACGCTGGATGAACTCTGATGGCGTATTTTCTGGATTTTGACGAGCGGGCACTAAAGGAATGGCGAAAGCTGGGCTCGACGGTACGTGAACAGTTGAAAAAGAAGCTGGTTGAAGTACTTGAGTCACCCCGGATTGAAGCAAACAAGCTCCGTGGTATGCCTGATTGTTACAAGATTAAGCTCCGGTCTTCAGGCTATCGCCTTGTATACCAGGTTATAGACGAGAAAGTTGTCGTTTTCGTGATTTCTGTTGGGAAAAGAGAACGCTCGGAAGTATATAGCGAGGCGGTCAAACGCATTCTCTGAACCAAAGCATGACATCTCTGTTTCGCACCGAGGGTGACACTTCTGCTTTGCGTTGACACCCTCTGATTTAGACAATTGCAGCCATAAAGCCCCGTTGGTGATACAGCAACAAGCGGAGCGTAGTGACGTCATCAGATTGTCAGAGGGATCACACCTTATCAGGATAACCGTGTACCTTTCGGAGCGTGACTGAAACGCTGATAGAACTTGCATGTGGTTTGCAAGAACCAATCACTGTCAACAACGGGTAAAAAGTGATCCACTTACCGCCACCACCAACGGTTTAATATTGATCCACCTTGTTTACTCAGGATTAGCTTCAGCTATAACCCCGGCCTTTCGTTTCTGCTTCAGTCGATAGCTTTCCCCTTTTATTTGCACGACGTGTGAGTGATGTAAGATCCGGTCCAGCATCGCCGATGTCAGCGCTGCATCACCGGCGAACGTCTGATCCCACTGCCCGAACGGCAGGTTGGAGGTCAGGATCATCGCGCTCTTCTCGTAACGTTTGGCGATGACCTGGAAGAACAGCTTGGCTTCCTCCTGACTGAACGGCAGATAACCTATTTCATCGATGATAAGCAGCTTCGGGGCCATGACACCACGATTGAGAGTCGTTTTGTAACGGCCCTGACGCTGTGAAGTGGACAGCTGTAGCAGCAGGTCCGCTGCTGTTGTGAAGCGAACCTTGATGCCCGCCCGTACTGCTTCGTAGCCCATGGCTATCGCCAGATGCGTTTTTCCCACGCCCGATGGCCCCAGCAACACGATGTTTTCGTTACGCTCTATGAAGCTCAGGGATCGCAGCGACTGGATTTGCTTCTGAGGAGCGCCGGTGGCGAAGGTGAAGTCGTACTCCTCGAACGTCTTTACCGCCGGGAAGGCTGCCATCCGCGTGTACATCGCCTGTTTACGCTGATGCCGGGCCAGTTTCTCCTCATGTAACAGGTGCTCCAGGAAGTCCATGTAGCTCCATTCCTGATCCACCGCCTGTTGCGACAGCGCCGGCGCTGCGCCGATAAGACTGTCCAGCTGGAGCTGTTCGGCAAGCACCATCAGCCGTTGATGTTGCAGTTCGACCATCATGCGGCTCCTCTGCAGAACGTGTCATAGATGGAGAGCGGATGATGCAACGGCTGCCTGTCGAAGGTCATCAGGCTTTCATCAACCTGCACGTCATACTGTTTTTTCTCCGGTGGCAGTGCCAGCATGGATTGCTGTTCCTCCACCCAGCGATCGCAGGGGCGGGTCTGGATAGTTTCATGCTTACGTTGATTGGCCACATCGTACAGCCAGCGCAGGCCGTAACGGTTTGCGGTTTCAACATCGACGGTGATCCCCATCGGACGCAGGCGTGTCATTAACGGGATATAGAAGCTGTTGCGGGCGTACTGCACCATCCTCTCCACCTTGCCTTTAGTCTGCGCCCTGAAGGGACGGCACAGGCGGGGAGAGAAGCCCATCTCTTTGCCGAACTGCCACAGGGAAGGATGGAACCGGTGCTGCCCGGTCTGGTAAGCATCACGCTGCAGCACCACCGTTTTCATATTGTCGTACAGGACTTCCTGCGGTACACCGCCGAAGAAGCTGAACGCATTGCGGTGACAGGCTTCCAGCGTGTCGTAGCGCATGTTGTCGGTGAACTCGATGTAAAGCATTCTGCTGTATCCCAGAACAGCGACGAACACATGCAGGGGTGACTTGCCGTTTCGCATGGTCCCCCAGTCAACCTGCATCTGCCGTCCGGGCTCGGTTTCGAAGCGAACGACCGGTTCTGCCTGTGCTGGCAGGGTCTGTTTACGGATGAACTCTCTCAGGATAGTAAGCCCTCCACGATAGCCCAGCTCCATGATTTCCCTGGCAATAACGGTCGCCGGGATTTTGTAGGGATGCGCATCGCTGATCCGCTTAGAGATGTAATCACGGTATTCATCGAGCAGTGATGATGGTGCCGGGCGTGGTGAATACTGCGGCTTTTCAGATTTGGCTTTCAGGTGGCTGCGGACAGTATTGCGCGAAATACCCAGCTTCCTGGCAATGGCCCGGATACTCATTCCCCGCTTGTGCAGGACTTTAATTTCCATACGAATCTCAAAAGTGATCATAAGCTCCCCTGTATTCAGAGGAGCAGATTAACCCCTGGATCAATTTTCAACCGCTGGGGTGGATCAGTTTTGCACCGTTGGTAACAATCACCATTAACCTGTTTACGCAGCCACAGGGCCGCACATCGGGATTAAATGCGGCTTTCAGACGGTGTACCTAAGCATCCTTGGAAGGCTTTGTGCACAAAGCTGCTATGCCCAAGGCTAACTAAAACCCAGTTACCAGAAAGTGCCTCTATCCAAAAAGCCAAAAAATATGCACAAGAGGCCGAGTTTTGGCAGCATGTTGGTAGCAAAATGCACTTTGTTATGGTTTCGGGTGACTCAATGAAAACGTTGGTTACGGTTTTTGCAGTAAAGTGAGTGAGCTAATGTAGTATTCGAAATTTCTGAATATTTCTTATGTGCCAAAAGCAGACCTTGCCAAAGCACGTTGTGCACGTTGCAAGACTTGACCCCAGACTTTCTTAGCGAAGTGTCCACTTTTGCTGGTACGGATCACTCGAAAGTGTTAGCAATAGAGTAGACGCGATATGAAGTTGTGTAGTGGTAAGTGGCACTGTCAACATTGGTGCTCATATCACGGATTCGCAAAACGCGATTATAGAAACTGTTGCCATATTAGACTTATGGTGTTTAATATCAGGAACTTAAAGAATTTATTGAAATGCTCGTTGGTGATTATCTCGCTAAAAAGTGCTAGATAAGAAGCAAAACTAAACCTGTTTTTCTCGAGATGTAGATGTGTTGAGTTTGCAACACGTAGGTAATCCCTTTATTTATTGTTTGAATAGAAATCATGGCTTTAGAACAAGTTATCTACAACCTTGAAGAGGTTAAAGGGCTCTCTGATGAAGAGCTTTACCAACGCCTTTATGATAGTTGGGGCTTGGAAAATCATAAAATTGATGTCTGGGGTGAACTGAGTATTAACGTGGCAGGGAACTGGGCTGGTATCCGTAACGCAAAAACTCTTAGTGGCAACCAAAGCATAGAATACCCTCTGGCTGATTCGCATGAATTGCAATCAGGTGTGTTTTTAACCCCATCAGTAGCAAAAATAGTGTTAGGCAATGACACTAAAGGGATGGTTGCTTGTGAACTGATGTTAGCATCCATCCCGCAAAGAGCTAAAAAAAACAACCCATTTCTATTAGCCGTCAATGATAAGACGGTTGAGCGTTTGACCTATCTGCCCGATGCATTACCTAATTTAGATCGGCAAGCCCTAATTCAAAATGAAGATGAAACACTGCTACGCAAAGTTATTTATGACGCAGAAGTTAAGCGCGTTAAACATAAAATCGCCTCAGAAACAGAAGCGTTAGAGGCAGCGTTGCAAGAAAAACAACAGGATATGACTGACAAGTTGGCGGAGTTGTCAGACGCATTCAAAAGTACACAGGATAAAATCACAGCATCAACGACAGAGCTTGAAAGCTCAATCAAGAGAAATGAAGAACTAAATAATGATAATCATCGGCTAAATCTGAAGATTCAGGAAAGCAAAGCTGAGTTAGACGTCATTATCGAAAAGAGCCGAAAAGTAGAGGAAAGTATGGCAAGAAAAGTCGAGAAACTAACAGATTTCATCAAAGAGAAAGCCATCTTCCTGAAGAGTTTTGAGTTTTTGGATGAGGAAGATTTCGACTTTTTTGTTGGAAGCCCCTTGTCTAATAAGGAGCGTGGTGAACATATCTCTTTTTCACAAGCCCTTTATTCAAACTACAGCGATGCAGTTTCTTACATTCAAGCGTACCTCAAAGAACGAGACATCCTGTACCCTCGCCATATTATCGAGAACTTCCTAACGCTTATTCGCACCAATGATCTCATCATTCTGGCGGGGGACTCAGGCTCAGGCAAAACAAACCTGGTTCAGTCGTTTGCCAAGGCTATTGGTGGGGTATCTAAGATCATTCCGGTTAAGCCTAACTGGACTAGTTCAGAAGATTTGCTGGGCTATTACAATCCCCTAGAGAAGAAATATTTGGCGACACCATTTCTTGAGGCATTGATCGAGGCTAAGCAAAACCCAGATATCCCATACTTCATCTGTTTAGACGAAATGAACCTTGCCCGAGTGGAATATTACTTTGCCGACTTTCTTTCTAAGCTAGAGGAGCGTAACGAGCAACCGACCATTCAACTTTACTCGGATGATGAAGCTGCACACGTTCTTGCCGAGCTAAAAGGGGTTGTTTCTGTCATTTCTAACGCGCAAGAAAAGTTCAGCAAAAATGGCATCGTGGACTTCGTTGCGCTCATGCAAGATGAAGAAATTAACGCTGAAATGAAGCGCGCGTTTGGCTTTAGCGATAAAGACTCACTGATTAAATACCACGGTGATATCAGACGTATGTTGGCAGGTGTTCTCGGCACGCCTTCGTCAATCACGATTCCAGCGAACGTAAGAATTATTGGTGCTATCAACATCGACGAAACAACCCATTACCTCTCACCAAAAATACTTGATCGTGCACACGTGATGAAGTTCAAGAGTCCTTTGCTGACCGACTGGGATGCTATTTTTGATGAGATTGACTCTTACGGGCTCGACGACGTTACTTTACCGCTAGTGTTTGATATTGAAGAGCTTGGTGAGCGTACCCCTTATCCGAAATTTGAACGTTTGAATGAATTCTGCGAGTTATTTACGACTTTAAACCGCGATGTTTTCGACCCGCTTGGCGTGGAATTTGGTATGCGAACTATTCGACAAGGGCTTAACTATGTAAGTTTATTTAGCGATGTAAACGATAATAAGTCTCTGGCCATCAACAACTTTATCGTTCATAAGGTGCTACCAAAATTCACATTTGATGGCGATAAGCAAGTGGGTGATTACAGTAAAGCTGAGCTTGTTAGCCGTGTATTCTTACCTCGCCTTGAGTCGCTGCTGGACAACCAAGTAGAAATAGCGGCGGAGTTTTCATGCACCAAATCGATAGAGCGTTTAGTTAAAACGGCTGAATCGAATGATGGCGTTGTGAACTACTGGGCGTAATCATGGAAACTCCATTCGTTATCAAGTTTATCGAGACCAAATGGCACGATAAGCAAACCTTAGTCAGTGTTAGCGAGTCGGAGTACTCGCTAAAGCTTGAGCAGACGGGGAACAATGCATTTTCCGCACACACCACCATCTACCCTAAGGTCGATGAGCTACGTTTTGCTCAACTTGCGATAAAAACTAAGCAGGGTGATCAGTCTCCGCCTTACATTGTCATGCCTAATGGTGATAGAAAGCAGTTAGAGTCGATAACCGATCCCGCATCTAATGCTGTGTGGTGGGTTGAGCCTGCTCATTGGGACGCAAAACAACGGGTGTGGCGCAGTGAAGCGAGGCGAACGGCTGGTCAGATCACGTTTGTTATTGGTAACTCGACACTAAAGCTTGATATTGATATCTCCGAACAGACCAAATCGGATCTTTCACGTTACCTGTCAGATTTTAAAGCGGACCTGTGGGAGCTGATCCTCGATGAGAATAGTCATATCACGGGCGACGCTAAAAATTCACAGGTTGCAGCCATCGACCAAGAAGCGCTGTCATTAGTCGCATCAATTCTTAGCAATGCACAAACCATCCTCAAAAAGCCCAAAGTTGAACTGAAAGAAATTCAAGCGTTAAAGCCAGCAAAAGAAGTACGTCCTGTTCCACGTACATTTATGGAGATTTGTACCAAAGGTTCGCGTAAGCATTTAACGAGCCGCGCATCTGAGCCGAGTTACAACGTGCCAGAAAACCAGTATGTGCTGTATGTGGTTTTGAGCACGCTGAGCATTGTAAAGCAATTGGTTAAGGTGGCTGAGAGCAAAAAGAGTCGTTTTTCTGGGGCTATTGAAAAGCTCAATGAGCGTTTAGACAGTTTAAAAGACTATCGTATTATCAACCGTGACCTAGTAGTTAAAGACTTAGAACGACTTAAAAAGCGCTTTGATACAGAAGTAATCAATGCCGAGTTGGCGAGTCAGTTAGGTGAAATTAATGCCAATAAATATTTTTCGCAAAATCATGCCGCTAAAGGTTACCTCAGATTAGAAAAAACCACAGGATCTGAGAATGAGTGGTGGGCGAAAATTAAGCCGTCCCAGCATGATGATTGGCAACAGTTTGAACTTGATGGATATACCATTTTTAGTTCTGGTGAGTATTACGCGAGCTTGTTTCAGCCATACAGCGACTATGACATGGTGGCGATTATGCCTCCTCCCTCTAGGAGAGGAACAGCTTCGATCTTGTACCCAGAGTACATATCCAAACTAACGATTCTGGCGGATTCACGATCCCTCTTAAGAGATAAAGAGAAGTTTTCCAAGTTGCGCGAGCAAGGCATTGCTCTAAATGAAAATGGTTGGAAAACGAAGCTGACACCGGAAGAGCTCTCTGAACAGGAGAAAGAACGAGAGACAATTCGAAAGCGCCTTAGTTACTTTGCTAGTGAGCATGAAAAAGTAGGAATAGTGCATCAGGTACTGGCGCCCAAAATAAAGCCTTTCCAGCAAGTAGAAAAAGAATGGCGTCAATGCAAAGTCAAAAGTAAAAGCACCTTTCCTAACTCTATGACTTTTGTGCAAAACCCTGCCTATCAAGCGGTTCACTCGGGTTTTAAAAAGTTAAAAGAGCAGATTGGCTTGGCCGATGAAGACATTTTACTTTCGCTGGAGAAAATCGAGGCGATTGGACTAGTCAACATGCCACTAATTTATGAACGTTGGTGTTTGCTGCAAATCATCAAAGTGCTGACTCAGGCATTCCGATATCTGCCAGAGGACAACTGGAAACGAAAATTGATTGCGAATATTCAAGGCAATGAAGAACAAATCAGCATTCAGTTTTTCAACCCTAATGTTTCAAGAAAAGTCACCTTGCAATACGAGCCGTTCTTAGCCAATGGTAAGCGCCCTGATTTTGTTTTGGATGTAGAAGCGATTACCAAAAGTGGTAACCAGATTTCAAAGCGGTTAGTCGTCGATGCAAAGTACTATTCTGCTGCCTATCTCAAGCTTAGAGGCGGGATCGGTGGGGTTATCCATGAACTTTACAACGGCAAAGATTATAGCGAATGCCAAGAAAACAGTGTGTTTGTTCTGCACCCCGTGTTAGATGCGGTTGAGAAAGTCGTATCTCCACAGGAATGGGCGAAAGACAGTTATTTGGGCGAACTATCCATGTTTGATTGGGAGCCAGCATACCATCAACGTCAAGCTACAAACTATGGTGCAGTATGTGCTAACCCAATGAAGTCGCAACGCTATCTTGATGAAATCCAACGTATGCTAGGGATGTTTCTACAGTACGGCATTGAAGACAATACATCTTTTCGAGGAGCATCGGATGATACTCATGCGGTGAATTTTTGTGTTTCTTGCGGGTCTGAAAAAGTAGTTGATGTAACGAAATCAATGAGTTCAAATAATCAAAAGCGTTGGTATCGGTGCAATGAGTGTACACACTTTACCGTGTATACCCACTGTGGTACATGCAATACACGATTAATTAAGAATGGCGAGTATTGGACCTATTTGTCTTTGATGCCTATGTCTTCAATTAACATAAAGTGTCCAAACTGCGAGTCTCCCGTATGACGGGTTCTATTTGGGGTCTGACGCTCAGTGGAACGAAAACTCACGTTAAGCAACGTTTTCTACCTCTGACGCCTCTTTTAATGGTCTCAGATGTCCTTTGGTCACCAGTTCTGCCAGCGTGAAGGAATAATGGCCGAGCATATTGATATGTCCGTGGCAAAGCGGGGAGAGGCGTGCGATATCTTCATCATTCAGTGTTTCACCTTGCGCCCGGAGATGATCCAGGGCTGCCTGCATATACATAGTGTTCCATAACACGACGGCGTTAGTGACCAGCCCCAGTGCGCCCAGTTGATCTTCCTGGGGTCAGTTTGGAGATCGGAAATTTTTGTACGTTAAGCGCATTATTTAACCAATCTTGGTTCGTAAGGGGTTGATTTTGCGTCAGTGGTGACCTGCCCCCACGATTAGATACAACACTCAGTTAGTAACGTCGGAATCTTCATTCTCAGAATGACCCTTTCTCCAGCCCGCTGCAAATTCAGACGGTGTCTGATAATTCAGCGTGGAGTGCGGGCGGCATTCGTTATAATCCTGCCGCCAGTCATTAATAATTTTCCTGGCATGAACGATATCGCTGAACCAGTGCTCATTCAAACATTCATCGCGAAATCGTCCGTTAAAGCTCTCAATAAATCCGTTCTGCGTTGGCTTGCCCGGCTGGATTAAGCGCAACTCAACACCATGCTCAAAGGCCCATTGATCCAGTGCACGGCAAGTGAACTCCGGCCCCTGGTCAGTTCTTATCGTCGCCGGATAGCCTCGAAACAGTGCAATGCTGTCCAGAATACGCGTGACCTGAACGCCTGAAATCCCAAAGGCAACAGTGACCGTCAGGCATTCCTTTGTGAAATCATCGACGCAGGTAAGACACTTGATCCTGCGACCGGTGGAAAGTGCGTCCATGACGAAATCCATCGACCAGGTCAGATTGGGCGCCGCCGGACGGAGCAGCGGCAGACGTTCTGTTGCCAGCCCTTTACGACGTCTTCTGCGTTTTACGCCCAGGCCACTGAGGTGATAAAGCCGGTACACGCGCTTATGATTAACATGAAGCCCTTCACGGCGCAGCAACTGCCAAATACGACGGTAGCCAAAACGCCTGCGCTCCAGTGCCAGCTCAGTGATGCGCCCTGATAAATGCGCATCAGCAGCCGGACGGTGAGCCTCATAGCGGCAGGTCGACAGGGATAAACCTGTAAGCCTGCAGGCACGACGTTGCGACAGACCGGTCGCATCACACATCAACATCACGGCTTCCCGCTTCTGGTCTGTCGTCAGTACTTTCGCCCAAGAGCCACCTGAAGCGCCTCTTTATCCAGCATGGCTTCGGCAAGCAGCTTCTTGAGTCTGGTGTTCTCTTCCTCAAGCGACTTCAGGCGCTTAACTTCAGGCACCTCCATACCGCCATACTTCTTACGCCAGGTGTAAAACGTGGCATCGGAAATGGCATGCTTGCGGCAGAGTTCACGGGCGGGTACCCCAGCTTCGGCTTCGCGGAGAATACTGATGATCTGTTCGTCGGAAAAACGCTTCTTCATGGGGATGTCCTCATGTGGCTTATGAAGACATTACTAACATCGGGGTGTACTAATCAACGGGGAGCAGGTCAGATTCATTGCACCATCTTCTCACCGACCGCGTCAGCCTCTCTGCGTATGTTACCGGAACAGCACGCCGCAGAAGCGCGCTATCCTATTCCTGTTGAGGATTTCCATTTCAGTATTTTCACTGCGGTGAACAATCAAACGGTAATGACATCCAGCGCTGAAATTGTGTTAGTGATTGAGGGGACCGCGACATTAAGCCATGCCAGCGGCGAGAGCCTTTTGCTTCACGTCGGGCTGTCAGCATTTATCCCAGCCTCCATCGGGCGATGGTTGCTGACTACGACTGGGAAAGTCTGTCGAGTATCGTGTTAATGTAAAATTAGAGGGGGTACAGCCCCCTTGTTTGTGTTTACTTAGCCCTAAATAAGGTTGAGTCTATCCCGCGCGTCCTGCAGGCGTTGCTCCCCGCGACGGTCATACTGCTGGGTGGTGGTGACGCTCGCGTGGCCCATCGCATCCTTCACGGTAATTAAATCCTCCCCGTTATCCAGCATAGCGGTGGCGAAGGTTCGCCTCAGATCGTGTGGAGAACATTTCGTGATGCCGGCCTGACCCTGGCGCACCTGCAGGATATGGTACACCGCCTGGTCGGTTAGCCGGTTTAGAGTCACATCCCCGAAACGACGGATGCGTGTGAACAGCGGGCCCGGGGTCTCGCCCCGGATCTCATCGATCCAGATCTGCAGCCGCTGCCAGGCACCGGCCGGGACATATGCCAGTCGCTCCTTGTTTCCCTTACCCAGCACTCTAAGCGCACGGTCCTGAGTGACAACGTCACGCAAATCCAGGCTCACTACTTCGGATCGTCGCAGGCCGCAGCCGAGAATGACCGCCAGCATCGCTGCATCCCGCGCCCCGAGGCAGCTGCGATCGGCTTCACAGACGGCAAACAGGGCGCGGATCTCCCCCTGGGGCAGCGCCCGACCGCTGGGCAGCCGACTGCCGCGCAGGTTACGGACCGCCCGGATATGCTGGAAGCTCTCCACATCCATGAGCCGGAGCATCCAGGCTTCCTTCGCCACGCCCTTGAGTGCCGAAAGATAGGTGTTGACGGTGGCGGTGGCCCGGCCGGTGTCGCGCAGCAGTTCGGTCACGGCCATCACGTGATGGCGCCGCAGGCTGCCCCAGCTGCAGGACTCCAGGGAGGCAGCTCCGAGCATAACGGCGACGATGTTCAGGAACGAGGCCATGGTCTGCCGGCTGCGGTGGGAATTGAGTGAAAGCAGGTAGGCCCGGGCCGGGCTGACCGGGGCATTCTCACCTGACAGCGCCGGCAGGAATTCCTCACTGGCTGCGGGCAGACTCAGCTCCGGTTCGTCATCGGGAATCAGGATCATGTCGGGCTCCGTCCGGCGCGCTGCGTAAAAAATCGGGGGCAAACTTACTGTCAGAGCGTACCGCAGAAAGTCTACTTTTTCAAAGGTACATTTTAATAAGTAGACTTGAAGCACTTGTTCTTAGCTGTACGATTACGGTGATGCTGCCAACTTACTGATTTAGTGTATGATGGTGGTTTTGAGGTGCTCCCGTGGCTTCCATCTCCATCAGTTGTCCCTCCTGCTCAGCTACTGAAGGCGTGGTGCGTAACGGTAAAAGTACTGCCGGACATCAGCGCTATCTCTGCTCTCACTGCCGTAAAACATGGCAGCTACAGTTCACTTACACCGCCTCTCAGGCCGCAGTCGGTAAACTCACGCATACAACCGGGCAGTGACGTCATTGTTTGCGCGGAAATGGACGAACAGTGGGGTTACGTC
The DNA here is from genome assembly GCF_033341895.1 of Citrobacter sp. HN-141. NCBI lineage: Bacteria > Pseudomonadati > Pseudomonadota > Gammaproteobacteria > Enterobacterales > Enterobacteriaceae > Citrobacter > Citrobacter sp. HN-141. The sequence continues at coordinate 14,766 of NZ_JAWPBF010000030.1, read as the reverse complement.
GGCGCTAAATCACGCCAGCGCTGGTTGTTTTACGCGTATGACAGGATACGGAGGACGGTTGTTGCACACGTCTTCGGTGAACGTACTATGGCCACGCTGGAGCATCTTCTGAGCCTGCCGTCGGTCTTTCAGGGCGCGTAGTTCCTTTTAAACACCAGTTCTGTATCTCTTTTAAAGATCCTTTAATAAATCCTGTAAACACATAACCTCTTCATCGCCTACCCTGTGGACAGGCTCCGGAGAATGCCCGCTCTTGCAGCGACCTGACGGTCGCGCCGGTTCGGCAACATCAGAAAGAGCTCCCATCGCTTCGCGAAGGGCCCCGACCGGAGAACCAAATTAGTTACAGCATTCAAAAGAAAGCTCATCATAAAACCGGCGCCGGTTTGCCGGCCGGGTGCCCCTCCCCACCACTGAAAAGCGCCGCCGCCCCCGGCCGAAGGCCGGGAGTAGTGTCGCTTTTAATGATGGGTGTTGTAACTACTCTTCTTCATCGCTGTGGGTGGAGCTGTGGTCAGTTGTTTAGTACACGCTCGTAAGCGGCCCTGCGGCCCGCTAACGCGGAGATACGCCCCGGCTGCGGCTGACGCCTTGCCGGGACCACTCCGACCGCGTACAGAGGCGTCTGAGACGTTTTAAGCGGGTATGGCTTGGCAGCTACCATGTTAAGTTCCCTGGTGTCGCTGAGATTTTTTATGAACATCCCCCTAAGCGTCAGCAGCAAGCTGCCGCCGCTTAGGCCCCGGAAATCACGCCCTTTACGTCGTAAACGCCGTAAAGCCCGCTCACCGGGGTTAAAAGGGATTACTTTTACTCCTTCATTGCTGTGAGCGGGTTAAGGCTAATCAGGGCAGGGGGTAGGGTGGCAGAGTTTATAGCCAGGTAACCGGCTACGCCGGGCTTTCGGCGCCATTTGACTCCACAGACACATGTAACCTCATCTGGCGCCTCCATGCCGCTGACGCGGCATTCAGAATGCTTCCCGATGCTGTAAATCTTAACGTCAGCTTTGTGCCAGAAGCGGACACTGTTCACAATATCGAGTTAATCATTGGATATGTTGATCGCTCCCATTGAAAAATTTCACATTATCCAATATATCAATGTTGAGGCTTCCCTCTTACACCTCTAAAGGATAACTATCATGGGTCTTAAACCTGGTCCAAAACCAATTGCTAAATCGACAGGAAAACCGGATCAACGTCGACGTGATAATAAAGATACTCCTGGTAATACCCCGGGACTAAAGCCTAGTAAATCTACAGGAAAATAAAAAATTCAGGGTATATATGTCTTATTTATACCCTGATTACATATCCAGATTACTAAAGATGTTTCTGCAACCAGATGCGCGTACCTTCTGTTTCATACGCCTTTGCACCATACCCTTTCGCAAGAAGGGACTCTGGTAAATACTCGTCATATTTATCTAAGTACTTTTCTGGAACATCTGTGGCAAGATCAAATGCAGATGGCAAGCCTGACAACAGCATTTCTTTCAGCGCGTGCTGAACGGAAGCTACACTGGAGTTATCGATTTCTATAACGCCAGCAAATGAATTTGCTTTAAAACCACAACGTATGAGCAAGGCTGTAATCGTATTGACAACTTTATCCCCCATCCAGGGTATTACGTAACAGTGTTGTCCACTCGTAATAAAACACTCATTTTGAAGTTTAAAACGCTGAAAGTTACTACAGCCTTCCGCAAATAGGTTTCTGGCGGCAGTATCGGCATAATCTACTTTCTTGCTACCTATTGCTATGCGGTAATCACCTTCCCTATAGATAGCGAGCATTTCCTGACGAACGGCATCATGAACAGACATACCTCCCCCACTAAATTGTGGTGGCTGACCGCCTTTGGTTGCCTCTACATAGATAACTTTTTTCTCTGTCTCGATCTCTGTCACTTTCCAGCGCCGCCCACCGAAGATGATGTGTTGGTCTGGTAGCAGTGGGGAGTCCACAGGCACTGTTCCAAGGGTTCTGTTTCCGGTGATAATGCGGAACTCTTCTGGTGTATTGAACACGGCATAAAAAGTGTAATGGTTAGTCAGTTTCTCCCCCTCTGCCCCAACAACCATTTCGCCGCTAGCAAGTTGAGTGAGTAGGCCACATGCTCCCATATGTTTAAGCAGGCTTTTGAAATCGTTTAAATCTACATTTCTGAACGGCCCTGTCTGGCATAGTTGTGACCAGAGCTGGTCGGCACGAACTCCACCCCATTGTGCGGTAATTGCAAGAATCTGGTGTAGCAGCGTGGAGTAATGCATCTGCCGGGAATCGGCAGGCTCAAACCATTGTTTAGAGATCATCAACCTGATCATTGCCATCGACTGCACCAACTGGAGTCGTAGGTGATCAACGATACTGCTACTCACAGTAAGCTCATTTTCTGTAATTAGCATTCTGAGTACTGACGGGGAATCGCGTCGCCCAGAACGCCCCATTCGCTGGCGCAAACTGGAAACAGAATGCGGAGGCGTAACTTGGATAACCGATTTAACCTTACCGATATCAATTCCCAACTCAAGCGTCATTGTACAAACAGCTGTTGTGGGCAAATTTCCTTTCTGAAGACGAGATTCAAGCACCTCACGTAATTCCTTGGCAAGGGAACCATGGTGGGGGAAAAATTCATTCGGAACAATTTGTTCCTCACACATGTCGCTCAGCGTTGCCGCAATGCTTTCAGTGCGTTTTCGGCTGTTTGCAAAGACCAAATGAGAATCGCCACGGCAAAGTCTAAAAATGTCAGCGCAAACGTCATGTTCAGCTGAACTCTGAAGTTCTTCCTCATTTTGGATCACTCGCTCCAGGTACCCTTTGACCTGTACCTGAAGAGTGGCCATGCTATTACTATCTGTAACAGTTACGCAGGGGAGTCGTTTGTCCGGGCGCAACATTTCGGGCACTTTCTCCAGTTCCCCCAGCGTGGCACTCAACGCAACGCGGGGAATTGGATTTACCTGGCATCCTAGCACATGGTCAATTCTATTGAGCAGAGAAAGCAGCTGTACACCACGCTCTGAACCAATAAAAGCATGAAACTCATCAATAACGATGTATGCGACTGAAGAAAACGCCTGTTTGAGCCAGCCCATTGAATTTATGAGCAAAGACTCAAGTGACTCAGGTGTAATCAGTAAAATGCCAGCAGGGTTCGTCCGAGCCTTCTTCTTTTTGCTTTGTGGTACATCCCCGTGCCAGGGAGTCACTGGCATTTCCAATGCATCTCCAAGGCTCCCAAGACGACGGTACTGATCGTTAATCAATGCCTTCAACGGACTGATATAGACGATGCCAAATCCATTCGTGAGATCTGCAACTGCCGAACAGGCAGGAAGAAAGAAAGCCTCTGTTTTACCCGCTGCTGTACCTGCACTGATTAGCACGTCTCGATCACGGGCTAAAATTGCCGGGATAGAACTCTCCTGCAAGGGCCTTAATGTCGACCACCCCTGCTTGTAAACCCACTTACGGACGCGGGGATCGAGGCTATCGTAGGCACTGCTCATAGTTTGAAGTTCGCCAGTCCGTCGTCGTCATCGCTTTCCTCCGTAGTGGTGTCATCCATATCGCTGGGCCGGTCCTCTTCAATCGTCATACCCTCGATTAGTGTTTGCCAGTTCATCGTTCTGTTTTGTTCCAGCACGGCCAGCATGTCCAGGAAACCTTTTATGGTATTACGGGGGGTACGGAAGTAAGCGTCTCCAATGGTTTTACTACAGTGATGCAGGAATCCAGTCAGTGCCTCATCTGGTACCAGATAATTCTCTGGATCTCCACCGGCATAAACATGACGAAGATTTCTCAGCAAAATATACAGTTCCTCAGGGGTGAGGCTGGCAAGATGCAAAGTGGGGGATGAGTAGTCAATCACTCCTGCTTTTTGCGCGAACCGGTTTTCCGCCAGACGCGACTGGAGCGCCTCATAGCTGTAAAGACCTTTACGCGGATCGAAAAGAAACTCTGGCGTACCCCCGAGGATAAAACCAATGTTCTCGGCTGAGCCTTGCAGGCAGTCATTCAGGATCCGCAAAATCTGTTCGTAGTTCGCTGTTCTTGCTTGCGTATTATTCAGCTTCAAGAGGTTCACCATTTCGTCGAGGCTGACCAAAAGACCGGCATAGCCTGCCTGGCGGACAAAAAGGCTCATCAGCTTCAAAGAATCATAGAATGATGCGTCTGAGATAATAGTCCGAACGTCGAGATCGTGACGGGCATCAGTTTTAGTAGTGTACTCTCCACGCAACCAGCGAATGGCATTGGATTTTAGCGTTTCGTTATCCTGCTCATGCCCCCGCCAGAATGCATCAATGACCTTCGCAAAGTCATATCCACCGACCATATCTGATAGTGCTGCCAGGCGTTTATGAATAACTGATGAAACCTCGGAGCCGTCCGTGTCAGCTTCCTTCCTTGCCTCCGTAACGAACCTTTCAACAACGCTAAGTAACGCATTACCATCCGGCTTGTTTCTGGTGGACATGTTTTTCATGAGCTCAGAATAAAGATTACGAGCCTGACCTCCCGATGAGTGAATACGTCTGTCAGGAGAAAGGTCAGCACTGACTGACACCAACTTCTTCTCCAGCGCAATAGAGCGCACAACACTCAGAAAGAACGTTTTACCAGAACCATATTCACCGATGATAAGTCTGAAGCTTGCACCACCGTCAGCAATCCTCTCAATATCCTGATGGAGAGCGGTGATCTCATTCACGCGGCCAACCTGGATATGCTGAATGCCTATCCTTGGCGTTACACCTGACTTAAGTGACTGAATAATAGCGTCGCGTTCTTTCACTCTTATACGTGTTACAGACATTCACTATCCCTCTAATTCTTTGGCAATTTCCAGGTCAACCCAGATATCATCATCGGCATCGTCCAGTACTGGAGCATCAACCACCGCATAGGACCAGTCATTGATCACCTCAAGCGCACCGCCGAGCATCAAATTCAAATTTCCGCACAATTCTGTCGCCTCTTTTCGGGACCACTGTTCTTTCTCCAGCAAACTGCGATAAAGCTGGCTATGTGCGGAGTCAAGTCCCCCCGCCTCCGTTGATGAGGCTGGAGCGCTTTCTGGCTCTTCCGGTTCTTCTTCGGTGAAAATTGTGTTCAGCAATTTACGAACATCATCCGTGGCAGATTCGTGGCGGGCAAGTACATTAGCATCCAGTGTGAACCCTGCTGCTGGCTGATCAGTTGGTACAGACGAGACGAGATCATGTTCAGTTGCGGAATGCTGATGGATATTGCTCGAGACAGATGAGGGATCCAGCCCCAAACTTGAATAAATCTTCTCAAGCTGTTTGATTTCGGCAGGCGCTATTGTCCCATCCGAACAGGCAACACTAACGATAACCTTACCCACAGCAGCTTTTTCCGCGGCCCCCATCAACTCAATCCTACTTTTCATTCCTGTCATATTGGCTGGGGTATGAAGTTGCCACGTTAAATACGCATGTAGAGAGCGTTTTTCATCATCGGTGAAGCCAGGATTGTTGTTGATGGCATTCTCAAGCACTTTCTGTTCAGCTTGATCAAGAGAATCGTCAATCAAGGCGACCATCGCCCCTAATCTGAGCGTCATTACGGCTGAGATAAATTCAGGAGAAGGTGAGAAGCGTCCACCTTCGGCGGCAGGGAATAGAACAAGTGTCCCATCAACATCCGCCTTCACATGGTGATAATACGGGTCAGGTGCCAGACCGTAACCCATCTTCAGAGCAAAGGCCTGCATCAAATCGGCCTCTTTTTTATTGATCTTATTGGGGCAACTGGCATTCATATGTGCCCAAAAGTCAGCAACTGAGACTAACCCCTCCTTGACGAGGATCGCCTCATCAGCCCAGCGTTTGAATGAGCTTAATATTTTTTCTGCGCTTTCATTAACGATCTCTGAAGGGAGCAGCATAATTGCAGCCGTATCATTGACTGACGTACCTTTCCTACCAAGGTAGCGACTATAAGCATCAAGTTCATCTGTACATATATCGGCAAGAGCCATAATTTTCTGGACAGGGCTCTTCAACGCACTTGGATCAGGCAGGTCGGGAACAGGAAGTCGAACACCTCGCAAACTAGGACTTGCTGGTGTGTAATCTAACCTTAGGCGCGTTTTATTCGCCTTAACGACCATCCCTTCACCATATTTGAGTGTGTAACGCCGTTTGAAAAGTGCAGCAAACTCTTTAGCACAGCGGCGAGCCGGGGTACGCAGCGAATACTCGGTGTGGTTTATTACCCAGTTCAACGCCAGTTCAGCTGATACAGGAACTCCTTCATGTACAGTTTTTGCAAGAGCCAGCTTAAATTGCATGCTGTTGCTGAAACCTGAATTGCTATCGAGCTCAGTGGCTAAGCCCATGTTCGGGCGCAGAATAGACATGGCTTCGAGTAATTGGGTCGAATATCCACGGAAGGAGCGGTTCTCAATGAATATCGATCTTAACCGAGCGACTTCATTGAACAGATTACGGAACTCAGCATCAGGGAATTTTGGGTCAGTGGAATCTACGAGCGCTTTTCTTTCCAGGCCGTAGAGGTAGATAAAAACATAGCCGATAGGACACGATGGATCAGACCTATCGCTGGCAAGCCAACTGACATACGCACCGCGTGCTTCTGGGGAAAGAGAGGAAAAACTGGGCCAGTATCCTAATGAACTGTCCTCGTAAAGATAAGAAGTAGGTTTTATCTTACATGTGTCATCAATTAATGATGCCTCACTTCCATCGTCATAATAGCCGCCTGATTCCTGACCGGAGGGCTTCATACGTTGCCCCACGTAAATGTGGCCACCGCTAATTGCTACACCAGCTACAGTTATCATCTCACCCGGAAGTACCCATCGAGCTAGTGCACCTGCTGACTTTGAGGTGTTGCGGTAATGATTGGTTGTCACCCGAAGTTCAACACCCCGGCCACCGCTCAATGTAAAAGTTGCAAGGTTATCGTCTTCACTATCATCGTTTCGCACAACCGCCTCTTTTTTCTTGATGTCAGCGAGCCATTCTTTTGGCGGTGCTTTCACGGGGTCTGAAGCATAAGACTTTGGAGATTTACGTTTTTTCTTTCTAAAAAACAACAAGTAAATGACAAAAATCGCCGCCAAAAACTTCAATAACTCCATGATATATAACCTTAAAATCATTCTTCACGCATATTTACAAGCAGTGATGAAGGCAGGGCAAGTGGATTAATCTCAAAATAATACTTCTAAATTGCGAGGGTTAAAAGCAAATCACAATTAAAATTAACCCAATGATTTAAATGATAAAAATCATTTAATAATGTGTTTAACCAGCAGTGAAATTTTAAGGTGTTAAAACCTGTTAGGCGATTCGTCTCTAAATGATGTTGTACTAGGGGTCCGCTTGGAAAACGGAATCTATGGTCACTCCCGTTTTTGCAACACCGATTTTGACGACAAGTTGGCTTGCTTGAATCTATCCGGCGTCTGAATGGGATTTTATTCCCGCGCCTCGATGAGTTCCGCGCCTGATGAACCTCCAGAAAATATACGGCTTCAATGAGCCTTTCCGTTTTACAGGTTCCTCAACAGGCCGGTGGGCCGTTAGTATCATCAATATCAGTATTCGCAAAACCAGATCAGTAATTCTTTAAACCGGTGTATTTCTGCCGTTATGCTACATAAGTTTGCTGTCGTGCCGTTAGGGCCCAGGCTATTCTGGCCAGCTTGTTTGCCAGAGCACAAGTGACGACAAAGTTGCTTTTCCGGCACAGTAAATCCCTGACCCAATCGGCCAATTTGCCAGACTGGTGTTCCAGTTTTTGTATGAATACCCTGGCACATTGAACCAACAAAGTTCGGATCTTTTTATTACCTCGCTTACTAATTCCCAGCAATGTCGTCCTACCTCCCGTGCTGTACTGCCGAGGTACAAGCCCTGTTGCCGCCGCAAAGTCACGGCTGCTGGCGTACTGCTTCCCGTCGCCAATCTCAGTTGAAATAGTACTCGCTGTCAGTGTTCCGACGCAGGGAATGCTCAGCAAGCGCTGTCCAACCTCATCTTCGTCCAACTTTCGTTTCAACTGGGATTCCAAATCTTTAATCTGCTCAACAAGATAGTGATAATGCTGTTGTAATTTCAGCAATAACTGGCTGAGGTAAAGAGGCAAACTATTATCCTCAAGAATGGTACTCAGTCGGCTAATAACGGCAGCTCCTCGGGGAACGCTAATGCCAAATTCCAGCAGAAAAGCATGCATTTGATTGGTTGTTTTTACCTTATCCTGAACCAGGGATTCACGGACACGATGCAGAGCCCGCATTGCCTGCTGAGATTCCGTTCTGGGCTGCACAAAACGCATAGACGGACGCGATGCAGCTTCACAAATAGCTTCGGCGTCGACAAAGTCGTTTTTATTGCTTTTAACGAACGGGCGGACAAATTGTGGTGATATCAGCTTTGGGGAATGCCCCAACTCTTCCAACTTGCGTGCCATAAAGTGAGAACCGCCACAGGCTTCCATTGCGATGGTTGTAGCGGGGCATGTCGCCAAAAATTCGATCAACTTTGGCCGGGTAAATTTTTTACGGTAAACAGCCTTCCCGCGACGATCCTGGCAATGAATATGGAAAGAGTTTTTACCCAGATCGATACCAATGAGCGCAATGTTTTCCATGATAGTTCTCCGAATGAAAGCCTGTCCTCAGCATAGTACCGGGAAGGAGGGAGTGACCATCTCATTAAATAAAGCACGCTAAGCCGTAAGTAAGCGTGCTCCTGTGAAAGCCACAGCTAAAACTGCGTAGTACACATAGAGGTATTTTTTTCTAGATTTATATCGAATTTCGTTATCGAATTTCGCTTATTATTGATCAACTCGTTGCAGATCATGAAGGCGAAAGTATGACGAATAACCCTACCGATGACAGCAGACCATGGTCGGTCTTTCTTATTTTTCTGCGGCTTGGATTGACATCTTTTGGCGGCCCCATTGCGCACTTGGGCTACTTCCGCGCCGAATTTGTCACACGGCGGCGCTGGCTCTCCGAACGGAGCTATGCTGACTTGGTCGCGCTTTGTCAGTTCTTGCCAGGGCCTGCAAGCAGCCAGGTCGGCATAGCGGTAGGACTGTCTCGGGCTGGATACAGCGGGGCGCTGGCTGCTTGGGCTGGCTTCACGCTGCCGTCTGCCATAGCCTTGATCCTTTTTGCGCTCGGCATCTCCAGCTATGGCGATTACGTCTCGCAGGGCGCGTTGCATGGCTTAAAAGTGGTGGCTGTGGCCGTGGTCGCTCAAGCAGTATGGGGCATGGCGCGTAACCTATGCACGGATGGGCTGCGAGTCACCATCATGGCAATTGCTACCTGCGTCGTTTTACTTGTGCCGTCCGCGTGGGGACAGGTTGGCGTGATTGCTATCGCAGGCATCGCAGGCCGGTTATTGTTCAAGCCAGCGAAAGTTGTTGAGCATGACCCCCTACCTATCACGGTCAGTCACCGGGCCGGCGTGCTTTGGCTCTCGCTGTTCTTTGTCTTGCTGATTGGCCTGCCGGTGTTGGCCGAACTGATGCCAAGTCAAACCATGGCAATGGTGGATTCCTTCTATCGTGTCGGATCACTGGTGTTCGGCGGTGGTCACGTTGTGCTGCCATTACTGCAAGCCGAAGTGGTGCCCTCCGGCTGGGTCAACAATGAATCCTTTCTCGCGGGGTACGGGGCAGCTCAAGCGGTGCCCGGCCCTTTGTTCACGTTCGCCGCGTTTCTTGGTGCCTCGATGAACACCGCCCCGTCGGGCTGGATCGGCGGCATTGTGTGTCTGCTGGCTATCTTCGCGCCCTCGTTCTTGCTGGTCGTCGGATCAATGCCATTTTGGGAGCGTTTGCGCCGCAATACAGGCATCCAAGCTGCGCTGGCCGGGATCAATGCCGCTGTAGTCGGCTTGCTGCTGGCCGCGCTGTATCAGCCTGTATGGACTAGCGCCATCTTTCAGCCGCAAGACTTCGGCTTGGCATTAGTTGCCCTTGTCGCACTTATGTTCTGGAAGCTCCCGCCGTGGCTGGTTGTCCTCGGTAGCGGTGCAGCTGGGTGGCTGTTGAGCGTCGCTCTGTGAGGCACAAAAAATGACTGACAAAGACCTCTACGGCGGTTTGATCCGCCTGCACATCCTTCACCATGCAGCCGAGGAACCTGTCTTTGGGCTGGGGATCATCGAAGAGCTACGCCGACACGGCTACGAGATGAGCGCTGGCACCGTGTACCCGATGCTGCACGGCCTGGAAAAAAAAGGCTATCTGACCTCACGCCACGAACGCACCGGGCGACGTGAACGGCGTGTTTATGACATCACTGAACAAGGCAGAACTGCACTTGCTGATGCGAAAACAAAGGTCAAGGAGCTGTTCGGAGAGTTGGTAGAAGGTGGTTGAGTTTTTGCTTCTATGTCAGGTTGAGCTATACCCTAACTGGATTGTCATTTTCAGAAGACGACTGCACCAGTTGATTGGGCGTAATGGCTGTTGTGCAGCCAGCTCCTGACAGTTCAATATCAGAAGTGATCTGCACCAATCTCGACTATGCTCAATACTCGTGTGGGCTCTGTTGCAAAAATCGTGAAGCTTGAGCATGCTTGGCGGAGATTGGACGGACGGAACGATGACGGATTTCAAGTGGCGCCATTTCCAGGGTGATGTGATCCTGTGGGCGGTGCGCTGGTATTGTCGCTATCCGATCAGCTATCGCGACCTTGAGGAAATGCTGGCGGAACGCGGCATTTCGGTCGACCATACGACGATCTATCGCTGGGTCCAGTGCTACGCCCCGGAGATGGAGAAGCGGCTGCGCTGGTTCTGGCGGCGTGGCTTTGATCCGAGCTGGCGCCTGGATGAAACCTACGTCAAGGTGCGGGGCAAGTGGACCTACCTGTACCGGGCAGTCGACAAGCGGGGCGACACGATCGATTTCTACCTGTCGCCGACCCGCAGCGCCAAGGCAGCGAAGCGGTTCCTGGGCAAGGCCCTGCGAGGCCTGAAGCACTGGGAAAAGCCTGCCACGCTCAATACCGACAAAGCGCCGAGCTATGGTGCAGCGATCACCGAATTGAAGCGCGAAGGAAAGCTGGACCGGGAGACGGCCCACCGGCAGGTGAAGTATCTCAATAACGTGATCGAGGCCGATCACGGAAAGCTCAAGATACTGATCAAGCCGGTGCGCGGTTTCAAATCGATCCCCACGGCCTATGCCACGATCAAGGGATTCGAAGTCATGCGAGCCCTGCGCAAAGGACAGGCTCGCCCCTGGTGCCTGCAGCCCGGCATCAGGGGCGAGGTGCGCCTTGTGGAGAGAGCTTTTGGCATTGGGCCCTCGGCGCTGACGGAGGCCATGGGCATGCTCAACCACCATTTCGCAGCAGCCGCCTGATCGGCGCAGAGCGACAGCCTACCTCTGACTGCCGCCAATCTTTGCAACAGAGCCCGCCGTGCTAGTCTGCTCGGTGATGGTGGAGTGAAGCCAACCCGCAATCGGGTTATGAATCTGCATCGCGATTCGCAATCAGCTGTCTCTTGAGCATGTCGAACTCCTGCGATGTTATCTCGCCGTGCTCGTGCTGCTACACCAACTTGTCCAACTCATCCGCCACACCGCTCCCCACCACCTGCGATGGCCAGGTTGTTTGCTGGGCGCATTGGCGGAGTATCGTCTCGACCCGGGACACCCACACCGGCACAACCTTACGGGAGTGATTCACTGTCAAAGAATCGGCCCGGTGCTCTGACGCAAGTATCGGGATGGTCACCATTTGTAAGCCGTAGACCTGAGTGGTGATCAAGACTTCGATACCACCGACCGTACCGGTACTAATCGACGACGGTCGTGTTCGTCGCCTGCCGCAGGGACTCTGCACACCTCCGTTTACGCATGTGCCTGGAGGAGTTGGAAATCGTCGTGTTCGGGAAACATTAAACACAGGATGGCAGCGATCTGAGCCAGCACATGATCAGCTAGCTCACCATCCGGATCGACGGCCCACTGCATCGTCGCGCCAGCGATGACCGAGTGCAGGAGCAACTCAGCTGCCGCAGGAGCACCTGGGGGCAGTCGCTTGCGGATCCCCTCCACCACCGCGCGGTTCCGCTGGATCGCAAGCGTGCGTAGCTCCGGCACCTGGAGCTCGTACCAGGAGATGAGATAGTTCACCGAGAAGTCGTTGCGAGTGTTCATGCTCCGAACGAGCACCTGCAAAAATTCCCAGAGCCCTTGCGGCCCTGCGCCTATCGGTATCGCATTCAGGTAATGCCGCACCTGCTCGACGCCGCGCTCCATCATCCTCACCAGCAGCGTATCGCGGTTGGTGAAGCGCTGGATTAACGCTGCGCGGGAGAGCCCCACCTCCTTTGCTACTCCGCTGAGCGTGAACTCTATGGGACCGCAACGCTTCAGCACTACGGTGGCGGCCTCGAGTACCTCGTCATCGGACTTGAGCTTGGGGCGGGGCATCAGTGTTCACCTTCTGTATGGGTTGGGGCGGAGGCTGTGGCTGCCGCCGCCATTGTAGCAAATTGAAGACGGAGCGAGAGTAGAGCCACGAGCCCCGCAAACACGGCCGATACAACGAGGCCAGGGAGCGGACCAGCAAGGTCGACAAACGCGCCGGCCGCAAGCATAACCATGGGCGAGGCTGACAGCATCACCGCCGAGACCGTGCCGAGTACCCGGCCGAGAAGTTCTGGCGGCGTGCGGTTGTAGATGGCAGCGTTGAGAATGGGAGAGACTGAGCCGGTCAGCAGTCCCACGAGCGCGCCCAACAACATCAGCACCGGCACGCCTGGCAACTGTGAAAGCAGAAGCGAGCCCACCGCAGAGCCACAAAATGCCACCGCCAGCCAGTTCTGCGCTGATATCCGGGCGCCGACCGACGCATGAATGGCAATGCCAAGGAGACCACCAGCCCCCATCATTGAGGAGAACAGCCCGAGCTCTGCTACTTGGCGTCCTGCATCTACAAACAGCGCAGGCATGATGACGCTGCCGTTGGCGCCAACGATGCCCACGAAGATCATCACTATACCAAAGAGAGGGCGCAGCAGGGGTTCGCTCCAGAGAAAAGCGACGCCGGCGCGCATGGAGAGAGTCGCCGTCGTGGTCATCGTCCGAGCGGCACGCGCGGGAAGCACCCACGCGCCGAGCAGACCTGCAAGGACGGAGCAGAACGCCGTCAGCCCGAGCGTTGGCGCAGCGCCAAGCAGGCCGATTGCGGCCCCCCCAAGGGCCGGGCCACCTAGAATCGCGACGTTCCCGATCACCGCTTTCAGTGACGAGACGCGCTCAACGGAGAGCCCGGCGACGTGGCCGAGTTTGGGCAGCTCACTGTCCTGCGCGGCCATACCGGGTGCGTCGAACGCGGCACCGAGCACCACGCAAGCGATCAGCCCAGTGTTCGAGAGGGCGCCAACGGCATCGAGCAGTGGGATGCTCGCCATGGCCACGCCGCCCACCACACCCGAGATCAATGCGACGGGCGCGCGCCCGAACCGATCGACGAGGCCACCACCAACCCACGCGCCGATGATGGTCGCGATGACGCTGCTAGCGGCCGTGGCGCCCGCCCAGGCCGCGCTCTTTGTATGAGACAGGACGAACCATGGAAGCGCGAGGGCCGCCACCGCGTTGCCGATCCGGAAGAGAAAGGTCGCCGCGAACAGCGTCGCGAGCGGGCTATATCGACGTTCGCTCATTCCGCTGCGGCGAGCTGCGCCTTCGCCGCAGCGAGGTACTCTTCGTTACCCGAGTCGAGGGCGAAGAGTGCGTAGGTGACCGCCCCGAACGCAAGGCGCTCCGCGATGTGGTGGGCGAGCCGCGGCCACACCCGGCCACCGGCCGCTTCATACGTGAGGAGGAGCTTCGCGAGCCCCTCTTCACCAAAGACCATAAGGTGCGCGGCCATGTCGATGGCAGGGTCATCAACGCGGGCCTCGCTCCAGTCGATCATCCCGCTGACGCGCTCCGTGTTGTCGATGAGCACATGGCCCACGTAGAGATCGCCATGCACCACCACGGAGAAATCTGGCCACGACGAATCGTCGTCGAGCCAGCGCTGCCACCGGTGGAGGCGCTTGTCGTTCACCACGAACTCGCGTCGGACGCGGTCAACGTCGTCGGCCACCTTCTGACGGGCCTGCGTCGGTGTACGGATGAGCATCCCCGCATCCACGGCGGCGGAAATGGGGACGGCATGCAGGGCGGCGAGCGCGGTCGCGAAGCTCTCCGCGAAGACCTCCGAGTCCTGCGGCACGACCCAGTCGGGCGTGGACGAACCAGGCTGGATGACCATCGCAGTCGAGTCTTCGAGCATGGGATAGGCAACGAGCTCGGCGTTGGCCACGCGCCAGTCCGGCACCGCGAACGGCAGGCGATTCTTGAGCATTGCCAGCACCCGCGCCTCTGGTTCGACCTTCGCGCTTACCTCGGCTCGGCGCGGGATGCGCAGCACCCACCGACGTCCATCGTCGACGGTGGCGATCACGATCCTATAGTCGAGCCCAAGCTCATTGACAGTCAGCGGGCCATGGAGCTTGAGCCCATGTCGGGCTGCAAGTGCGTACAGTTGGGAGGTATCGGCGGTCGTGACTACGGTCATGATTCACTCCTGAGGGCTTGACGGGTTTAGCCACCTAAATGTAACAGTCACGTCGGTTATATTCAATCCGGCACTGTTGCAAAGTTAGCGATGAGGCAGCCTTTTGTCTTATTCAAAGGCCTTACATTTCAAAAACTCTGCTTAC
>NZ_JAWPBF010000029.1:0-32084 GCF_033341895.1 Citrobacter sp. HN-141 | reverse complement strand
AAAATGGTTGTTACCCTGATCCACCCGATCGCGATGGACGACGGTCTGCGTTTCGCAATCCGTGAAGGCGGCCGTACCGTTGGCGCGGGCGTTGTTGCCAAAGTAATGAGCTAATTGCCGATAACATTTGACGCAATGCGCAATAAAAGGGCATCATTTGATGCCCTTTTTGCACGCTTTCACACCAGAACCTGGCTCATCAGTGATTTTTTTTGTCATAATCATTGCTGAGACAGGCTCTGAAGAGGGCGTTTAGTCCGAAACGCACCAGAGCATTTCGGTTTGGATCGCCTCGCTTACGCGGGGTGAAAATGTTTGTAGATACTTCTGACAGGTTGGTTTATGAGTGCGAATACCGAAGCTCAAGGAAGCGGGCGCGGCCTGGAAGCGATGAAGTGGGTTGTTGTCGCTGTATTGCTGCTTGTAGCTATCGTTGGCAACTACCTCTATCGTGACATGATGCTGCCGCTGCGTGCGCTGGCCGTAGTGATTCTGATTGCCGCAGCGGGTGGTGTCGCGCTGTTGACGACAAAAGGTAAAGCGACCGTTGCTTTTGCCCGTGAAGCGAGAACCGAAGTCCGTAAGGTCATTTGGCCAACTCGCCAGGAAACGCTGCACACCACGCTGATCGTTGCTGCGGTCACTGCGGTAATGTCACTGATCCTGTGGGGACTGGATGGTATTCTGGTTCGCCTGGTATCCTTTATCACTGGCCTGAGGTTCTAAGATGTCTGAAGCCCCTAAAAAGCGCTGGTACGTCGTTCAGGCGTTTTCCGGTTTTGAAGGCCGCGTAGCGACCTCGCTGCGTGAGTATATCAAGTTACAAAATATGGAAGAGTTGTTTGGTGAAGTCATGGTGCCGACTGAAGAAGTGGTCGAAATCCGTGGCGGCCAGCGTCGCAAAAGCGAGCGTAAATTCTTCCCGGGCTATGTACTGGTCCAGATGGTAATGAATGATGCAAGCTGGCACCTGGTGCGCAGCGTGCCGCGTGTGATGGGCTTTATCGGCGGTACATCTGACCGTCCGGCACCTATCAGCGACAAAGAAGTTGATGCGATCATGAACCGCTTGCAGCAGGTTGGTGATAAGCCACGTCCGAAAACGATGTTTGAGCCAGGTGAAATGGTTCGTGTTAGCGACGGTCCGTTCGCTGACTTTAACGGTGTGGTTGAAGAAGTGGATTACGAGAAGTCTCGTCTGAAAGTTTCCGTGTCTATCTTCGGTCGTGCGACTCCAGTTGAACTGGACTTCGCTCAGGTTGAAAAAGCCTAACACGTCGATCAAAAAAGCGACGATTTAATCGTTGCACAAGGCGCGAGATTGGAATACAATTTCGCGCCTTTTGTTTTTATGGATTCTGTCCGTAAAACGAATTTAATCACGGGGAGCCTCCTTGAGGCGCTATAACCCAACTAGAGGAATTTAGAATGGCTAAGAAAGTCCAAGCCTATGTCAAGCTGCAGGTTGCAGCTGGTATGGCTAACCCGAGCCCGCCGGTAGGTCCAGCACTGGGTCAACAAGGCGTGAACATCATGGAATTCTGCAAAGCGTTCAACGCAAAAACTGATTCCATGGAAAAAGGTCTGCCGATCCCGGTTGTTATCACCGTTTACGCTGACCGTTCTTTCACTTTCGTTACCAAAACGCCTCCGGCAGCAGTTCTGCTGAAGAAAGCGGCTGGTATCAAGTCTGGTTCCGGTAAGCCGAACAAAGACAAAGTGGGTAAAATTTCCCGCGCTCAGCTGCAGGAAATCGCGCAGACCAAAGCTGCCGACATGACTGGTTCCGACATTGAAGCGATGACTCGCTCCATTGAAGGTACTGCACGTTCCATGGGCCTGGTAGTGGAGGACTAAGAAATGGCTAAACTGACCAAGCGCATGTCCGTGATCCGTGACAAAGTTGATGCTACTAAGCAGTACGACATCAACGAAGCTATCGCTCTGCTGAAAGAGCTGGCCACTGCTAAATTCGTAGAAAGCGTGGACGTTGCTGTTAATCTCGGCATCGACGCACGTAAATCTGACCAGAACGTACGTGGTGCAACTGTACTGCCGCACGGTACTGGCCGTTCCGTTCGCGTAGCTGTATTTACCCAGGGCGCAAACGCTGAAGCTGCTAAAGCTGCAGGCGCTGAGCTGGTAGGTATGGAAGATCTGGCTGACCAGATCAAAAAAGGCGAAATGAACTTTGACGTTGTTATTGCTTCCCCGGATGCAATGCGCGTTGTTGGCCAGCTGGGCCAGGTTCTGGGTCCGCGTGGCCTGATGCCAAACCCGAAAGTTGGTACCGTAACGCCGAACGTTGCTGAAGCAGTTAAGAACGCTAAAGCAGGTCAGGTTCGTTACCGTAACGACAAAAACGGCATCATCCACACTACCATCGGTAAAGTGGATTTTGACGCTGACAAACTGAAAGAAAACCTGGAAGCTCTGCTGGTTGCGCTGAAAAAAGCGAAACCGACTCAGGCTAAAGGCGTGTACATCAAGAAAGTTAGCATCTCCACCACCATGGGTGCTGGTGTTGCCGTTGATCAGTCCGGTCTGACTGCGACTGTGGCGAACTAATATTCGCCTTTACGTGGGCGGTGATTTTGTCTACAATCTTACCCCCACGTTTCTGCTAATTGCAGACGTATATCCGAGATATTCAGGCTGTGGCAAGGCGACAACTGAGTGAATCGCCAGGAGCATAGTTAACTATGTGACTGGTGTGAACGAAGGCAGTCAACGCCGTCACAGATTGAATAGCGACAGATAGACAAGATTTGTTCGTTGGAGCCTGGCCTATCCAGGCCTCCGTCGAAGACCGCAGGTGTTTCGTAAGAAACTTAATGCCCTGCGTAGACGGTGACAGAACGCTAAGATTATTTCTGATACTCTGGCTTGTTTCTGCTCACCGTATTTAGACGCTCTTTCCGTTGGGGAGAGTGAAGTGAGTTCCGGAACATGAGTTCCGGCAAACATCCAGGAGCAAAGCTAATGGCTTTAAATCTTCAAGACAAACAAGCGATTGTTGCTGAAGTCAGCGAAGTAGCCAAAGGCGCGCTGTCTGCAGTAGTTGCGGATTCCCGTGGCGTAACTGTAGATAAAATGACTGAACTGCGTAAAGCAGGTCGTGAAGCTGGCGTATACATGCGTGTTGTTCGTAACACCCTGCTGCGCCGCGTCGTGGAAGGTACTCAGTTCGAGTGCCTGAAAGACACGTTTGTTGGTCCGACCCTGATTGCATACTCTATGGAACACCCGGGCGCAGCTGCTCGTCTGTTCAAAGAGTTCGCGAAAGCGAATGCAAAATTTGAGGTCAAAGCCGCAGCCTTTGAAGGTGAATTGATCCCGGCATCGCAAATCGATCGCCTGGCAACTCTGCCGACCTACGAAGAAGCAATTGCACGCCTGATGGCAACCATGAAAGAAGCTTCGGCTGGCAAACTGGTTCGTACTCTGGCTGCTGTACGCGATGCGAAAGAAGCTGCTTAATCGCAGTTATCTTTCTCAAGCATCTGCTTACGTATAAACTTATTCTGATTTTCAGGAACAATTTAAATGTCTATCACTAAAGATCAAATCATTGAAGCAGTATCCGCTATGTCCGTAATGGACGTTGTAGAACTGATCTCTGCAATGGAAGAAAAATTCGGTGTTTCCGCTGCTGCTGCTGTAGCTGTAGCTGCTGGCCCGGCTGAAGCTGCTGAAGAAAAAACTGAATTCGACGTAATTCTGAAAGCTGCTGGCGCTAACAAAGTTGCTGTTATCAAAGCAGTACGTGGCGCAACTGGCCTGGGTCTGAAAGAAGCTAAAGACCTGGTAGAATCTGCTCCGGCTGCCCTGAAAGAAGGCATCAGCAAAGACGACGCAGAAGCACTGAAAAAATCTCTGGAAGAAGCTGGCGCTGAAGTTGAAGTTAAATAAGCCAACTTTTCTGGTTGCAGCCTAAGAAATTAGGCTGATGGCTGGTGACTTTTTAGTCACCAGCCTTTTTGCGCTGTAAGGCGCCAGTAGCATTTCACACTGTTTGACTACTGCTGTGCCTTTCAATGCTTGTTTCTATCGACGCCTTAATATACTGCGACAGAGCGTCTGTTCTGTGTAAATCGCAATGAAATGGTTTAAGCGTGATAGCAACAGGCATTGCGGAAAGTATTCGATTTTCCGGTCAACAAAATAGTGTTGCACAAACTGTCCCTTCGTCGGACAGATGGGTCGACTTGTCAGCGAGCTGAGGAACCCTAATGGTTTACTCCTATACCGAGAAAAAACGTATTCGTAAGGATTTTGGTAAACGTCCACAAGTGTTGGACATACCTTATCTCCTTTCTATCCAGCTTGACTCGTTTCAGAAGTTCATCGAGCAAGATCCTGAAGGGCAGTATGGTCTGGAAGCAGCTTTCCGTTCCGTTTTCCCGATTCAGAGCTACAGCGGTAATTCCGAGCTGCAATACGTCAGCTACCGCCTTGGCGAACCGGTGTTTGACGTTCAGGAATGTCAGATCCGTGGCGTGACCTATTCCGCACCGCTGCGCGTAAAACTGCGTCTGGTGATCTACGAGCGCGAAGCGCCGGAAGGCACCGTAAAAGACATTAAAGAACAAGAAGTCTACATGGGCGAAATTCCGCTCATGACTGACAACGGTACCTTTGTAATCAATGGTACTGAGCGTGTTATCGTTTCTCAGCTGCACCGTAGTCCTGGCGTCTTCTTTGACTCCGACAAAGGTAAAACCCACTCTTCGGGTAAAGTGCTGTATAACGCGCGCATCATCCCTTACCGTGGTTCCTGGCTGGACTTCGAATTCGATCCGAAGGACAACCTGTTCGTACGTATTGACCGTCGCCGTAAACTGCCTGCGACCATTATTCTGCGTGCACTGAACTACACCACTGAGCAGATCCTTGACCTGTTCTTTGAGAAAGTTGTTTTCGAAATTCGCGACAATAAGCTGCAGATGGAACTGGTGCCGGAACGCCTGCGTGGTGAAACCGCCTCCTTTGACATTGAAGCTAACGGCAAAGTCTACGTCGAAAAAGGCCGCCGCATCACTGCGCGCCACATTCGCCAGCTGGAAAAAGACGATATCAAGCATATCGAAGTTCCGGTTGAATACATTGCTGGCAAAGTTGCGGCTAAAGACTACGTTGACGAATCTACTGGCGAGCTGATCTGCGCAGCTAACATGGAGCTGAGCCTGGATCTGCTGGCTAAGCTGAGCCAGTCTGGTCATAAGCGTATCGAAACGCTGTTCACTAACGATCTGGACCACGGTCCGTACATTTCTGAAACTGTACGCGTCGACCCAACCAACGATCGTCTGAGCGCACTGGTAGAAATCTACCGTATGATGCGTCCTGGTGAGCCGCCGACACGTGAAGCTGCTGAAAGCCTGTTCGAGAACCTGTTCTTCTCTGAAGACCGCTATGACCTGTCTGCGGTTGGTCGTATGAAGTTCAACCGTTCTCTGCTGCGCGACGAAATCGAAGGTTCCGGTATCCTGAGCAAAGACGACATCATCGAAGTGATGAAGAAGCTCATCGATATCCGTAACGGTAAAGGCGAAGTCGATGATATCGACCACCTCGGCAACCGTCGTATCCGTTCCGTAGGCGAAATGGCGGAAAACCAGTTCCGTGTTGGCCTGGTACGTGTTGAGCGTGCGGTGAAAGAGCGTCTGTCTCTGGGCGATCTGGATACCCTGATGCCTCAGGATATGATCAACGCCAAGCCGATTTCTGCAGCAGTGAAAGAGTTCTTTGGTTCCAGCCAGCTGTCTCAGTTTATGGACCAGAACAACCCGCTGTCTGAGATTACGCACAAACGTCGTATCTCTGCACTCGGCCCAGGCGGTCTGACCCGTGAACGTGCAGGCTTCGAAGTTCGAGACGTACACCCGACTCACTACGGTCGCGTATGTCCAATCGAAACGCCTGAAGGTCCGAACATCGGTCTGATCAACTCCCTGTCCGTGTATGCACAGACTAACGAATACGGCTTCCTCGAGACTCCGTACCGTAAAGTGACCGACGGTGTTGTAACTGACGAAATTCATTACCTGTCTGCTATCGAAGAAGGCAACTACGTTATCGCTCAGGCGAACTCCAACCTGGATGACGAAGGCCACTTTGTAGAAGATCTGGTTACCTGCCGTAGCAAAGGCGAATCCAGCTTGTTCAGCCGCGACCAGGTTGACTACATGGACGTATCCACCCAGCAGGTGGTATCCGTCGGTGCGTCCCTGATCCCGTTCCTGGAACACGATGACGCCAACCGTGCATTGATGGGTGCGAACATGCAACGTCAGGCGGTTCCGACTCTGCGCGCTGATAAGCCGCTGGTTGGTACCGGTATGGAACGTGCTGTTGCCGTTGACTCCGGTGTTACTGCAGTTGCTAAACGTGGCGGTACTGTTCAGTACGTGGATGCTTCCCGTATCGTTATCAAAGTTAACGAAGACGAGATGTACCCGGGCGAAGCAGGTATCGACATTTATAACCTGACCAAATACACCCGTTCTAACCAGAACACCTGTATCAACCAGATGCCTTGTGTATCTCTGGGCGAGCCGGTTGAACGTGGTGATGTGCTGGCAGACGGTCCGTCCACCGACCTCGGTGAACTGGCGCTGGGTCAGAACATGCGCGTGGCATTCATGCCATGGAATGGTTACAACTTCGAAGACTCCATCCTCGTATCCGAGCGTGTTGTCCAGGAAGACCGTTTCACTACCATCCACATTCAGGAACTGGCATGTGTGTCCCGTGACACCAAGCTGGGGCCAGAAGAGATCACCGCTGACATCCCGAACGTGGGTGAAGCTGCGCTCTCCAAACTGGATGAATCCGGTATCGTTTATATCGGTGCGGAAGTGACCGGTGGCGACATTCTGGTTGGTAAGGTAACGCCGAAAGGTGAAACCCAGCTGACGCCAGAAGAGAAGCTGCTGCGTGCAATCTTCGGTGAGAAAGCGTCTGACGTTAAAGACTCTTCTCTGCGCGTGCCAAACGGTGTTTCCGGTACGATTATCGACGTTCAGGTCTTTACTCGCGATGGCGTAGAAAAAGACAAACGTGCGCTGGAAATCGAAGAGATGCAGCTGAAGCAGGCGAAAAAAGACCTGTCTGAAGAACTGCAGATCCTCGAAGCTGGCCTGTTCAGCCGTATCTACGCTGTGCTGGTTTCCGGTGGTGTTGAAGCTGAGAAGCTCGACAAACTGCCGCGTGACCGCTGGTTAGAACTCGGCCTGACCGACGAAGAGAAACAAAATCAGCTGGAGCAACTGGCTGAGCAGTACGACGAACTGAAACACGAATTCGAGAAAAAACTCGAAGCGAAACGCCGTAAAATCACTCAGGGCGACGATCTGGCACCGGGCGTGCTGAAGATTGTTAAGGTTTATCTGGCGGTTAAACGTCGGATCCAGCCTGGTGATAAGATGGCAGGTCGTCACGGTAACAAGGGTGTAATCTCTAAGATCAACCCGATCGAAGATATGCCACACGATGCTAACGGTACGCCGGTAGATATCGTACTGAACCCGCTGGGCGTACCATCGCGTATGAACATCGGTCAGATCCTTGAAACCCACCTGGGTATGGCTGCAAAAGGTATCGGCGATAAGATCAACGCCATGCTGAAACAGCAGCAGGAAGTCGCGAAACTGCGCGAATTCATCCAGCGTGCTTACGAT
Organism: Citrobacter sp. HN-141; assembly: GCF_033341895.1. Classification (NCBI taxonomy): domain Bacteria; kingdom Pseudomonadati; phylum Pseudomonadota; class Gammaproteobacteria; order Enterobacterales; family Enterobacteriaceae; genus Citrobacter; species Citrobacter sp. HN-141. Next base: position 24,402 of record NZ_JAWPBF010000029.1, on the reverse strand, counting down.
CTGGGTTCAGATGTTCGTCAGAAAGTTGACCTGAATACCTTCAGCGATGAAGAAGTTCTGCGTCTGGCTGAAAACCTGAAAAAAGGTATGCCGATCGCAACGCCGGTATTCGACGGTGCGAAAGAGTCTGAAATCAAGGAACTGTTACAGCTGGGTGGCCTGCCGACTTCCGGTCAGATCACACTGTTCGACGGTCGTACCGGTGAGCAGTTCGAGCGCCAGGTTACCGTTGGCTACATGTACATGCTGAAACTGAACCACCTGGTTGATGACAAGATGCATGCGCGTTCTACCGGTTCTTACAGCCTGGTTACTCAGCAGCCGCTGGGTGGTAAGGCGCAGTTCGGTGGTCAGCGCTTCGGGGAGATGGAAGTGTGGGCGCTGGAAGCATATGGCGCAGCATACACCCTGCAGGAAATGCTCACCGTTAAGTCTGATGACGTGAACGGTCGTACTAAGATGTATAAAAACATCGTGGACGGCAACCATCAGATGGAACCAGGCATGCCGGAATCCTTCAACGTACTGTTGAAAGAGATTCGTTCGCTGGGTATCAACATCGAGCTGGAAGACGAGTAACTCTCGATCAAACAGGTCACTGGTGCTGGCGTAACAGCCAGCGCCAGATTGTGCTAACTCCGACGGGAGCAAATCCGTGAAAGATTTATTAAAGTTTCTGAAAGCGCAGACTAAAACCGAAGAGTTTGATGCGATCAAAATTGCGCTGGCCTCGCCAGACATGATCCGTTCATGGTCTTTCGGTGAAGTTAAGAAGCCGGAAACCATCAACTACCGTACGTTCAAACCTGAACGTGACGGCCTTTTCTGCGCCCGTATCTTTGGGCCGGTAAAAGACTACGAGTGCCTGTGCGGTAAGTACAAGCGCCTGAAACACCGTGGTGTGATCTGTGAGAAGTGCGGCGTTGAAGTGACCCAGACTAAAGTACGCCGTGAGCGTATGGGCCACATCGAGCTGGCGTCTCCGACTGCCCACATCTGGTTCCTGAAATCTCTGCCGTCCCGTATCGGCCTGCTGCTTGATATGCCGCTGCGCGATATCGAGCGCGTACTGTACTTCGAATCTTATGTAGTTATCGAAGGCGGTATGACTAACCTGGAACGTCAACAGATCCTGACTGAAGAGCAGTATCTGGACGCGCTGGAAGAGTTCGGTGACGAATTCGACGCGAAGATGGGTGCGGAAGCTATCCAGGCTCTGCTGAAAAGCATGGATCTGGAGCAAGAGTGTGAAACTCTGCGCGAAGAGCTGAACGAAACCAACTCCGAAACCAAGCGTAAGAAGCTGACCAAGCGTATCAAACTGCTGGAAGCCTTCGTACAGTCTGGCAACAAGCCAGAGTGGATGATCCTGACCGTTCTGCCGGTTCTGCCGCCAGATCTGCGTCCGCTGGTTCCGCTGGATGGTGGTCGTTTCGCAACGTCGGATCTGAACGATCTGTATCGTCGCGTTATCAACCGTAACAACCGTTTGAAGCGTCTGCTGGATCTGGCTGCGCCGGACATCATCGTACGCAACGAAAAACGTATGCTGCAGGAAGCGGTTGACGCCCTGCTGGATAACGGTCGTCGCGGTCGTGCGATCACCGGTTCTAACAAACGTCCTCTGAAATCTTTGGCCGACATGATCAAAGGTAAGCAGGGTCGTTTCCGTCAGAACCTGCTCGGTAAGCGTGTTGACTACTCCGGTCGTTCTGTAATCACCGTAGGTCCATACCTGCGTCTGCATCAGTGCGGTCTGCCGAAGAAAATGGCACTGGAACTGTTCAAACCGTTCATCTACGGCAAGCTGGAACTGCGTGGCCTGGCCACCACCATCAAAGCCGCTAAGAAAATGGTTGAGCGTGAAGAAGCTGTCGTTTGGGATATCCTGGACGAAGTTATCCGCGAACACCCGGTACTGCTGAACCGTGCACCAACACTGCACCGTCTGGGTATCCAGGCATTTGAACCGGTACTGATCGAAGGTAAAGCTATCCAGCTGCACCCGCTGGTTTGTGCGGCATATAACGCCGACTTCGATGGTGACCAGATGGCTGTTCACGTACCGCTGACGCTGGAAGCCCAGCTCGAAGCGCGTGCGCTGATGATGTCTACCAACAACATCCTGTCTCCGGCGAACGGTGAACCTATCATCGTTCCGTCTCAGGACGTTGTATTGGGTCTGTACTACATGACCCGTGACTGTGTTAACGCCAAAGGCGAAGGCATGGTGCTGACAGGCCCGAAAGAAGCTGAGCGTATCTATCGCGCAGGTCTGGCCTCTCTGCATGCGCGCGTTAAAGTGCGTATCACCGAATACGAAAAAGATGAAAACGGCGAATTCGTTGCGAAAACCAGCCTGAAAGACACGACCGTTGGCCGTGCCATTCTGTGGATGATCGTACCGAAAGGTCTGCCTTTCTCCATCGTCAACCAGGCGCTGGGCAAGAAAGCTATCTCCAAAATGCTGAACACCTGTTACCGCATTTTGGGCCTGAAGCCGACCGTTATCTTCGCTGACCAGACAATGTATACCGGCTTTGCATATGCAGCGCGTTCAGGTGCATCTGTTGGTATTGATGACATGGTCATCCCAGAGAAGAAACACGAGATCATCTCTGAAGCGGAAGCTGAAGTTGCTGAGATCCAGGAGCAGTTCCAGTCTGGTCTGGTAACCGCGGGCGAACGCTATAACAAAGTTATCGATATCTGGGCTGCGGCGAACGATCGTGTATCCAAAGCGATGATGGATAACCTGCAAACCGAAACCGTTATTAACCGTGACGGCGTAGAAGAGCAGCAGGTTTCCTTCAACAGCATCTACATGATGGCCGACTCCGGTGCGCGTGGTTCCGCAGCACAGATTCGTCAGCTGGCTGGTATGCGTGGTCTGATGGCGAAGCCAGATGGCTCCATCATCGAAACGCCAATCACCGCGAACTTCCGTGAAGGTCTGAACGTACTCCAGTACTTCATCTCTACTCACGGTGCTCGTAAAGGTCTGGCGGATACCGCACTGAAAACAGCGAACTCCGGTTATCTGACTCGTCGTTTGGTTGACGTCGCGCAGGACCTGGTTGTTACTGAAGACGATTGCGGCACTCTGGAAGGAATCACCATGACCCCGGTTATCGAGGGTGGTGACGTTAAAGAGCCGCTGCGCGATCGCGTTCTGGGTCGTGTAACTGCTGAAGACGTTCTGAAGCCGGGTACGGCGGATATTCTGGTTCCACGCAACACGCTGCTGCACGAACAGTGGTGTGATCTGCTGGAAGAGAACTCCGTTGACTCTGTTAAAGTCCGTTCCGTTGTATCTTGTGACACCGACTTTGGTGTATGTGCGCACTGCTACGGTCGTGACCTGGCGCGTGGCCACATCATCAACAAAGGTGAAGCAATCGGCGTTATCGCGGCACAGTCCATCGGTGAACCGGGTACACAGCTGACGATGCGTACGTTCCACATCGGTGGTGCGGCATCTCGTGCGGCTGCTGAATCCAGCATCCAGGTGAAAAACAAAGGTAGCATCCGTCTGAGCAATGCGAAGTCGGTTGTGAACTCCAGCGGTAAACTGGTTATCACCTCACGTAACACCGAACTGAAACTGATCGACGAATTCGGTCGTACCAAAGAAAGCTATAAAGTGCCTTACGGCTCCGTTATGGCGAAAGGTGATGGCGAACAGGTTGCTGGCGGCGAAACCGTAGCAAACTGGGATCCGCACACCATGCCGGTTATCACCGAAGTGAGTGGTTTCGTCCGCTTCACTGACATGATCGACGGCCAGACCATTACTCGTCAGACCGACGAGCTGACCGGTCTGTCTTCTCTGGTGGTTCTGGATTCTGCAGAGCGTACTGCGGGTGGTAAAGACCTGCGTCCGGCACTGAAAATTGTTGATGCTCAGGGCAACGACGTTCTGATCCCAGGCACCGATATGCCTGCTCAGTACTTCCTGCCGGGTAAAGCGATTGTTCAGCTGGAAGATGGCGTACAGATCAGCTCTGGTGACACCCTGGCGCGTGTTCCGCAGGAATCCGGCGGTACCAAGGATATCACCGGTGGTCTGCCGCGCGTTGCGGACCTGTTCGAAGCACGTCGTCCGAAAGAGCCGGCAATCCTGGCTGAAATCAGCGGCATCATTTCCTTCGGTAAAGAAACCAAAGGTAAACGTCGTCTGGTTATCACTCCGGTAGACGGTAGCGAACCTTACGAAGAGATGATTCCGAAATGGCGTCAGCTCAACGTGTTCGAAGGTGAACGCGTAGAACGTGGTGACGTAGTTTCCGACGGTCCGGAAGCGCCGCACGACATCCTGCGTCTGCGTGGTGTGCATGCTGTAACTCGTTACATCGTTAACGAAGTTCAGGACGTATACCGTCTGCAGGGTGTTAAGATTAACGATAAACACATCGAAGTTATCGTTCGTCAGATGCTGCGTAAAGCCACCATCGAAAATGCGGGTAGCTCCGACTTCCTCGAAGGCGAGCAGGTTGAATACTCTCGCGTCAAGATCGCTAACCGCGAGCTGGAAGCGAACGGCAAAGTGGGTGCAACATTCTCCCGCGATCTGCTGGGTATCACCAAAGCGTCTCTGGCAACCGAGTCCTTCATCTCTGCAGCATCGTTCCAGGAAACCACGCGTGTCCTGACCGAAGCCGCTGTTGCAGGTAAACGTGATGAACTGCGCGGTCTGAAAGAGAACGTCATCGTGGGTCGTCTGATCCCGGCTGGTACCGGTTATGCGTACCACCAGGATCGTATGCGCCGCCGCGCAGCAGGCGAACTGCCAGCTGCACCGCAGGTCACTGCTGAAGATGCTTCTGCCAGCCTGGCAGAACTGTTGAACGCAGGTCTGGGCGGTTCTGATAACGATTAATCGTTGCTGACCCTAATAAAAAACCCGCTTCGGCGGGTTTTTTTATATCTATGTTTATGCCTGATGGCGCGGTGCTTATCAGGCCTACGAAGCCATCCGGCTGTATCATTAATTTACCGGTGGTAACCGCCGATAAAGCTCAATCATATCGCCGGCCAGATCCTGAATCACCATGGCATTCATCAGGTGGTCCTGCGAATGGACTGTGATGAGATTGACCGGTAACTTTCCCGTACCTTCGTCTATACCGATAAGTTGGGTCTGAATTTTATGCGCTTGTTTAACGAACTCGCGTGATTCCGTCATCGCTTGTTCTGCACCCGTGAAATCACCTTTACGCGCCAGTTGCAGCGCTGTGAGGGCCTGGCTGCGGGCAGCACCCGCATTCACGAGTAATTCCATGATGATTGTTTCTAACTCTTCCATGCCATTACTCCAGCAGTTTCAGTGCTTTGTCCAGTACGGCATCACCTTTCATCATGCCGTAATCCATCATATCGATAACGGCGACCTTTTTACCTAACGGGTCGGCGAGCGCCTGCAGCTTGGCCTGTTCATACTTAACCTGCGGACCGAGTAAAACAATATCTGCAGTGGCGATATTTTCTTCAAACTCAGCCACCGGGACTGCTTTGATAGTCACATCGACGCCTTTTTTCTGGGCGGCATCTTTCATCCTTTGCACCAGCATGCTGGTGGACATTCCGGCGGCACAGCATAAAACGATGTTTTTCATAGTGAGTCTCGATCAACAGGTATTTCTTGATAATTATCTCGTGCGGGCAACAGCAACAACCGCTTTGCGACGATTGTGTGTCTGGCATCACAAAGAAATGCCATTTTTCCTGAAACCGGTTACAAATGAGACTCAGGCCGGCCTGGTCTGACCCAAAAAGCCGTTTTTCCCATAGTGCTCAGGCGTAGATATTAATAATTACTGTCAATAAAGACATGTTATTAAAAACAGTATTGACACTGTTTTTTAAACCCGTATGTTAATACTTAACAGCGGAGAAATAGTCATTTGCTGTTAAATTAGTAAGTGTTAGTAGCGTTTGATAGGGGGTTGCGATAAGGGCCACGAAATATTCTGTTGTATGGGATAGTCGATGCTGAAGTTATTATCCTGGCACATCGACAATGTTTTCAGGCTCTGTAGTTGATTTATCTAATCGCAAAGTAGTGAAAAAAGTGCGACGATGTAAGGCCATGATTTAATAGTTAATGTTGGCAGGTTTCTTTTATAAGAGCTTGCAAGGGAAGTAAGGCCACGCATCAAAGAGTATATGTCGCAAGGGGAAGTGTACTTGTTTAGGTCGCCATTCTTGAGTTTTATTATCAAGCTGGCTGGGTTTATTTAACGATAAATAGAGGAAAGTGTTAGTCAGTATCAGCATCCAATATTATCAGTGATAAACGTGTACATTTAAAATGTAGTATCAACAGCAGTACAAAATTGTTAAGTCTATTAATGTTAAATCTGAAGTTTGTAGTAACTTAAAGCCCTGGCTGCAACGGTCAGGGCTTTTATTATTTGTATATCAATGCGTTAACTTTTCGCGCAACCGCACTGGCTCAACATTTCACCTGTTGATGGGTATTAAATAAATTAATGCTTGCATAATGATTAGAAGCAAGTCTACTATAGCGACATCGGTTTGGAACACAGACCTTATGCAAGCAGTTTTAGTAAAGCAGTTCTCAGTTCAAGCGTTATCCTCAGATACTCTTCTTCATGAGCCTCCTCCCTAAGTGCCCCATAAGTTAATTTCTGCAAAACAGGCCATCTTCGCTGCATAAGCGGCTCAAAAACATGAAAGGAAGTATCTATGTCTAACAAAATGACTGGTTTAGTAAAATGGTTTAACTCTGATAAAGGCTTCGGCTTTATCACTCCTCAGGACGGTAGCAAAGATGTATTTGTGCATTTTTCAGCCATCCAGAGCAACGATTTCAAGACATTAGACGAAGGTCAAAAAGTGGAGTTCTCTGTTGAGAACGGCGCTAAAGGTCCGTCTGCTGTTAACGTTATCGCGCTGTAATTGCCGATAATCTCACGAACGCTTACGATAGCGATGAAGGCCAGAGCCTGAGCAGTTAAGTGACAGTGAAGAAAAAACCCGCGAAAGCGGGTTTTTTCGTTTGTGCGATCTCCTCAGATTTACGACACCTGAGACGCCCTTCCCAGATAGCTGTCCCAGTCTTTCCACACGGGTTGTAATCCCTGTGCAATCAATGCGTCGGCAACGGCTTGCGGTCGACGATCGTCGTGCGGAGAGAACTGTTCCAGTTCAGGATGATTATCAGCGTAACCACCGGGTTGCGTTTTCGAGAAAGCGCTGACGTTGTTGATCGCCAGTGGGATCACATGGTCGCGGAACCACGGCGATTCACGGGTGGAAAGCGACAGTTCAATGTCCGGCGACAGCAAGCGAAATGCACAAATGGTTTGCACCAACTGGCGTTCATCCATAATTGACGCCGGCTCTACACCTCCGGAACACGGACGTAGTCTCGGGAAGGAGATGGAGTAACGGCTCTGCCAGTAATGTTGCTGCATCCACAGCAGATGCTCGGCGACCATATAACAATCAACCCGCCAGCTATCGGACAAACCAATCAACGCGCCAAGACCGATTTTGTCGATCCCTGCGCGGCCCAGCCTGTCCGGCGTTTCCAGGCGCCAGAAGAAATCCTGCTTTTTCCCTTTTAAATGGTGACGAGCGTAAGTTGCCTCATGATAACTCTCCTGATACACCATCACGCCATCCAGCCCCAGCGTCTTCAGCTCGGCATATTCAGCCTCTGACAGCGGCTGTACCTCCATCTGTAATGAGGCGAACTGGCGGCGAATAGCGGGTAAGTGGCGACGAAAGTAATCCATCCCCACTTTTGCCTGATGTTCACCGGTGACCAGCAGCAGGTGCTCGAAACCCAGCTCGCGGATGGCCGCGCACTCCCGTTGTATCTCATCTTCGTCCAGTGTTTTGCGTTTGATACGGTTGCTCATCGAAAAACCGCAGTAGGTGCAGTCATTGGCACACAGATTAGAGAGATACAACGGCACGTAAAAGCTCACTGTGTTACCAAAACGCTGGCGGGTGAGCTTTTGCGCCCGCTGCGCCAGCGGCTCCAGATAGGCGGTGGCGGCAGGGGAGAGCAAGGCCATCAAGTCATCGCGTGTGAGTTGCGAGGCATTGATCGCCCGTTCCACATCCGCCGCGGTTTTACTGTGGATGCGCAGGCGGATGTCGTCCCAGTCCAGCTGTCGCCAGCGATCGGCGAAAGTTTTCATGAGAAGGCCTCCAGAAACCCAGTGAGTGGGCTGGTGGGACTTGCCTGCGAACTTTTGCTTCCTGGTACCGCCTGGCGTGCCAGCAAGCCCGCTTCAACGGCCAGGCGGAAGGCGGTTGCCATCATCACCGGGCTGTCGGCCACGGCAATAGCTGTGTTGACCAGAACCGCATCGGCCCCCATCTCCAGCGCCTGCGTAGCGTGGCTGGGAACGCCGATGCCGGCATCAACCACCACCGGAACGGTCGCCTGCTGGATAATAATCTCCAGCATCGCTTTGGTTTCCAACCCCTGATTAGAACCGATGGGCGCGCCGAGCGGCATCACCGCCGAACAGCCAACCTCTTCCAGCCGTTTGCACAGCACCGGGTCAGCGCCACAGTAAGGCAGTACCACGAAGCCCTGTTTCACCAGTGCTTCCGCAGCTTTCAATGTTTCGATCGGATCGGGTAACAGCCAGCGGGCGTCCGGGTGGATTTCTAATTTCAGCCAGTTTGTGCCCAACGCTTCACGCGCCAGGTGGGCGGCAAAAATAGCCTCTTCAGCGGTTTTTGCTCCCGAAGTGTTGGGCAACAGCGTCACACCAGCTTCTACCAACGGCGCCAGAATGGCATCGTTGTGCTGACGTAAATCCACGCGCTTCATGGCCAGCGTCACCAGTTGGCTGCCGGAGGCGCGAATCGCCTCGACCATCAGCTGCGATGAGGCAAATTTTCCGGTGCCGGTGAACAGATGCGAATCAAACGTTTTGTCGGCAATACGTAACATATCAACCCCCTGCAATAACCTGAAAAAGCAGGATCTGGTCGCCTTCCTGCACGATTTGCTGCTCCCACTGCTCGCGCGGCAGGATCTGCTGATTGAGTGCCAGTGCCGCACCCGGTTTAAGCTGATTAAGCGCAGTGAGCAGCCCACTGACGGTTTGTCCTTCGGCGCACTGCATCGGCTCATCATTGAACTGAATCTGCATGTTGCCCTCCGCATACCGGGCAGCCGCTGGCACGTCGTAGCGCGAGGCTGCGCCACTGGCTGGTTTTACCGTCAAACAGGCGTAGCTCTCCGCTGGGCGTCTCAATACCGCTGAGCAATTTAATCGCTTCCAACGCCTGCAAGGTGCCCATCACGCCCACAACCGGTCCGACGATACCGGCGGTACGGCAGTTGCGTTCAGGCTCTACATCCTCCGGCCACAGGCAGCGGTAACAGCCTTGTTCCCACGGGGGCGTCAGTACCATCAGTTGGCCGCCAAAGCCGACGGCGCTGGCGGTGATGAGCGGGGTGTCGAGTGTTACGCAGGCGGCGTTAATTTCCTGGCGCGTGGCCATGTTATCGGTACAGTCGAGCACCACATCGGCACGCGCTACCGCATGCCGGAGCGCGTCGCCTTTCAGTCGCTGCTGGAGCGATACCAGTTCGATATCCGGGTTGAGCCGCGTCAGGCGCTGCTGGGCAACCTGCGATTTTGAACGCGCGATATCATCAGTGGTAAACAGTATCTGGCGCTGCAGATTGCTCAGATGAATGTCGTCATCGTCTACCAGCGTCAGTTTGCCGATGCCAGCTCCCGCCAGATACAGCGCAGCAGGCGAACCTAACCCGCCTAAACCGACAATCAGCACATGGCTATCGAGTAGCTTTTGCTGGCCTTCAATGGCGATATCGCCGAGCAGGATCTGCCGGCTGTAACGCATAAAGTCGCGGTCATTCATCGCCCACTCCCGCGATATCCAATAACTTCGCCGTGGCGGTCTGCCAGTCAGCCGCCTGGGTAATGGCGCTGACCACGGCAATGCTGCCGACGCCGGTCGCCAGCACCGCCGGGGCGCGCTCAAGGCTGATACCGCCAATGGCGACGGTCGGGTAATCCGCTAGTCGTTCAATATGGTTTGCCAGTTGCGTAAGTCCCTGCGGAGCGGAAGGCATCTGCTTGGTTTGCGTGGGGAAGACATGACCCAGCGCGATATAAGAAGGTTTAGCGGCGAGCGCGACGTCGATCTCCATATCATCGTGAGTGGACACCCCCAGGCGCAGCCCCGCCGCCTGAATCGCCTTCAGGTCGGTGGTTTCAAGGTCTTCCTGGCCCAGATGCACGCCGTAAGCGTGGTGCTTAATTGCCAGACGCCAGTAGTCGTTGATAAACAGCCGGGCGTTATAGCAACGACCCAGTTCAATGGCGGCGATAACGTCGGCTTCGACCTCTTCATCACGCTTATCTTTAATGCGCAGTTGGATCGTACGTACGCCCGCCTGCAGCAGGCGTTCAATCCATTGCACGCTGTCCACCACCGGGTAAAGCCCGAGGCGGAACGGCACGGTTGGGAAATCAGGCTGGTACATTACTCCTCCTCTTTTTTGAGGTAGATTTCGCCGCCTTTGGCACGGAAGTTCTCCGACATATCCGCCATGCCGACTTCAATCGTTTGTGCAGCAGCGTAGTCGCGAACCTCCTGGCTGATTTTCATCGAGCAGAACTTCGGTCCGCACATGGAGCAGAAGTGGGCGACCTTGCCGGACTCCTGTGGCAGTGTTTCATCGTGGTAGGCACGGGCTGTGAACGGGTCGAGCGCGAGGTTAAACTGGTCTTCCCAGCGGAATTCGAAACGCGCTTTCGACATGGCGTTATCGCGGATCTGCGCGCCCGGATGACCTTTTGCTAAGTCAGCTGCGTGGGCGGCAATCTTGTAGGTAATCAGCCCTTGCTTCACATCTTCTTTGTTCGGCAGGCCGAGGTGCTCTTTTGGCGTGACGTAGCACAGCATCGCGCAGCCAAACCAGCCGATCATCGCCGCACCGATCCCGGAAGTGAAGTGGTCGTAACCTGGCGCGATGTCGGTGGTCAATGGTCCTAAGGTGTAAAACGGTGCTTCATGGCAGTGCTCCAGCTCTTCGGTCATGTTGCGCTGGATCATATGCATGGGTACATGACCCGGGCCTTCAATCATCACCTGCACGTCGTATTCCCAGGCGATTTTGGTCAGCTCACCCAGCGTATGCAGCTCGGAGAACTGTGCTTCGTCGTTCGCATCCTGAATTGAACCCGGGCGCAGGCCGTCACCCAGCGACAAAGAGACGTCGTAGGCGGCGCAGATTTCGCAAATCTCGCGGAAATGTTCGTACAGGAAGTTCTCTTTGTGATGAGAAAGGCACCATTTCGCCATGATCGAACCACCGCGTGAGACAATACCGGTCAGGCGTTTGGCGGTCATCGGCACGTAGCGCAGCAGCACGCCCGCGTGAATGGTGAAGTAGTCGACGCCCTGTTCGGCCTGCTCCAGCAGCGTATCGCGGAAAGCTTCCCAGGTGAGATCTTCGGCGATCCCGTTGACCTTCTCCAGCGCCTGGTAGATCGGCACGGTACCAATTGGCACTGGGCTGTTACGCAGTATCCATTCACGGGTTTCGTGAATGTAGCGGCCGGTGGAGAGATCCATCACCGTGTCCGCGCCCCAGCGCGTCGACCACACCAGTTTTTCTACCTCTTCTTCGATAGAGGAGGTGACGGCAGAGTTGCCGATGTTGGCGTTAACCTTCACCAGAAAGTTGCGACCGATAATCATCGGCTCGGATTCCGGGTGGTTGATGTTGGCAGGAATAATCGCGCGGCCCGCGGCTACTTCATCACGCACGAATTCCGGTGTGATGTTTTCCGGCAGGCGTGCGCCAAAGTTCATCCCCGGATGCTGGTGGCGAAGCACTTCACTGCGAATGCGCTCGCGGCCCATGTTTTCACGGATGGCGATGAACTCCATCTCCGGGGTCACTATTCCCTGGCGGGCGTAGTGTAGCTGGGTGACACACTTACCGGCTTTGGCGCGCTTTGGCGTCAGCAGGCCGGTGAAACGCAGTTCGTCCAGGCCATCGTCGGCCAGACGTTCTTTGGTATAAGCGGAACTACGGTCGTCTAATTCTTCGCTATCGTTACGTGCCGCAATCCACGCCTGGCGCAGTTTTGTCAGACCCTGCAGGACGTTAATCGCCACGTCAGGATCGCCATACGGTCCGGAGGTGTCGTATACCGGAACGGCTTCGTTCTCTTCGAACTGCGGGTTGTCTTTGCTACCGCCAGTCAGCGTCGGGCTGAGCTGAATTTCGCGCATCGGAATGCGGATATCCGGCTGCGAACCGGTAATATAAATGCGTTTTGAGTTAGGGAAGGCGGTCCCTTCCAGGGTATCGATAAAGTGTTGGGCTTGAGCGCGCTGTTCGCGGCGTGATGGTTTAGTAGTGGCAGACATAGCTCATTCCAAATAAAAGTAAGGATATGGCTTGTCAGACGACGGATGAAGCAAGAGATAAGCTCGCCCGGGGGGCGATGCTATTGCAGATTGACTCTTGTTCCCTTCGCAGGTTTTAACCTGATCAGGTTCCGCGGATCCCGAATTAACGGTCTCAGCCTTTTCCACTCATGCTGCTGTGGAAAATAAGCACTCCGACAAGAAGTAACCTCAGTAAAGAGGCAATGAATGTAAACTACGCGTTAATGCCGTAAATCTCAAGCATGACGTTTGAGAGTGCTACTCTCGTGCATCGCGTCAAATACCAGCATGATCAGCTTATCTTCCAGCACGAATCGGGCTTCTAGCGCTTCGCCGAGATCCGATAAAACCTGTTGAAATTCAAGGAAGTTATCATGATCAATCGCAGTTTCCAGGCTGGAATCATAGTAGTCCATGATCAGCTGCGTATTGGCTTCCAGCAGCGGCCAAATTTTTGTGGCTTTTAAAAGCTGCCCGTTCCCTTCCAATTTATGGAGAATACGTTCATAAATACTGAAGTGTCCGGTGGAGAGGTAATCGACCAGGCTCTGACAAAAATCATCCAGCGCCTTTTCATTGAGTCGCATGTACGATTCTTTGCCAGGCTTAATGCCAACCAGATTGTAGTAAGCCACGAGCAGGTGCTTACGTACATGTAGCCAGCGATCAACCAGTTTATTACTTCCTCCGACGTGCTCCGTCAGGCTTTCCAGCTGGTTTAGCATGATTGACTCCGCAAGATGGTGTTTAGGAACTGCTCACCCGTAAATGTAAAAATAATGTAAACAACATGCCTGTGAAGCAAAGGTTGCGCAAGAGATATGGATCGTATAATTGAAAAATTAGATAGTGGCTGGTGGATCGTCAGTCATGAGCAAAAGTTATGGTTACCTCATGGCGAGCTACCTTATGGCGACGCAGCCCGTTTTGATCTGATTGGTCAGCGCGCGCTGCCAATAGGCGAGTGGGAAGGGGAGACTGTCTGGCTGGTGCAGCAGCAGCGTCGACACGATATGGGGTCGGTGCGCCAGGTCATTGACCAGGACGTTGGCCTGTTTCAACTGGCCGGACGCGGCGTACAGCTGGCAGAGTTCTATCGCTCGCATAAATTCTGCGGCTACTGCGGCCATCCCATGCACCCGAGTAAAACGGAGTGGGCGATGCTCTGTAGCCACTGCCGTGAACGTTATTATCCGCAAATTGCTCCCTGCATAATCGTCGCTATTCGCCGAGATGATTCCATCCTGCTTGCCCAACATGTTCGCCATCGTAACGGCGTGCATACCGTACTGGCGGGTTTTGTCGAAGTGGGCGAGACCTTGGAACAGGCGGTAGCGCGTGAAGTCATGGAAGAGAGCGGCATTAAGGTGAAAAACCTGCGCTATGTCACTTCTCAGCCGTGGCCATTCCCGCAGTCTTTGATGACCGCATTTATGGCGGAGTATGATAGCGGCGAAATCGTCATCGACCCGAAAGAGCTGCTGGAAGCGAACTGGTATCGCTATGACGATTTACCGCTCTTGCCTCCGCCGGGTACTGTCGCGCGTCGATTGATTGAAGATACTGTGGCAATGTGTCGGGCTGAGTACGAGTAAAGAGCGAGTGGTGATACACTGACGGACTGACGCAATAAGGAACTGCAAAAATGACCGAACTGAAGAACGATCGTTATCTGCGTGCGCTGCTGCGCCAGCCCGTTGATGTCACTCCGGTATGGATGATGCGCCAGGCGGGCCGCTATCTACCGGAATACAAAGCTACCCGTGCCGAAGCGGGCGATTTTATGGCGCTGTGCAAAAATGCCGAGCTGGCCTGCGAAGTCACGCTGCAGCCGCTGCGTCGCTATAAACTTGATGCCGCGATCCTCTTTTCGGACATTCTGACTATCCCGGATGCGATGGGACTTGGGCTCTATTTTGAAGCCGGGGAAGGCCCACGCTTTACCTCTCCTGTCACCAGTAAGGCTGATGTGGAAAAACTGCCCGTTCCAGACCCGGAAGATGAGCTGGGCTACGTGATGAATGCAGTACGTACCATTCGGCGTGAGCTGAAAGGTGAAGTGCCGCTGATCGGCTTCTCTGGCAGCCCGTGGACGCTGGCGACCTATATGGTTGAAGGTGGCAGTAGCAAAGCGTTTACCGTGATTAAAAAGATGATGTATGCCGATCCAAAAGCGCTACATCTGTTGCTTGATAAGCTGGCGAAAAGCGTCACGCTGTACCTGAACGCGCAGATCAAAGCGGGCGCGCAGTCGGTGATGATTTTCGATACCTGGGGGGGCGTGCTGACCGGTCGCGACTATCAGCAGTTCTCCCTGTATTACATGCACAAAATCGTCGATGGCCTGCTGCGCGAGAACGAAGGTCGTCGTGTACCGGTGACGCTGTTTACCAAAGGCGGCGGTCAGTGGCTGGAAGCGATGGCGGAAACCGGCTGTGATGCGTTAGGTCTCGACTGGACCACTGACATTGCCGATGCGCGTCGTCGTGTTGGTCATAAAGTGGCGCTACAGGGCAATATGGACCCGTCGATGTTGTATGCACCACCGGCGCGTATCGAAGAAGAAGTGGCAACGATTCTGGCTGGATTCGGTCAGGGTGAAGGTCATGTCTTTAACCTGGGTCACGGTATTCACCAGGACGTGCCGCCGGAACATGCGGGTGTCTTTGTGGAGGCGGTACATCGGTTGTCCGAACAGTACCACCGCTAAGGAGTCATCATGGATCTCGCGTCATTACGCGCACAGCAGCTTGAACTGGCCTCTTCAGTGATCCGCGAGGATCGTCTGAAGAACGATCCGCCGGATCTGATCGGTGGGGCGGATGTCGGGTTTGAGCAGGGCGGTGAAGTGACGCGGGCTGCGATGGTCCTGCTGAAATATCCCACGCTGGAGCTGGTTGAATACAAGGTGGCGCGTATTGCCACCACCATGCCGTATATTCCCGGCTTTCTCTCCTTTCGCGAAACTCCCGCGCTGATGGCCGCCTGGCAACAGCTGTCACACAAGCCGGACCTGCTGTTTGTCGATGGGCACGGCATTTCCCATCCTCGCCGTCTGGGCGTCGCCAGTCATTTTGGTCTGCTGGTGGATGTTCCGACGATTGGTGTGGCGAAAAAACGACTGTGCGGCAAATTTGAACCGCTCGCCGCCGAACCCGGGGCTCTAGCGCCGCTGCTGGATAAAGGTGAGCCGCTGGCCTGGGTCTGGCGCAGCAAAGCACGCTGTAATCCGTTGTTTATCTCTACGGGTCACCGCGTGAGCATGGACAGTGCCCTGGTGTGGGTGCAGCGCTGTATGAACGGCTATCGTCTGCCAGAACCAACACGCTGGGCAGATGCGGTAGCATCTGAACGCCCGGCTTTTACGCGGCTTGCAGCAAAAAAGGCCCATATCGGGTAAACTGCCGCTAATTTCCGTATTTGAGAGCTCATCATGTTACAAAACCCGATTCACTTGCGTCTGGAGAAGCTGGAAAGCTGGCAGCACGTTACGTTTATGGCCTGCCTGTGCGAGCGCATGTATCCCAACTACGCGATGTTCTGCAAGCAAACTGAATTTGGCGATGGGCAGATTTATCGTCGAATCCTGGATTTGATTTGGGAAGCGCTGACGGTTAAAGATGCCAAAATCAATTTTGACAGCCAACTGGAAAAATTTGAAGAGGCTATCCCGTCGGCAGATGATTACGATCTGTACGGCGTTTATCCTGCGATTGATGCCTGCGTGGCATTAAGCGAACTGATGCATTCACGTCTGAGTGGCGAAACGCTGGAACATGCTATTGAAGTCAGTAAGGCTTCAATTACCACAGTCGCGATGCTGGAAATGACCCAGGCCGGTCGCGAAATGACCGATGAAGAGCTAAAAGAAAACCCTGCCGTTGAGCAAGAATGGGATATTCAGTGGGAAATATTCCGACTTTTGGCTGACTGTGAAGAACGCGATATTGAGCTGATAAAAGGGCTGCGAGCAGACCTGCGCGAGGCTGGCGAGAGCAATATTGGTATAAATTTTCAGCAATGACACAACAAAACGTGATTTAACGCCTGATTTGTCGTGCCTGAAGGCTTCCCATCCGCCCCCCGTCTGGTCTACATTTGGGGGGCGAAAAAAAGTGGCTATCGGTGCGTGTATGCAGGAGAGTGCTTTTCTGGCATTTCCGTCGCACTCGATGCTTAGCAAGCGATAAACACATTGTAAGGATAACTTATGAACAAGACTCAACTGATTGATGTAATTGCAGACAAAGCAGAACTGTCTAAAACACAGGCTAAAGCTGCTCTGGAATCCACTCTGGCTGCTATTACTGAGTCTCTGAAAGAAGGCGATGCTGTACAACTGGTTGGTTTCGGTACCTTCAAAGTGAACCACCGTGCTGAGCGCACTGGCCGCAACCCGCAGACCGGTAAAGAAATCAAAATCGCCGCAGCTAACGTACCGGCATTTGTTTCTGGTAAAGCACTGAAAGACGCGGTTAAGTAATTCGCGTGGCAGTGAACAGTTTTAACGAAGGGGCGGTTTCGCCCCTTTTGTCCATCTGGCGTCATACGCTCTGGCTTTCAGGTGTGCTGTTGCTGTCGGCCTGTAGTCGTCATTCCGAGCTTCCTCCGTTCACGGCCAGCGGTTATGTTGGCGAGCAGGGGGCGGTACGCGTCTGGCGTAAAGATTCCAGTGACGATGTTCACTTGCTCTCGGTATTGAGTCCGTGGCGTAACGGCGATACCACCACCAGTGAATACCGCTGGCAGGGAGATACGCTCTCTCTGATAGAACTCAATGTTTACAGTAAACCGCCGGAACATATTCGCATCCGCTTCGATGACCGCGGCGAACTGAGTTTCATGCAACGTGAAGTCGACGGGCAAAAGCAGCAGCTTTCCAGCGATCAAATCGCGTTGTACCGCTATCGTGCCGATCAAATTCGCAAGACCAGCGATGCGCTGCGTCAGGGGCGTGTGGTTTTACATCAGGGACGCTGGCATGGTGCTGAACGCACGGTTACTACGTGTGAAGGCGAGACAATTAAGCCCGATTTAGATTCGTGGGCGATAAGTCATATTGAGCGCCGCCAGAGCCACTCGTCGGTCGACGTGAGCGTGGCATGGCTGGAAGCGCCCGAAGGGTCCCAGCTACTGCTGGTTGCCAATGAGGATTTTTGTCACTGGCAGCCGAAAGAGAAAACATTTTAACGTCGGATGGTGACGCAAATGCGTCTTATCCATCTGTAGGCCTGATTAGCATAGCGCCATCAGGCATTAAGTCCTTTACCAGTGCCCCATCCCTATATGACCACCGCCGCGATAGTTACCGCCGCATCCGCCGTAGCCCATTCCCGCGCCACGTGGCACGCCAGCCTGCGCCATTGCGACATCGCGTTTAACGCGCTGCTCGTCCAGAGACTGATTCAACGCTTCCATCTCTTTTGCTACGGCATTAATTTTTGCCGTGTCCGGTGAGCTGGCTGTTAATAGTGCATTGTACTCATAACGTTTGGATGTCAGCTGTTGACGCAACGCGCTGGTCTGGGAATAGTAATCATCATAGATTTTCTGCGCGGCAGCCTGCTGCTCAGCGGTCATTGGCATACCGCCCCGTTGCTGCATTCCGTCGCCATATCCCCAGTGATTCTGCGCCAGTACCGGGGTGGAGCCCAGTGCGATAAGAGAGAGTGCAATCAGTGCCAGTTTGTTGTTCCGTTTCATCGTTCGTTCTCCTGTTGGTTAGCTTACATTCCCTTTTGCATCTTCCGTGCCAGACCGGAGACTCCCGTTCTGCAGGCATCACGCGTGGTTTGCCTGGTGCAAAGTGAGTAAAAATGACTCGCCTGAGCGTAACCAGCGGGTCATTTTTACCCGCTGGCTTTCAGCAGTTTGTGTCCGAGGGCAGGGTTATCAGGGGGAAAAAATGGCATGATTTCTGCTGTATACCTGCGACGATGAAAGGAACTAGCGGGTGAAGGGAGAGCGTATGCGTCTTTATAAGGATACGGTGGCAAAGTGGTTGAGCCGACTCTTGCTGGCGGCAATCCTGGTTTTGGTCGGCTGGTTTTCGATTATGACCATTCGGGACTATGGGCGGGAAAGTGGCGCCGCACGGCAAACGTTGCTGGAAAAAGGCAGCGTGCTGATCCGCGCCCTGGAGTCTGGTACGCGCGTAGGCATGGGGATGCGTATGCATCATGCCCAGCAGCAGACGCTGCTGGAGGAAATGGCTGTACAACCCGGTGTGTTATGGTTTGCCGTTGTTGATGAACATGGCGTCATTATTACCCACAGCAATTCCGCGATGGTCGGTAAAACGCTCTATTCATCGGATGTCCTGCGACAGCTTAGCCCAAGGGAGCAAGAAAGCTGGCGGAATATTGAAATCCCAGCCAGGGATGGTGAAAAAACGCCGGCCCTGGAAATTTATCGCCAGTTTCAGCCGATGTATGGTCCAGGACGCCATGGCATGGCACGCTGCGTCAGCAATGACGGGCAGCTTATCACCCCTGCACAAACCATATTTATCGCCTTTGATGCCAGCGATCTGGCCGCGACTCAGGCAAGGGAGTGGCGTAACACCCTGATAGTCCTCTCTGCGCTGGCGGCCGTGCTGCTGGCCACCGTGCTGACGTTCTTCTGGTATCAGCGCTATCAGCGTTCGTACAAGGAATTGCAGGATGCGATGAAGCGGAAAGAAAAACTGATGGCGCTTGGGCATCTGGCGGCCGGGGTTGCACATGAGATTCGCAATCCGCTTTCATCGATCAAAGGCTTAGCGAAGTATTTTGCCGAACGAACCCCAGCAGGAGGCGAGTCGCACGAGCTGGCACAGGTGATGGCGAAAGAGGCAGACCGCTTAAATCGAGTGGTGAGCGAACTCCTTGAACTGGTGAAACCCGCGCACCTTGCGCTCCAGAAAGTGGATCTCAATGAAGTCATCACTCACTCATTGCATCTGGTAAGTCAGGATGCTCAAAGTCGGGAAATTCAGTTACGGTTTACGGTAAATCCTGCACTACCAACCATTCAGGCCGATCCTGACCGGCTGACGCAGGTCCTGCTGAACCTGTATCTGAACGCCATTCATGCGATTGGTCACCAGGGCACGATTACGGTTGAAGCGAGTGAAAGCAGCGCCGAACGCGTTAAAATTGTGGTTGCCGATAGCGGAAAGGGAATTGCACCTGAGCAGTTGGAGGCGATATTTACACCTTACTTTACGACCAAAGCCGATGGTACGGGGCTGGGGCTGGCGGTTGTGCAGAACATAGTCGAACAGCACGGTGGTACCATTCAGGTGGCAAGCGTTGAGGGCAAAGGCGCGGCCTTTACCCTTTGGCTGCCGACCAAAGCGAAACAACAGGATTAACAAGGATGACGCGCGGAAAAATCACTATTCTGGTGGTAGATGACGATATCAGCCACTGCACCATTTTACAGGCGCTGCTGCGTGGCTGGGGTTATGAGGTCGTGCTGGCCTATAGCGGGCGGGCGGCGCTGGAGCTGGTGCACGAACATGTTTTCGATCTGGTGTTGTGCGATGTGCGCATGGCGGAGATGGACGGCATCGCAACGCTCAAAGAGATTAAAGCGCTGAATCCGGCGATTCCGGTATTGATTATGACGGCGTTTTCCAGCGTGGAGACCGCCGTAGAAGCACTGAAAACCGGTGCACTGGATTACTTAATCAAACCGCTGGATTTTGACCGTCTGCAGGACACGCTGGAAAAGGCATTGGCACATACGCGGGAAAGCGGTGCGGAACTGCCGTCGGCAACGGCTGCGCAGTTTGGCATGATTGGCAACAGTCCGGCGATGCAGCAACTGCTTAATGAGATTGCGATGGTGGCCCCGTCGGACGCCACAGTGCTTATTCATGGTGATTCCGGGACGGGGAAAGAGCTGGTGGCCCGGGCGCTACACGCCAGCAGCGCACGCAGTGAGAAACCACTGGTGACGCTCAACTGCGCGGCGCTGAATGAGTCGCTGCTGGAGTCCGAGCTGTTTGGTCATGAGAAAGGCGCCTTTACCGGTGCGGATAAACGCCGGGAAGGGCGCTTTGTTGAAGCCGATGGCGGCACGTTATTTCTTGATGAGATTGGCGATATCTCGCCGCTGATGCAGGTGCGCCTGCTGCGGGCTATCCAGGAGCGGGAAGTGCAGCGTGTTGGCAGCAACCAGACTATTGCGGTTGATGTTCGGCTGATTGCCGCCACGCATCGCTGCCTCGCGGAAGAAGTCAGCGCCGGGCGCTTTCGTCAGGATCTCTACTATCGCCTGAACGTCGTCACCATTGAAATGCCTGCTTTACGCCAGCGTCGGGAAGATATTCCGCTGCTGGCTGAGCATTTTCTCCAGCGTTTTGCCGAACGTAACCGCAAAGCGGTGAAAGGCTTTACGCCACAGGCGATGGATCTGCTGATCCACTACGATTGGCCGGGGAATATTCGCGAGCTGGAAAATGCAATTGAACGGGCGGTAGTGTTGCTGACGGGGGAATATATCTCTGAGCGTGAGCTGCCGATGGCAATCGCGGCAACGCCGATAAAAGCAGAGTTCAGTGGTGAGATCCAACCGCTGGTGGATGTTGAAAAAGAGGTGATCCTGGCGGCGCTGGACAAAACGGGCGGCAACAAAACCGAAGCCGCCCGTCAGTTAGGTATTACACGCAAAACGCTGCTGGCGAAAATTTCGCGTTAGCGCTGCTCGCGTTCGATGGCACGCCAGCCGATGTCGTTACGGCTAAAGCTGCCATCCCAGCGAATATCCGTCATTAAGGCGTAAGCACGTTGCTGTGCTTCGGCAACGGTATGCCCCAATGCGGTGGCGCACAGTACGCGACCGCCGTTGGTCAGCACGCGATCGTCATCTGACAATGTCGTACCCGCATGGAATACTTTAGCGCCTTCGATTTCCTCTAACGGCAGGCCGTGGATCTCATCACCGGTGTGGTAGTTGCCCGGGTAACCGCCCGCGGCAATCACCACGCCCAGAGAAGCGCGTTCGTCCCACTCGGAGGTTTTCTCATCCAGCTTGCCCTCGCAGGCGGCCAGGCAAAGATCCACCAGATCCGACTTCATGCGCAGCATGATCGGCTGGGTTTCCGGATCGCCAAAGCGGCAGTTGAACTCGATAACCTTCGGATTGCCCTGCTTGTCGATCATCAGGCCCGCATACAGGAAGCCAGTGTAGGTATTCCCTTCCGCCGCCATGCCTTTTACGGTTGGCCAGATGATGCGTTCCATGGTGCGCTGGTGCACTTCATCAGTCACCACCGGGGCAGGGGAGTAAGCCCCCATCCCGCCGGTATTCGGACCGGTATCGCCGTTGCCCACGCGTTTGTGGTCCTGGCTGGTGGCCATCGGCAGCACGTGCTCGCCGTCGACCATCACGATAAAGCTCGCTTCTTCGCCGTCGAGGAACTCTTCGATAACAATGCGGTGGCCCGCATCGCCAAAAGCGTTTCCTGCCAGCATGTCATGAACGGCGGCTTCGGCTTCTTCCTGCGTCATCGCCACGATAACGCCTTTACCGGCGGCCAGACCGTCGGCTTTGATAACAATCGGTGCGCCTTTCTCACGCAGATAGGCCAGCGCTGGCTCAATCTCAGTGAAGTTCTGATATTCCGCGGTCGGGATATGATGACGGGCGAGGAAATCTTTGGTGAAGGCTTTGGAGCCTTCCAGTTGTGCAGCACCTTCGGTTGGGCCGAAAATTTTCAGACCGGCGGCGCGGAAAGCATCGACTACGCCAATTACCAGCGGCGCTTCCGGACCAACGATGGTCAGATCGATCTTCTCGTTCTGGGCAAAGCTCAGCAGTGCAGGGATATCGGTTACCGCGATAGCCACGTTTTGCAGTGCAGGTTCCAGTGCGGTGCCCGCGTTACCCGGTGCAACAAAAACGGTATCGACCAGCGGCGACTGCGCCGCTTTCCAGGCCAGGGCGTGCTCGCGCCCGCCGTTGCCAATCACTAATACTTTCATCGTCTGCTCCGTGGATTAATGGCGGAAGTGGCGCATGTCGGTAAAGATCATCGCGATACCGTGTTCATCGGCAGCGGCAATGACTTCGTCATCACGGATAGAACCACCGGGCTGGATAACGCAGCTCACGCCAACGGCGGCAGCGGCATCAATACCATCGCGGAACGGGAAGAAGGCGTCAGAGGCCATGGCGGAGCCTTTTACTTCCAGACCTTCGTCAGCCGCTTTAATCCCAGCGATTTTCGCGGAGTACACGCGGCTCATCTGGCCGGCGCCTATGCCGATAGTCATGTTCTCTTTGGCATAAACAATGGCGTTGGATTTCACGAACTTCGCCACTTTCCAGCAGAACAGCGCATCGCGCAGCTCTTGCTCGGTCGGCTGGCGTTTAGACACCACTCGCAGTTCGCTTTCGCTCACCATACCCAGATCCCTGTCCTGAACCAGCAGGCCGCCGTTAACGCGTTTGAAGTCGAGGCCCGGTACACGTTGTGCCCACTGGCCGCAGGTCAGAACGCGAACGTTCTGTTTGGCGGCGGTGATTTTCAGTGCGTCTTCGGTTGCGGACGGGGCGATGATCACTTCCACGAACTGACGGGAGATAATTGCCTGTGCGGTTTCGGCATCCAGTTCCCGGTTGAAAGCGATGATGCCGCCGAACGCGGAAGTCGGGTCGGTTTTATAGGCGCGGTCGTACGCGTCCAGAATAGAGGTACTTACCGCTACGCCACACGGGTTAGCGTGCTTAACGATCACACAGGCTGGCTCGCTGAACTCTTTCACGCACTCCAGCGCCGCGTCGGTATCGGCGATATTGTTGTAGGAAAGCGCTTTGCCCTGTACCTGCTGTGCGGTGGCAACGGACGCTTCTTTAACATTCTCTTCTATATAGAAGGCAGCCTGCTGGTGGCTGTTCTCGCCGTAGCGCATATCCTGCTTCTTAATGAAGTTCAGGTTCAGCGTACGCGGGAAACGACCGGCGGCTTCTTTGCTCTCACCGTGGTAAGCCGGAACCATGCTGCCGAAGTAGTTGGCAATCATGCTGTCGTAGGCGGCTGTGTGTTCGAAGGCTTTAATTGCGAGATCGAAACGGGTGTCGAGGGTCAGAGAGCCTTCGTTAGCATCCATCTCTTTAATAATGGCGTCGTAGTCGCTGCTCTTCACCACGATGGCAACATCTTTATGGTTCTTGGCGGCGGAGCGCACCATGGTTGGGCCACCGATATCGATGTTCTCTACTGCATCTTCCAGCGAGCAACCTTCGCGTGCCACGGTTTCGGCAAATGGGTAAAGGTTAACGACAACCATATCGATAGGGGCGATGCCGTGCTGTTCCATAATTCCGTCATCCTGACCGCGACGACCAAGAATGCCGCCGTGGACTTTCGGATGCAGGGTCTTCACGCGTCCATCCATCATTTCCGGGAAGCCGGTGTAATCGGAAACTTCGGTCACTGGCAGACCTTTCTCCGCTAACAGGCGCGCAGTGCCACCTGTAGACAGCAGCTCCACACCGCGTGCGGAAAGTGCCTGAGCGAATTCGATGATACCGGCCTTGTCAGAAACACTGAGCAGAGCGCGGCGGACTGGACGACGTTGTTGCATGGTAAATCCCCTGGATTTGACTATTACAGAGAGCGTTAGGTGAATTCTTGCGTAAAAACTCAGCTAACGCCCCTTACGGGGCATCCTTGTTGTGCGGGGGCATTGTAACGAAAACGTTTGCGCAACGCTCGCGAATTTTTCTCTTTCCCCCAATTCCATTATTTCATCTCTATTGATAAGGGATAAAACCAAGTGACTCTCGAAAGAGATCCTTATTTTTGTGGATAACTCTGTGTGTAAATGGGTATAAGACGGGCTTTTGCTGGGGATTGCAGCAGTCAGTCATTTTTCTGTCATTTAAGGGTTGCGGGCTGAGGGAAACTCCCTATAATGCGCCTCCATCGACACGGCGGATGTGAATCACTTCACACAAACAGCCGGTTCGGTTGAAGAGAAA
>NZ_JAWPBF010000028.1:0-33902 GCF_033341895.1 Citrobacter sp. HN-141 | reverse complement strand
AAGGATGGGACAATTCTTTCCATAATTTGGCCTTTTAATTTGGTGGTGCTCAAGACAGTTGCTTCACGCCAATGCCAATGCCAACGGCGACGACTTCATTAGCCAGGTTGACGTTCTGTCTATTAGAACGACACACCAGCGCCCAAAAGTTCATGTCACAAATCAGTGCTACGCGCATTTCCGCCGTAAAGCGACAACCGAGCTTATTTGACTTGCCAACTGACCGACGACGCTTGCGCATTAACTTGCGTACGTGAGCCGCCTGCGCCTCAACCTGACGATGCCTTGAGGCATAAACACCCTTAGGTGGTATCTTCCGAGCCTGTTTCTGGTACGCGGTTAACAGGTCGTGTACATCTGTAAATTTGCTCATCTCATTCCCCCTTCACGCCAATGCCAGCGGCGACAAGCGCTTTGTTGTAGTTGTTCTGACAGTCGATATAACCTTTCGCGTAATCCTCAGAACCGCCATAGTGGACAATCTGGAAGTCATCGAATTGCTTTACTACAACCGTCCGCGACTCCAACTCTGCTACCTTCTGCTGATACGTGAATGACTCTTGTGCAAGGCCAGCGTTCCAGTCTCGCAGTTCTGCTATGCGCTTCTCTGCGGCTTCCAAATCATCCAGCAACGACAGGGCCAGCTTTCGCAGATGGTGGTTACTACCTGTTGCCGGGTTTGAAAGTTCTTTACGCAACTGAGCATGTTTGTTGAGTGCTGTCATTGGGCGGCCTCCAGCTGGTTAAGTCCATCACGTACAGCGCTAACGATGCGATCGAGGTATTGATATTTGTGGTTTGGCGCAGTCGGCCATTTCGCATACCATGGGTCATCACCCAGCAGGTTAAGCAACTTGTCACCGACAAGGTAATCGCAGCAGCTCGCCTTCACGTCATCGGCACCTTCTGCCTCATCCCACATAACCCTTGCTTCTTCGTGGCTAATCTCCAATTGCCGGCGAAGTTTGATGATTTCAGACTTCACAAAAATAAGGTTCGCATCATTGTCGTCATCAACGGTACTTTGCAGTTGCGGGTCGAAGCATCCGATCAGGTACTCATTGCTTACTCGCTTAATGAATTCCTGTACTGAATCGCCTCCCATTGAAAACCATGCCCCCGTCCACGCTGCTCCATAGCAGGTAATAGTGATGCGACCTTTTCCTGGTTCATAGTTTTCAATCATCACGCGAATCGGGTCGATACGTTCAGCGCCGGTGACAGTGAATGCCAGTACATTCATTTTTTCGACTGTGATACTCATAGCGCGGCTCCTTTGCGAAGTTGGGCGGCGAAGTTATTAGCTAAGTATGCGTAGGCATGGTTTTTATTCTCTCCACTTGCGATGGCTTTGCGTGTCAAATGCTCGGCGTACATCTCCACACCCTGCGCCCGAACTTCAGCCAGGAAAGCGTCTGTCGCTGGGGTTTTGACAATAATGCTGTCACGCAGGATGAAGAAAGCATTGAGCATCCCTGTTTCCGGCATTTCAGCAGAATTAAAAGCATCTATCGCCGAGTCCATAATTGGACCAAGTGGCTGCGGATGTGCGCTGCACAGCATCTCTTGTTCAGTGATTAGTGATTGAATCTTTTCCACCAAGTCTGATGGCGAGACATCATCTGCGTCTTCCTGGAAGCCAAGCGCTGAACGCACCGCCCGAGATTCAGACATTCTTTGGTCTGCCTGTCCTGCTGACATGGAGTAGCGACCATTCTCCGCCGCCAGCGCCCTGCACTTGCTCTCGGCGTTAGCGAGCTGTACTGCCATGTCTGTGACTTCGGCTTCAAGTTTTTCAGCATATTCAATCAGGAGATCGATTCTTTCCGGCGTTACGGTTTTAACGTATTTGCAAATCGATGACGCATAATTATCATCCTGGAGTGTGCCAGCCAGGCCATTACAAAATTTGCGGTTCCCTTTTGTCGCCTTGATATCGGCGATGATTTTTTTAACATCTGGTTTCATGCTGATGCTCTCCCGTAAAACGCCAGTACACGCTGCATAGCCGGACTTGTGCGGCAAACTGATGTGACCATGTTTTTGCTCATGTTCGATTTGAGCTGCTTGATGTTCAACTCCCCGCCGGGTTGCAGCGAATAGACCGGGTGATGCGGCTCGCCAGTGCGGATTACTACCGCTCTGCGTACCAGGTGAAGCAGCAAGTTGTGTGATTTCTTGCAGTCGCATCCCAGCAGGCTCTGGACCTGACGAGGCGTTATGGTCTGGTTAACCCGAAGGAAATCGACGATTGCCCACAATGATTTGCTTGCCATAGTGATTTTCCTTCGAGGTTATTTAACGATCCGGAGATGGCTAACGTTCTTGCGATAGCTGCCCCAGTCAAAGTTCACCCACATCCCGCCATCCATCTGGAGGCGATCGATAACCCGCGCACCCAATGCGCCGAGAAGTTCGTCATGGTTCAGATTCGTCAGAACGCCAACTGGACGCATCGACGACAGCCGACGGTCGATAACCTGATTCAGGATAACTTTCTCCCCGTTGCTTCCGCGTTGAATACCGACCTCATCCAGCACCAGCAGATCGACTTTGCAGAGATCATCCAGAAGTGAAGCTTCTGACTGGCCACCGTCGTAGCACTCGCGAACGCGCAGCATCAGGTCAGGGATTGTCACTACCAGTACGCTATGCCCGCCAGAAAGCAGATGATTTCCGATTGCCGCAGCGAGATGGTTTTTCCCGGTACCCGGACCACCGCTAAACACGAAACTTGCGAACCCAGCGCCGAAATTTTGTGCGTAGCTCTTTGCCATCGTGAAGGCTTTGCGCTGACCTTCCCCGGAAACCTGATAATTCGCGAACGTGCAGCTGCGGTGCAGGCTTTGAATTCCTGAGCGACCGAAGATTTTCTCTGTGCGCGCTTTCTGATTCCGCTTGCCCAGCTCTTCGCAATGTTTCAGGCCTTCTTCCCGTTGCCACGCCAGAAGCTCTGCTGCGCTGGTGAACTTAGGCTGAACGCCTGGCGGTATGAGTTTTTTCAGGCGCTCAAGAGCACTGCCGGAATTAACAATGTTTTTCACCGTTACCCCCTGAATCCGGTTGGGATGGTTTTATCTGGCTCAGAAATGCGGTTGGGATCTCGCTGTCCAACATGGACGGTCCTTTGGCCGTGACCACGCGATTGCAACAGACTGTTGGCAAAGGTCTGCTCCCAAGCCAACTGGTGTTTAACCTTGCCGTCAGGTATCCAGTAATCACGGAATTGCTGAAGTTCTTCAGCGGTGTAACCCGGCTCAGTGCCGACGTTCTTACCCCAGAGCGCAGCCTGACGCACGAAGTCTGGAGACGGGGTCCATGAGTCAGTGATCGGAAATTTACCCAATGGGCCAAAATCCAGACCGGGCCCAAAATCCTCGTTCTGAGGTTTGGGAGGGATAGCTGGCAGAGGTGGGTGATTTCCAGAAATATCATCCCCAGAATGACTTCCGCCCGCGCGTTCTCTCTCTGGGTTTAGATCTTCTCTTCTCTTCTCTTCTCTGTGGTTACGCGTTACGTTATTAGTAACGTTACTCGTTACGTTACTTTCCTGGAGTTTTTTCCGTTCACGAAACTCCTTCTGGCGCTGCGCATTTGTCTTGGCCGTAGCTGAGCGCATATCACCTGACGTATTGTATTCATTGAAGTTTGGAAGAATGACGCAGTTATTCTCCGCATCATAAATGGCCCAGCCTACGGTTGATAATGCAGCCCCAAAACCGGGTACTCCGACAATATCATCGATATCAGACAGGTCTGCATTTTCAAATACACCGTTACGCGAGTGTTCATTTGCCGCAGACCAAAACGTTACTAGTAACGACACCGTAACGTTACGGGTTACGTTACGCGTTACAACGTCTGATAACGTGGTGTTATGCGAAAGTGTGAACATTTTTCCCACCTCCGGTGAACGCTCCAGTATTCGCGCAATTCCGTTCACCTTCGGGCTGGTGACCAGTGATGTACGCATCTTTATCCAGTCTCCGGCCATTAAGTCCTCCTGAAGAATAATTAAGGGAAGATTTATCCAGTCGCGGTCCGACACGCTGGCAAAACAATTTGTTGTTAGGCATACTTACCCCGCAATGATTTCGCAATGAATTGCACCAGAAAGCCGTTGGTGTTCGCGCACCGCGGCTTTCGCCATTTTTGAACCGGTCATATAGCCCCCAGCATCATCTGCACCATCTCCATCAGCGGCCCGGTTAAGCCAGGGTCAACGCGGTACATCTCCACGATCCCCTCGCTCAACTCTTTCAGCTTCTGATGACGTGGAGCATCCATCGCGACGGCTATCTTCGCTTCGCTGGTTTCTTTCTCCATACGCGCCAGACGAGCCATAACGTTGTCTTCTGGTAGCAGACGGTTGCGGTACTTGAGCGGCAGAACAGCAAGAATTGCCGGAGTCAGCTGGCGGACGTTCTCGCGGTATCTTTCACTGTTGAAATGGTTGTCCAGGAAGCGGAAAAGCTTCTGACGCTGTCGGCTGAGGTCATCAGGGAAAGTGATCTCGTCTCCCCCTTGCGCCTGGTACTCTTCGATGATCAGAGCAGAAACGACATCCTGACCATCTACACCCGCCCATGAGCGAACGGCATCACGAATATCTTCATGGCTAGGTCCCTTGCACGCTTGAGCACGATTTATCACCGCCTGCTGCGGCGATCCTGTATCCTGGTAAAACGTAAGTGATTGCATAGTGCTTTCCCTTTCGTGGTTAAAGCGCCGGTCAGGCTACTTTTGGTTTGCTGATTTCAAGAATTTGGGTGGTGGTAAAGCGACCACCTGAGGCCTCAGCAATTTTCGATGCATAAGCTGTCTCACCGGTGTAATCAGTACGTGGCAAGCACCCACTATTGATCCACTTGTAAATTGCTCGCGGAGTCCGCTCGCATGCTTTGGCCACCACGGGTACGCGAATCAATTTGATGATTTCGCCAAGGCTTGTTGGTTGCATTTTTTAACCCTCAATATGAACTGTAAGTACATATTATGTCGGAACTGATAGTTCACGCAAGAGATATTATGATTGAACCTATGGTTCAGGAAGAAAAAGCGCGAAAAGACTTTTCCCATAGGCTAGCGCTGGCCTGCGATAAAGCTGGTTTGCCGGTTCATGGTCGTCAGGCTGAGATAGCCAAAAAGATGAAGTTGACACCAAAGGCCGTAAGCAAATGGTTTAACGGGGAATCAATTCCAAGACGCGGGAAGCTGCAAGAGCTTGCTGCGAGTATTGGTACAACTTCAACTTACCTGTTAGGTGACAGCGAGGCTGATGGAATATCTGAGGGACGCTTGCAGAAATCGACAGAAATATTTCGCATAGATGTGCTCAATGTATCTGTCAGTGCAGGCCCGGGCGTGATCAATAGCGAGTTCGTGGAGGTGCTTCGCTCTGTGGAATACTCAGTTGAAGATGCGCGCCAAATGTTCAACGGACGTAAACAGGAACAGATCCGCATCATCAACGTTCGCGGTGACAGCATGTCTGGAACGATTGAGCCTGGTGATTTGCTGTTTGTCGATATAAGCGTTCAACACTTTGATGGTGATGGAATTTACGCTTTCATTTATGACGACACATCCCATGTGAAGCGACTTCAGAAGATGAAAGATAAACTCTTGGTCATCTCAGACAACCAGACCTATCGACCGTGGGAGCCGATTGAGAAGGAAGAGATGAACAAAATATTCGTATTCGGAAAGGTGATCGGTAGCATGCCGCAGACCTACCGTAAGCATGGTTAGTCGATTAACAGTGGCCTGAATAGACGTTTTTTGGTGAATTAACACAGCAAGTTGGGCACCACCATAATAAATAAGGATTTCAAATGGATAACTTGGATTTGGTTCTTTCAGGGCAGCAGATAGGATTGGCGTTATATCCAGTAAAGGAAGCTGACATCGATGGCGTCCAGATGGGCGTTATGAATGATGGTTCTCCTTTTTTAACATTGCGTGGATTAGCTAGGCTTTGTGCTGTTGACCATGCCCCACTACTGAGATTCACATCTAATTGGGCTGAAGAAAGAAACAAGCCAAGAGGCCAGATTGTAGATGAACTTCTTAAAAAGCAGGGGTTAAATCTCCAGAACCTTTATACAAAGGGCATCATTCAGGGAACAGAATCAAACATCTTCCCTGACTCCGTATGCATGGCCATCCTTGAATACTATGCCTTTGAAGCGAATCATGCTGGGAGAGAAACTGCTCAAGATAATTTCCGACGCCTTGCTGGTTCTCAATTAAGACGATTTATTTATCTAAGTGTAGGAATTGATCCTGACAACCCGCAGAGAGGGGCTCTGGAGTGCTTCCATGAACGGCTATTAATGAATGATCAAATCCCCTTTGGGTACTTTTCAGTCTTTCGTGAAATGGCTGACCTTTCACTAAAAATGGTCAAAGGTAATTTTGATTTTGGTCCTTCAGCAATCCCTGATATTAGCGTCGGAACTATGTGGTCAAAATTTTGGGCAGCGAATGAATTAGATAGCAAATACGGCCCACGCACCAAATCACCTCATGTTTATCCTGATTGGTTCCCTCAGCATCGAGCTGGCCCGGTGGAGGCTTGGATTTATCCTGATGATGCATTAGGTGTATTTAGAAGGTGGATGCAAAATGACTACATCCCGAACAGATTGGGTGATTATTTAGCTAAAAAATCAGCCGACGGAACACTTTCCGCCGTTGATGCATTACGAATTGTCGAAGCTGTTAAGAAGCCAGAGTTACCAAAACCACATTAAGCATGGACCCGGCCACCGCGCCGGGTTTTTACTGCCCCTTCCTCACGAACTCCGCTGCATCCCTCAAAACCCCCTTGTGAATCATATTGCCCACGGTTTTTCGCTTCGCTTCCAGTCGATCGACAATAGCCTCACAGTCAATCACCACACCGTCGATTATCAACTCAACAACCGCCCCACCAATCTCACCAGCTATGAAAGCTGCGCGATCTTCCAGCAATTCATCACGTGACATATCCATACCTAAGCCCATAGCAATACCCTGTTTGGTGTTTTTTTGAGCATAGCAAGACTAGAGAAAAAAATAAATAATCTTAAAGTTCATATTGTTATGCGTTTATGAACTTGCCACACCACTTAAATGTACTATTGGTACTTTACTTCAATGAACTTATAGTACATTATCATCCCATCGCGAAACACTAAGCGCATCAAGTTCAAACGTTCCGCCAGCCTGGCGACAAGGGCAAAGCACAAAAGTGAGCTTCGCGGTGGTGAATTGCAGAGTTAAAACGCTCAACCGTGAAGATCAGCGCCGCGGCGCCACCAGCGAAGTTCACTCAGCAATAGTGGAGAACATCATGGTTCATCAGCACTACGGTACACAGACGGTAAACCGCGGCGCAGTTCAGCCTGGAATGCTCGTCAAACACAAGGATTCAACCTGGACGGCATCAGCTAATGCTCGTGGTCGTTTGTATCTGCATCGCGGCGTTGAGATGACTTACACCAGGGATTTGCTGGTTGAAGTTTATCTGAACGGTCTGGGGAATGGCCTCAGCCATTAACGGAGAGTGTCATGCAAGACAAGAAATGCGGTTACTGCGGCAAGCCGGTTAAACCGGAAGAAGTAATCAAAAGCACCCTTCTCTATCGCAACGGCTCACTGCTGGCGCGCAAAGAGAAAGAGTACTGTTCCAGACGTTGCGCTTCGCACGACCAGATGGCTCACGAAGGCTAACGTAAAACCCGCGCAAGGCGGGATCTACGTCCGGTGGTACCGACCAAAGTTACACCGGAATTTATACCAAACCAAAAAAGACACCCAATGGGCGCTATCAATGGCCCGGGGATTCTAACACCCAAAAATGAGGATCTCACATGGAATTCTTTTATGTGGTCAAGGCCACTCAGAAATCCGGTAAGCAAGATGCAGTGATTTGGTTCACTGCAAAATCCGAAGCGCGCGCTGCGCTGACGCTCGATGTTGAGCTGGAAGACGCAGGCATCGAAACGGGTCGGGGTAAGGACTACGCCAAACCGATTCGCACTGATTTCCCAGTTGTCGACGGGCTGCCAAAAGAAGGTGAAGTTGATTTCACCTGGTGTGATCGTTACGAACTGGCCGAAGACCAACGCACCTGGAATGTGAAATTGAAAGCTGATAACGCGGCGCAGGAAGTAAACCACCAGGCTGATGACAATGTTGTTGATGATGAAACCGGCCACGCAGAAGAGTCTCAGCAGGTAGAACAGCCGAACCTAATCGTTGTTGCCACCCTGCCATTCCGCCAGCGCGTACTGGCTCAGTTCATCGGTGATGGTGAATATCTCTATCACGTCGATGCCGGGCAGAAAAACGATATTGTCCGTCTTGAGATGGACACTGATGACGCGTACGTCCAGAACCTCCTGCTGGCTGCTGAGAATGTAGAAGCATTCAAAAAAGCTATTGATCTCGACATCCATAGAGTCGTGAAAGCCGTTAAGCAAGTATTCTCTGTCGACGGGAAAAAACCTGATCTGGCAACAGTTATCCAATTCCTGACAGTGTGGTTCAAAACTGAATACATCGACCGTGGCATCCTGGCGCGCGAATGGGCCTCCGGTAACCGCATCAGTAATGTTCAGCGCACCGATTCCGGTACCAACGCCGACGGCGGATATGTCACTGACCGTGGAGAAAATGCTTACCACACGCTGGATACTCTGGATTTAGAGATTGCCTGCGCCCTGCTCCCAATGGACTTTAACCATCTTGAAATCCCGGGCAGTATCCATCGCAGATCCAAAGAGATCGTAACCAAAAAAGAACAACCGTGGAAATCATGGAGCTGCATCCTGCGCAATCAGCCTGGTATTCTGTCGGTCAATCGCGCTGCCATCTTCAACCTGGTTCGCATCGCGCCGGAAAATATTCACCTGACGCCGGCTGCTCATCTGGAGTTCGTTAACCAGACCATGACAGCTGAGTTCAATTCTGCAACTGAGCTGATGCCACTCCCGGCAGCACAACCAGAAACAGAAACCCAAACGGCCGAAGAGCATCGACTTCCGAAGTGGGCGAATGCTGCTGGAAGCCAACCGCAGGTAGAAAACCTCGGCGGCGGCGTGTTCTCGATTGAAGGACTGATGGGTGATCAACAACCAAAAACAGATGACCGTTCACCAGTTAATGAGGACACCACCAGCAATGTGCAGATGGAAGAAACTGTCAGTGATGAAGAACAGGCTGGTAATGAAGTGCAGTCAGGCGAAAGCTGTCTGGAAACTGGTGAAAAGTCACATACCGGCCAGCAAGCCGATGTAAACCAGAATACGGATTCTGTCGTCCAAAATAGCGATTCTGTAAACCAAACCGAACCAGTTGCTGCGCAAACCGAGCCAGAAGCGCAATCTGACGAACCGGCTGTTGCCTACCCTGCATACTTCGAACCAGGCCGCTATGAAGGTCTGCCGAACGAGGTTTATCACGCAGCGAACGGGATCAGCAGCACGCAGGTAAAAGATGCCCGCGTCAGCCTGATGTACTTCAACGCGCGCCACGTCGCCAAAACGATCACCAAAGAGCGTTCTCCAGTTCTGGACATGGGTAACCTGGTGCACGGCCTTGCGTTGCAGCCAGAGCAGCTCGATGAAGAGTTCAGCGTTGAACCGGTGATCCCGGAAGGCGCGTTCACCACAACGGCAACAATCCGCGCGTTTATTGATGAGTACAACGCAGGCCTGCCGGCACAGCTGAGCGCCGACGACATAAAGACATTGCTCGAGGAATACAACGCCACTCTGCCTGCTCAGGTGCCACTAGGTGGTTCAGTCGAGGAAACTGGCCAGAGCTACATGTCGCTGCCAGAAGAGTACCAGCGTATCGAAGCGGACCAGAAGCAGACCGCAGCGGCGATGAAAGCCTGCATCAAGGAATACAACGCCACTCTGCCTGCTCAGGTGAAAACTAGCGGTAGTCGTGATGCGTTACTCGAGCAGTTGGCAATCATCAATCCCGACCTGGTGGCGCAGGATGCGCAGAAGCCGCAACCGCTGAAAGTGTCCGGTACCAAAGCTGATCTGATTCAGGCCGTGAAGTCTGTTAATCCAGACGCTGTCTTTGCCGACGAACTGCTGGATGCGTGGCGCGAGAATCCGCAAGGGAAAGTACTGGTCACCCGCCAGCAACTGAGCACCGCACTGGCCATTCAGAAAGCCCTGCTACAGCACCCAACCGCCGGGATGCTGCTCCAGCACCCGAGCCGCGCCGTGGAGGCCAGCTACTTTGGCTTTGACGATGAAACCGGGCTTGAAGTCCGAGTGCGCCCGGATCTGGAAATCGACCTGGACGGCGTGCGCATCGGTGCCGACCTGAAAACCATCAGCATGTGGAACGTTAAGCAGGAAGGCCTGCGCGCCAAACTACACCGGGAAATCATCGACCGTGACTACCACCTGAGCGCCGCCATGTATTGCGAGACCGCAGCGCTGGACCAGTTCTTCTGGATTTTCGTCAACAAAGACGAGAACTACCACTGGATTGCCATCATCGAGGCATCCGCCGAACTGCTGGAGCTGGGCATGCTTGAGTACCGCAAATCAATGCGCGCTATCGCTACCGGCTTTGACACTGGCGAATGGCCAGCGCCGATCACCGCTGATTACACCGACGAACTGAACGACTTCGACCTGCGCCGCCTTGAAGCGCTGCGTACTCAGGCATAAGGGGAACGATGATGGAAAACATGAATATCGTAACTGCAGAGCAACAGGCTCCGAACACTATTTCCGCCAGCAACGCCATTTTTAACGTTCAGGCATTAACGCAGCTTCAGTCGGTGGCGGGATTGATGGCACAGGCTGCCGTTACGGTTCCCGAGCATCTTCGCGGAAATCCTGCTGACTGCATGGCAATCATCATGCAGGCCATGCAATGGGGCATGAACCCTTACGCAGTGGCGCAGAAAACTCACCTGGTCAACGGTGTGCTGGGCTATGAAGCTCAGTTGGTAAACGCGGTGATCTCCAGCTCTAACGCCATCGTTGGCCGCTTTCACTATGAGTACGAAGGCGACTGGTCGAAATGCGCCAGCAGCCGCGAAGAGATCGTGAAGAAGCCTGCAAAAGGCGGTGGGACTTACGACAAGAAAGAAATGGTACGGGGCTGGAACAGCGCCGATGAGCAAGGTTTGTCGGTTCGTGTGGGCGCCGTCATTCGCGGCGAAAGTGAGATTACCTGGGGCGAACCAGTATTCCTTTCCAGCGTGATTACACGTAACTCTCCACTGTGGATTTCGAACCCGAAACAGCAGATCGCTTATCTGGCCCTTAAATACTGGGCGCGACTGTACTGCCCTGCGGTCGTTCTCGGCGTGTATACCCCGGATGAAGTCGAGCAGCGCACAGAGAAAGAGATTAACCCGGCGCCGCAACGCGTTAGCCTGGCGGATATCTCAGGTGACACCGTCACAACCATGCAGAGCGCACAGGAATCATCGCTAAATATCGGCTCACTGGCCGATGATTTCCGCGAACGCATCGATGCTGCGCAGGATGTTGATAGCGCCAAAGCACTGCGCGCTGATATCGAAAGCGCGAAGGTCACGCTAGGTTCTGCCCTGTTCACTGAGCTGAAGAACAAAGCAGTTAAGCGCTATTACCTGGTTGATTCACGTAACAAGGTTGAGGCCGCGATCAACTCTCTACCGTCTCCGGATGAACCGGGTGCAGCAGAACGATTCGCCGAAGTTGAGCGCGTGCTGGCAACCAATAAGCGTCACATGGGCGACGAGCTGCACGATCAGTTCAGCATCACCCTGGCGGATATGAAACCGGAATACGTGGGCTAAGGGAGGCGGGAGGGTTCGCCCTCCCGGTAACGACATGAGTAAATCTTTAAACGCACGCTGCATTCGTCGCTGGAAAATTGAGTTCAAAGGCCGTTGCGATTCGAAAGTAAGTCCTTGGTGGCGCAAACACCACCTCCGCGGTTACATCCGGGAATGCGCCCTGACAACTGCCGACTGCATGGTTGAGCGTATGGCTGAGGACAACGCTCTGGTAGATTTTCAGGGTAATGGTCGAGGCTGGTCACCTGAGTTTTCAGCATGGTACAGCGAACGCCGCGCACAGTATCGGACAGAAGCTCTCACATATCTCAATCATGATGCCACCAATGACGAGATCGACGAGGAAATTCAGAACGAGCTGGAGGCCTGGAATGACTGAGCTGAATTATAACCCGGCAGACCCCGACAAAATGAAACTCCCGAAGGGTAAGACTTGCGGCGACTGCGCCCATATCCGCCGCTGTAAGACAATTTTCGGGCATACCGAAACTGATACATATTGCGATTGGTCGCCGTCCCGAGCAATTTTCCGTCAATCATCCAACCCAGATGGCGGTGAAGCATGAAACTGATTAACCGAGGCAATCAGCAATCCCCATTAGCGCGCCAGGCATGCGACATCGCGCTGGCCACTCATCACGAGCGTTACGGTGACTACGGGCGCAGCAAGATGAAGGAGACATACACGGTGAGAGTTGAAGGCGTGAAGGTCTGGGTGGAAGTGGTGAACCGTAAGGCGAGCTACGTGGCCACAGCAATGACAGGTATGCGCCGGTTGCGTGCGTTGCCGGGACAATGTAATTAAGAGGTAATATATGGATAACGCATTGCAGGCAGACGCTATTTTAATAACAAATGAAGTTTTGTCCCGGTATAAGATATCGCGAAGCACACTGTATTTCTGGAGCACTCCTTCCAGGATGCCATCCTACTTTACTCAGCCATTTCCGAAACCGAGAATAAATGGCAGTCCCAAACGCTGGAGAATGTCAGACTTGCTGGCATGGGAGGAAAACGTGGGCATTAAACCAGAGGCTGACCAATCAGTTTTTCCAGATGATCCTGCCATACTGCAAGCCAATGCCGCTGATCATCCAGGTAGTCATGTAGGTTATACCGCGCCATGACGCCTGACATATGATGACCCAACAGTTTTTCTACTACGTGTGGTGGCGCGCCTAATTCGGATAGGCGCGTCGCAACCGTTCTTCTCAGGTCGTGAAGCGACCATGTTTTCATTCCATTTTTTGCAATTATCTGGGTTGAAAACATAGCTACATTTGGCTGAAGAGGTGGCCGGTCATCTTCCGGTCCTTTATATCGTGACAGCGTGACGACATGATTTGAGAGAGACGTTTCCTTTTCCTCTTTCATCATCCTGACTACAGCTTCAGGAAGAGCCCTTCTTACGGTCTTTCCGGTTTTATAATCACTTGCCGGAATTGTCCACGTATGTTCGTTGAAATCGAACCATTCCCATTTAGCTGTCCTGATCTCTGTGCTGCGGCAACCGGTCATGATGAGGAACTTCATAATCAGCTGTTGCCTTTCTTTTAGTTCTGGCAGCGTATTCCAGACGGTTTTGATTTCATCATCACTTAATTTTCTGTCCCTTACCGCAGCGGCTAAACCGACGTCAGACCGTCTCAGGCTTTCGATGGGGTTAACGCTAATCACCCCACGGTTAGAACAAAAACGAAAGGTACGTTGCATCAAACCCAGCATTTGCCCAGTAACAACTCGCCTTCCCATGCCATCGAAAAGGCTAAGCCAGTGCGCCTTGGTTGTCTGATCAACAATCATGTTCCCGAGAACCGGATTGATGTGATTCTCGAAATCACGTCGATTAACTTTTATTTTTACCAGGCCTTCAGGGATACAGTAATACTTCTCCCAGTAATCGAAGGCATCCCTGACGGTTATTGCATCAATCTTTTTCTGTTTTTCAAGCACCGCCTGGCGTCTCGGATCGAACCCCTCAGTCAGCCATGCCCTGAATTGCTGCCTTCGCTCTCTTGCCTGAGATAAAGATATGGACGGATAATCGCCGATCGTCAGCTGAACGGCCTTCCCGTTCCATCTGTAGCGGTAAAAAAATGTTATACTGCCGGAAGTGGACAATCGGATATTAAGCCCGTGAGCATCTGAGATAACTTCGATCTTGTCTCTTTTCTTGCCAAGAGCTTTTCTTAATTTTGTATCGGTAAGCAATGTGTACACTCCGGGAGAGGATATACACACCAGTGTACACATTTTACGTAAATTGATAACCTTCGAATTAAAACGAAATAAACCAATTTAAAGCGCTAGTAGGCAGTGAAGGCACACCAGCACTGGAAAATTTAAAAAGACATAAAGCATGTTCAACAAAATTAAATCGAGTACATATGCCCTACGATAGCGTATATAGCGAGAAGCGCCCGCCCGGAACGCTACGCACCGCATGGCGTAATTTTTATGGTGATGCTTCTGCGATGGTGGGTCTGTACGGTTGTGCGGGACTGGTCATTCTGTGTGTGTTTGGTGGCTGGTTTGCCCCTTACGGCATCGATCAGCAATTTCTTGGCTACCAACTGTTGCCACCATCCTGGTCACGTTATGGCGAAGTGTCATTCTTCCTCGGGACCGACGATCTGGGGCGCGACGTATTAAGCCGTCTGCTCAGCGGCGCGGCCCCGACCGTTGGCGGCGCGTTTGTCGTTACCCTCGCCGCCACACTCTGCGGTCTGTTGCTGGGCGTGGTTGCCGGGGCAACGCACGGACTACGTTCAGCGGTGCTGAACCATATTCTGGATACCCTGCTGTCAATCCCATCGCTACTGCTGGCCATTATTGTGGTGGCTTTTGCCGGGCCACATCTGACGCATGCGATGTTCGCCGTCTGGCTGGCTTTACTGCCGCGTATGGTGCGCTCCGTCTACAGCATGGTGCATGACGAGCTGGAAAAAGAGTATGTCATTGCCGCTCGTCTGGATGGCGCGAGCACGCTCAACATCCTGTGGTTCGCGATTCTGCCGAATATCACTGCCGGTCTTATCACTGAGATCACCCGAGCACTGTCAATGGCGATTCTGGATATCGCCGCCCTGGGCTTCCTTGATCTCGGCGCACAACTGCCCTCCCCAGAATGGGGTGCCATGCTCGGCGATGCGCTGGAGTTGATCTATGTTGCGCCGTGGACAGTCATGCTGCCCGGAGCGGCAATTATGATAAGTGTGCTGCTGGTAAACCTGTTAGGTGACGGCGTACGCCGCGCAATTATTGCGGGGGTGGAATAATGCCATTACTGGATATCCGCAACCTGACTATCGAGTTCAGGACCGGTGACGACTGGGTGAAAGCGGTTGACCGCGTCAGCATGACGCTAAACGAAGGTGAGATCCGTGGACTGGTCGGTGAATCGGGTTCAGGTAAAAGTTTGATCGCTAAGGCCATCTGCGGCGTCGCCAAAGATAACTGGCGCGTTACCGCGGACCGCATGCGTTTTGATGATATCGACCTGTTGCGCCTTTCCGCCCGCGAGCGACGTAAGCTGGTAGGCCATAACGTGTCCATGATCTTTCAGGAGCCGCAGTCTTGTCTGGATCCGTCCGAACGTATTGGACGCCAACTGATGCAAAACATTCCCGCCTGGACATACAAGGGGCGCTGGTGGCAACGTATTGGCTGGCGCAAACGTCGCGCGATTGAACTGCTACACCGCGTCGGGATCAAAGATCATAAAGATGCAATGCGCAGTTTCCCTTATGAACTGACCGACGGCGAGTGCCAGAAGGTCATGATCGCCATTGCACTGGCAAACCAACCTCGCCTGCTGATTGCAGATGAACCCACCAATGCGATGGAACCCACAACCCAGGCGCAAATTTTTCGTCTGCTGACCCGACTGAATCAAAACAGCAATACCACCATTTTGTTGATCAGCCATGACCTACAAATGCTCAGCCAATGGGCAGACAAAATCAACGTAATGTACTGCGGACAAACGGTGGAAACCGCGCCCAGTAAAGATTTGGTGACGATACCCCATCACCCTTATACGCAAGCGTTGATTCGCGCCATTCCTGATTTTGGTAGCGCAATGCCGCATAAAAGCCGCCTGAATACCATGCCAGGAGCAATTCCGTTGTTAGAACAGTTGCCTATCGGTTGTCGTCTGGGGCCGCGTTGCCCTTATGCGCAGCGCGAATGCATTGAAACCCCAAGACTGACCGGAGCAAAGAATCATCTCTACGCCTGTCATTTCCCCCTGAACATGGAGAGAGAGTGAGATGGTAGAAACCCTGCTCGAAGTTCGCAATCTGAGCAAAACCTTTCGCTACCGGACGGGATTATTTCGCCGCCAGACCGTCGAAGCCGTTAAACCGCTTAGCTTTACGCTGCGTGAACGCCAGACGCTCGCCATTATTGGCGAGAACGGTTCAGGCAAGTCCACGCTGGCAAAAATGCTGGCTGGGATGGTTGAGCCGAGCAGCGGCGAGCTGCTGATTGACGATCATCCGCTAAAATATGGCGATTATTCATTTCGTAGTCAGCGTATTCGTATGATTTTCCAGGATCCGTCCACGTCGCTTAATCCGCGCCAACGTATTTCGCAGATCCTCGATTTTCCGTTACGCCTGAATACCGATCTGGAGCCAGAACAGCGCCGCAAACAGATTGTGGAAACCATGCGTATGGTGGGTCTGCTACCCGATCATGTTAGCTACTATCCGCATATGCTTGCACCAGGGCAAAAACAGCGACTGGGACTTGCCCGTGCGCTGATTTTGCGCCCCAAAGTGATTATCGCCGACGAAGCGCTGGCCTCTCTGGATATGTCGATGCGATCGCAGCTCATCAACCTGATGCTGGAATTACAGGAAAAACAGGGGATTTCGTATATCTATGTGACCCAACACATTGGGATGATGAAACACATCAGCGACCAGGTGTTAGTCATGCATCAGGGCGAAGTTGTCGAGCGCGGCAGTACGGCGGATGTGCTGGCCTCTCCGCTGCATGAGCTGACTCGTCGTCTTATTGCAGGACATTTTGGCGAGGCGCTTACCGCCGATGCCTGGCGGAAAGATCGTTAATGAAATAATAGCCCACCAGGACGGGAGGGCTATCCGTTCAGTCATCAGTGACAAAACCGGGGCAAGAGTAGCGCGTCAACCTCAGAGAACGTGACTGACGGGAAAATTTCACCCTGCATCGCCCAAACGCCGGCGGTGCAGACCTCCTCGATAAGACGGGTCGTATCTACCCCCTCAACCACAACGCGGTCGCAATACCCCCTGATATTTTTAATCAACACCGGGAATATTGTTTTTTCTACCTGTGACAGGAAGAAGTCGCGATCCATTTTCACAACGTCAAAACGGCCGCACACCAGCGGACTCGCGCCAATACTGCCAGAGCCGAGATCGCCCAGCCACAAGGCATTTGGGCCATCACTCAGCGAATTAATCAGTAGGTTGTTCAGGCAAACTGTATTCGACAGAAAACGTTCTGAGAGTTCCAGCGCAATAAAGGGCATGGAATGCAAGGCCGACTTAATGACGGGATCGCCAATTGCTAATAGCGCCATTTCATCAATAAGGCTAAGCGTACAGAGCAGATTATTGTTCTCGAACCAATCACGCTTTTCTGCAATTAACCGAATTTGTTCCAGCATGAAATTACGTTTTTGTTCGCTACTCCATGCCGAAATGATGGAATCTGCATGTAACGGATGAACCGTCTCAGAGGTGAAGCGGGCGAGCATCTCAACACCCAGCAACTTATCTGTTGTGTCTCTCATCGGTTCCGCGATGAAATGATAGTGCATAAGACCACTCCAATTGATCATAACGTCCTGATAATGCACTTCTAATCAGAATCAATCAATAATATCGATCAATGAATCGATATTGATCGATAAAAACAATATATCATAACTAAATGAATATGGTCATATTTTTTGTTTTAAGAATGTTCTTACATTGATATGTTTTAAAACATCGACTAGAGGTCAGATCATACCATTTTAACCCTCTGACGCCTTGTACTTTCACCTTATCCCCCGGCTCTTCTCTGGTTGGATGAGGCAGAACCAGGGGGGAGTGATATACTCCTCACGTGCAATGAATAGTGACAGGCCACCAGGTGCTGACAACAATTCCCTGCCCTTTGAAATGCCGTTTACTGCTGCTCCCCGACGGGTGAATAGCAGAGAAAGATCGTGACACAAGGGGCAAAGAGTGGGATATAATTTCACACCAATTTCGAGTGACCTTGAAATTGCAATCATAACTCATTGATTGCTAAAAAAATAAGTAATGACTATAAGGATTAAAGCTATGGGTTTTCTTTCCGGTAAGCGCATTCTGGTGACCGGTCTTGCCAGTAAACTGTCCATCGCCTATGGTATCGCTCAGGCGATGCACCGCGAAGGCGCTGAACTGGCGTTCACCTACCAGAACGACAAACTGAAAGGCCGCGTGGAAGAATTTGCCGCTCAGCTGGGTTCCAACATCGTACTGCAGTGTGATGTGGCTGAAGACGCCAGCATCGACACCATGTTCGCTGAACTGGGCAAAGTCTGGCCGAAATTCGACGGTTTCGTACATTCCATCGGTTTTGCACCTGCTGACCAGCTGGATGGCGACTACGTGAATGCGGTCACCCGCGAAGGCTTTAAAATTGCTCATGACATCAGCGCATACAGCTTTGTTGCAATGGCAAAAGCATGCCGTTCCATGCTGAACCCTGGTTCTGCACTGCTGACGCTGTCCTACCTGGGTGCAGAGCGCGCGATCCCGAACTACAACGTAATGGGTCTGGCGAAAGCCTCTCTGGAAGCCAACGTTCGTTATATGGCTAACGCGATGGGTCCTGAAGGCGTACGTGTGAACGCAATCTCCGCCGGCCCAATCCGTACTCTGGCGGCTTCCGGTATCAAAGATTTCCGTAAAATGCTGGCACATTGCGAAGCGGTTACGCCGATTCGTCGTACCGTTACCATTGAAGATGTGGGCAACTCTGCGGCATTCCTGTGCTCAGACCTGTCCGCCGGTATCTCCGGTGAAGTCGTTCACGTTGACGGCGGCTTCAGCATCGCCGCAATGAACGAACTGGAACTGAAATAATCTTTCAGACATCCTCTATGGGCGACGCTCCGTCGCCCATTATTTTCCTCTCCCTTCTCCCTCGCCCGTCGCTATATATGCTTTTCTGATATTTATTATCACTTAACAATCTTTCATCACCTCATTCGCTTACGTCAGGATATCGCAGCGCAAACGATCCGGCGTACGGGTATGACGACGTATCCGGGTCGCCACTTTTTCGACCAAGGAACGCCCATGGAACAACGCCGAATTGAAGGCAAAAGCCACTGGTATCATGAGACACAATCCAGTACATATCCGCAAGATGTTCTACCGTTGGTGCCCGAAGCCGCACACGTCGAGGACCGATTTTTGCTGGATCTGGCGATACCTGCCGTTGCGCTTTTACCCTTTCAGTCCTGGTTAGAACCTGCCCGTAAACTTGCTCACCTTCTCTTCCCTGTGCATGTTGCTCTGGACTCAATGCACACGTTCAGCGCCTATGAGCGGATGAGTACCGCTTTAACCGTCGCACAGGTTTGTGGCGTACAGCGTTTATGTAATCATTATGCTGCACGTCTGGCCCCCCTTCCTGGCCCTAATTCATCCAGGGAAAGCAACCATCGACTGGCGCAAATCACCCAATATGCTCGCCAACTCGCCAGCTCTCCTGACGTCATCGGCTCACGCGATCGCCAGCATCTGGAGGCGGTTGGCCTCACGACCAGCGACACTGTTCTGATGAATCAAATCGTTGGTTTTGTCGGCTTTCAGGCCCGCGCCGTTGCGTTGTTTCAGGCCTGGTTTGGCCATCCTGTGCGCCGCATTCCAGGCCTTGATATTCAGCAATTTGCCGAGGCATCCCCCTTTAGTGCAGAAGAAGCACAGTGGCACACCGCCGACCTGCCGATTGAAAAACATCTTGCCAGCGCAGAAACACATGTCAGCCATACTCCCACTGTATTGCAAACGCTGAGGCCATTACTGCAACACTCACCTGACGAACTGGCGTTATTTAAAGCGCTTTTTACCAGCACATTACACAGCGATGAGCACTCACGGACATTTTCTCTGGCCTCGCTGCTCACATCGCGGATTAACGGTAGCGTGTCCTGCTTCAATGAGTACGCCCGCTCAGCCACTGAGCTCACTGAGATGATTACCGTACTTCGCCAGGATGAGCGCCAAATACAGCGCTGGGAGCAACGACATCCGGTTGAGCGCGTCACCCTGCAGGCGGTACAATGGCTAACCCGGGCGCCCGATCACTTTAGCGCCGCACTGCTTACCCCGCTGCTCGATCAGGGTATACCTTCAGAACAGGCAATTAACGTGCTGACCTGGAGCGGATTGTGCGGATGGCTAAATCGTTTGAAGATCGCGTT
The DNA here is from genome assembly GCF_033341895.1 of Citrobacter sp. HN-141. Taxonomy (NCBI): domain Bacteria; kingdom Pseudomonadati; phylum Pseudomonadota; class Gammaproteobacteria; order Enterobacterales; family Enterobacteriaceae; genus Citrobacter; species Citrobacter sp. HN-141. Next base: position 13,635 of record NZ_JAWPBF010000028.1, on the reverse strand, counting down.
GGGCGAGACGTATTAACCGATCCACTTGCTGAAAGAGCGCTTGCTGCGACTGGCAGATTCGCGTAAAACTGTCAGCCGCTCTTTCAGCCACGAAAATAGACTATTATGCTTCAGGACAACCCGCTGCTAGCGCAGCTTAAACAGCAACTACATTCCCAGACGCCACGTGCTGAAGGGGTGGTAAAAGCCACGGAAAAAGGCTTTGGCTTCCTGGAAGTCGATGCACAAAAAAGCTATTTCATTCCACCGCCGCAGATGAAAAAAGTGATGCATGGCGACCGCATTGTGGCGGTTATCCATACGGAAAAAGATCGCGAATCTGCCGAACCGGAAGAACTGATCGAGCCGTTCCTGACGCGCTTCGTGGGCAAAGTTCAGGGTAAGAATGACCGCCTGTCCATTGTGCCGGATCATCCGCTGCTGAAAGATGCGATTCCCTGCCGCGCCGCGCGTGGCGTTGAACATGAATTTAAAGAAGGTGACTGGGCTGTAGCAGAAATGCGCCGCCACCCGTTAAAAGGCGACCGCACCTTCTACGCCGAGTTAACCCAATTTATTACCTTCGCTGACGATCACTTCGTTCCGTGGTGGGTCACACTGGCTCGCCATAATCTGGAAAAAGAAGCACCCGATGGCGTCGCCACTGAGATACTGGATGAGGGCCTGGAGCGTGAGGACTTAACCGCACTGAACTTCGTCACCATCGACAGCGCCAGTACGCAGGACATGGATGACGCGCTTTACGCCGAAGAACAAACGGATGGCAAATTACAGCTAACCGTCGCGATTGCCGATCCTACCGCCTGGATTGCTGAAGGCAGTAAGCTGGATAACATTGCAAAAATTCGTGCATTTACCAACTACCTGCCGGGGTTCAACATCCCAATGTTGCCGCGCGAGCTTTCGGACGATCTGTGTTCTCTGCGCGCTAACGAAATTCGCCCGGTTCTGGCCTGCCGCATGAGCATCACTGCTGACGGCACGATCGAAGACAATATCACTTTCTTCGCAGCAACGATTGAATCGAAAGCGAAGCTGGCCTACGACAACGTCTCTGACTGGCTTGAAGGCACGGGTGACTGGCAGCCAGAGAATGACGCAATTGCACAGCAGATCCGCCTGCTGCACCGCATTTGTCTGAGCCGTGGTGAGTGGCGCCATAATCATGCTCTGGTATTTAAAGATCGCCCGGATTACCGTTTCGTTCTCGGTGAAAAAGGTGAAGTACTGGACATCGTCGCTGAGCCGCGCCGCATCGCGAACCGCATTGTGGAAGAGTCCATGATTGCGGCGAACATTTGTGCAGCCCGCGTACTGCGCGACAAGCTGGGTTTCGGTATTTATAACGTGCATATGGGATTCGATCCGGCGAACGCAGAAGCACTGGCTGCCCTCCTGAAAACCCATGGTATGCACGTTGATGCTGAAGAGGTTCTGACGCTGGAAGGCTTCTGTAAACTGCGTCGTGAACTGGATGCGCAGCCTTCCGGTTTCCTCGACAGCCGCATCCGCCGATTCCAGTCTTACGCTGAGATCAGCACCGAGCCAGGTCCGCATTTTGGTCTGGGCCTGGAAGCTTATGCCACCTGGACCTCGCCTATCCGTAAGTATGGCGACATGATTAACCATCGCCTGCTGAAGGCCGTCATCAAAGGTGAGACCATTTCCCGCCCGCAGGATGATACGACTCTGCAGATGGCTGAACGTCGCCGCCTGAACCGCATGGCTGAACGTGATGTGGGTGACTGGCTGTATGCACGTTTTCTGAATGACAAAGCCGGTACCGACACCCGCTTTGCGGCCGAGATTATTGATGTCAGCCGTGGTGGTATGCGTGTACGTTTAATTGATAACGGCGCGGTAGCCTTTATTCCGGCCCCCTTCCTGCACGCGGTTCGTGATGAACTGGTGTGTAGCCAGGAAAGTGGTACGGTCCAGATCAAAGGTGAAGTGGTTTACAAAGTTACCGATGTCATTGACGTCACCATCGCCGAAGTGCGGATGGAAACCCGCAGCGTCATCGCACGCCCTGCCGTATAATACGCATTAACTCAACGACCTTTCTCTTTTGTGAAAGGTCGTTTTCTTTTTTCCCGCCCAATTGCCTGCCACGCACTACACTTCTTTCATCCAGTCAGATTTATTTTTTTACTATTTTCCGTTCGCCAGCTTTGCTTTTTCCTGAATCTGGATTACACATAAATATATAAATAAAACAATACGTTCAGCCATCATCACCCTTTGAATTATGGCTACCCTTACTTTTGAGGCTTTATGCGCTTTAAACGGGATAGTACACATCATGAAAGACGTTCGGGAGCTGGCTACGTTGTATAGCTATGTGGGCACCCATACCCCCTACTGGCGTTTGTCAGAGGATTGCGACATCCTGCATTTCGCTATTGACGAAGCGGCAGAAACGAACCAGAACATCGAATTATCACCTGAGCAAGCCGACCGCATTCGGGAGATGACGGTCATCACGTCAAGCCTGTTAATGACACTGTCGATTGAAGACGACGATATCCCTGTTCATCTGGTTGGGCGCAAAATCAATAAACGCGAATGGGCCGGAAGTGCATCCGCCTGGGATGATACCCCCTCGGTCGCCCGTGATTTGGCACAAGGCCTTTCCTTTGCCGAACAGGTGGTCTCTGAAGCCAACTCCGTTATTGTCATCCTTGACCGCATGGGCAACATTCAGCGTTTCAATCGTCTGTGTGAGGAATATACCGGACTCAAAGAACGCGAAGTGATTGGTCAAAGTGTCTTCACGCTGTTTATGAGTCGACGCGAAGCCGCAGCCTCCAGACGCAACATCGATGTTTTCTTTCGCGAAGGTAACTCATATGAAGTCGAACGTTGGGTGAATACCTGTAAAGGTCAGCGACTGTTTCTGTTTCGCAATAAATTTGTGCACAACGGTAGCGGTAAGAACGAAATATTTCTGATCTGCTCAGGTACCGATATCACCGAAGAACGGCGTGCTCAGGAGCGCCTGAGAGTTCTGGCAAATACCGACTCCATTACCGGATTACCTAATCGGAATGCAATTCATGAACTGATCACTGAAGCCATTGAGAATGCAGGCGATACCCAGGTTGGTATTGTGTACCTCGATCTGGATAATTTCAAAAAAGTAAACGATGCCTACGGACATATGTTCGGCGATCAACTGTTGCAAAGCGTATCGCTGGCGATTCTCAGCTGTCTTGATGATAACCAGTTACTGGCCCGCTTTGGTGGCGATGAGTTTATTGTGCTCGCGACTCAAACATCTCAAGTGGCGCTGGAAGCTACGGCGTCACGTATTTTGACCCGTTTGCGCCAGCCCTTCCGAATTGGCCTGATTGAAGTTTATACCGGTTGTTCGATTGGAATTTCCCTTGCACCACAGCATGGACACGACTGCGAGAGTGTTATTCGCAATGCCGATACCGCCATGTATACCGCAAAGGAAGGCGGACGTGGACAATTCTGCGTTTTCTCTCCGGAAATGAACCAGCGAGTCTTTGAGTATCTTTGGCTCGATACCAACTTGCGTAAGGCGCTGGAAAACGATCAACTGTTGATTCATTACCAGCCGAAAATAACATGGCGTGGTGAAGTACGTAGTCTGGAGGCGCTGGTGCGCTGGCAGTCCCCTGAACGTGGCCTCATTCCTCCGCTGGAGTTTATCTCCTACGCTGAAGAATCAGGCTTGATTGTGCCGCTGGGGCGCTGGGTTATTCTCGACGTTGTTCGTCAGGTCGCAAAGTGGCGCGATAAAGGGATTAATCTGCGAGTGGCCGTGAACGTTTCTGCTCGCCAGCTTGCCGATCAGACACTGTTTACCGACCTGAAACAGGTGCTTCACGACCTCAATTTTGAATATTGCCCTATCGATGTTGAACTGACCGAGAGCAGTTTAATTGAAAACGAACAGCTGGCACTGTCCGTTATTCAGCAATTTAGCCAGCTTGGCGCACAGATCCATTTAGATGATTTTGGGACGGGTTATTCCTCGTTATCTCAACTGGCCCGTTTCCCACTTGATGCCATTAAGCTGGACCAGGCGTTCGTCAGGGATATTCATAAGCAACCCATTTCACAGTCGCTGGTGCGCGCCATTGTCGCGGTGGCGCAGGCGCTTAACCTACAGGTGATAGCTGAAGGCGTTGAAAGTACCAAAGAGGATGCCTTTTTGACCAAAAATGGCGTCAATGAACGTCAGGGTTTTTTGTTCGCCAAGCCAATGCCCGCCGCTGCGTTTGAACGTTGGTATAAGCGTCATCTGAATAAAAAATTGCGATAAGGCGACAAGAAAAGTGGAAGGGATAAACGTGAAAAATAGCCAAAAATGGACACTGCGTGATGATCATATCTGTATGTAATCACAGAATATATAATATTCTCCAATCATTCATGTTAATACTATTTTTCCCTTCTCTTTTGGCATGAATTTCTGCATCATGAAATTCAAACCATTTTGACATTAGGATGATGACCATGTCTGATATCGACGCACAACGTCTGGCCGAGCGCATTGATACCGTGCTGGATATTCTCGTTGCAGGCGATTACCACTCAGCTATCCACAATCTCGAAATTCTCAAGGCTGAACTGTTAGATACGGTCAAAGAAGATGCAGCGTCTGTGTCAAAAAAACCGAAGGCCCCGTGGGAGATCTGATGACCTCACTCACGTTATGTCGCTGTAGACATCAGATTTCAGATAACGCAGCTACCGTTTAATTTCCGATACGATATCGCTATAAAAATTAATACTATGAATTCCCGACAACAATCTATTTTGCAGATGGTGATCGATAAAGGTCAGATGAGCGTGGCCGACCTGGCTAAAATCACCGGTGTCTCCGAAGTGACGATTCGACAGGATCTGAACACCCTGGAAAAACAGAGCTACTTGCGCCGTGCGCACGGTTTTGCGGTGTCACTGAACAGTGATGATGTCGAAACGCGCATGATGACCAATTTCACCCTTAAACGTGAACTGGCCGAATTTACGGCATCGCTGGTTAATCCAGGTGAATCCGTCTTTATTGAAAATGGCAGCAGCAATGCGCTGCTGGCCAGAACGCTGGCGGAACAAAAAGATGTCACCATCATCACGGTCAGTAGCTACATCGCGCACCTGCTCAAAGAAACACCGTGTGAAGTCATTCTCCTCGGTGGGATCTATCAGAAAAAAAGCGAGAGCATGGTCGGACCGTTGACTCGCCAATTTATTCAGCAGGTACATTTCAGTAAAGCCTTTATCGGTATTGACGGCTGGCAGGCCGACACCGGCTTCACCGGGCGTGATATGATGCGTTCTGATGTGGTTAATGCGGTTCTGGAAAAAGGCGCTGAGGTGATTGTACTCACCGATAGCTCTAAATTTGAGGCCATTCATCCCTACACGCTGGGCCCGTTGGACAGATTCAGTCGCGTAGTCACGGACTCCAGACTCAGCGCCAGTGTGCAAATGCAACTTGAGCACTCGGGTTTAACCGTCAATATCATTGATGCCCACGCATAATACTTCAGCAGATGATTTGTCTACGGGCAGATCATCTTCTCTCTGAGACTTATCCGACAGTCCAATTAAGACTTTTTACCTGTCGTTAACAGGATAAAGTCGTAGAATTAATGTTAGCGATATAACAGGAGCGAACAGTCACCTCAGGATTTGATTGTAATGCCCTACGCTAAACGGTTTCGCGGAAATATCTTTAGTCGTCCTATTTTGGCGCTATCATTAAAGTGAACTGGATTCCGTGATTCAATAATTCAGGAGAAAGTATTATGTTAGTAACGAGCAAAAAAATGACCGCTGCCATTCTGGCGATTACACTGGCAATGTCTTTGAGTGCCTGCTCTAACTGGTCCAAACGTGACCGTAACACTGCGATCGGTGCTGGTGCAGGTGCGATAGGCGGTGCAGTCCTGACTGACGGCAGCACGCTGGGTACGCTGGGTGGTGCTGCAGTGGGTGGTATTATCGGCCACCAGGTGGGTAAATAATTTACGGTTGAACGGCTCGATATAATAATACGTTTACTTTTTCAGGTTTGTATTATTAGAAAAGCCACGGATGCTCTCCGTGGCTTTTTTATTAGCCGCCGGCCAGCTTAACTTTCATTCCTTTGGCTTCCAGCAGCGATTTTATCAGGTCGCGTTTATCACCCTGAATTTCAATTACGCCGTCCTTCACTGCCCCACCACAACCACATTTTTTCTTCAGCTCTGCGGCTAATTTAACCAGTGCAGCATCAGCTTGATCAATACCGGTAATCAGGCAAACGCCCTTACCTTTACGACCGCTGGTCTGGCGCTGGATGCGCACAATGCCATCACCCTTCGGACGCTCTGCTACCACTCTGGGTTCATCAATTCGCCCGGACTCCGTTGAATAAACCAGTCGAGAGTTTGAGTCGCTCATTTATGCACCTCGATTCAGAGAGGCGTTGATCGTCTTCAGCGTTTGCGCCGGATCTTCCGACTGCGTGACTGGACGACCAATCACCATGTAATCCACACCAGCGGCCTGCGCCTGCTGTGGCGTCATAATACGGCGCTGGTCACCCGCATCACTACCTTGAGGACGAATGCCTGGCGTCACCAGCTTAAATGCCTGACCAAACGCCTGCTTGAACCTCACCGCTTCATGCGCCGAGCATACTACCCCGTCCAACCCACAATGTTGTGTCAAACGCGCCAGCTTTTCAGCATGCTCAGCAGGTGACAACGTCACTCCAAGATCGACAAGGTCGCTGGCTTCCATACTGGTCAGGACCGTCACTGCAATTAACAGTGGCGCATCCTTACCAAAAGGCAGTAATGCTTCGCGGGCGGCGGTCATCATTCGAGCCCCACCGCAAGCATGCACGTTTACCATCCAGACGCCAAGGTCAGCAGCTGCCGCGACGGCATGCGCCGTGGTGTTGGGAATATCATGAAATTTCAAATCCAGAAAGACGTCGAAGCCACGCTGTTGCAGATCCCGAACCAACTGAGGTCCAAAAAGCGTGAACATCTCTTTGCCCACTTTCAAACGGCAATCACGGGGATCAATTCTGTCAACAAACGCTAATGCCTTATCACGATTTGAGTAATCCAACGCGACAACGACGGGAGAATCAGTAGCAGCACGGGAAGAAGATGAAGCAGTAAACGTCATGACCAGACCTTCTTGATGATGGGCGCACGAAAGGCGCAAAATGGGTAAACGGCGTGCATTCTACCTGTGGTAATAGAAAATTAACAGGCGCGTTTACATTTCTGCGAAGCGATGTGGCGCAGGAGCCTGAGCGCAGGGTGAAGAAAAAGAATGAAGTATGTTGTAACTAAAATGAGGTTTTTTTAAAAATTAGAGCCCGTCCAGACCGCGAATTGGCTTAATGGTTGACCAAGAGCGGCACGATGGGCAGTGCCAGTACAGCGAATACGCAGTAAACCCGCACTTCTGGCACCGATAGCGCGGCTTGCTGCGCACCTGCTCGCCAACCATATCGCGCAGGACCATCAGACTCTCTTTTGCACGTCCTTCTTCCGCTTCATTAAGGTGGTAATCCATCAGTTTATGGAACACGCGCATCGTCGGATGACGTTGCAACTGACGGGTAATATAAACCTGCGCAGTATCAGTACCCTCACGCGCCTCAAGAATATCAGCCAGCATCAACTCCGCGGCAGCACCGGTGTTTTCTTCGACCGCACGGTGTAGAAACTCCGCCCACTCATCGTTTTTACCCAGCTGTTGATAGCAGCTCTGCAGCATTTCCAGCGTTTCACTGACCAGCTCTTTATCCTGGGAGATCACGCGTTGCAGGCATTCAACGGCCTTCGCGTAATCTCCCTTCAGCATATAAACGCGCCCCATCATAATCGAGACGCGAGCACTGTTTTTGTCTGCAGCGGCTCCTTTTTTCAGCAATGCCATGGCGCGATCCATATCGTCGCTGCCCATTTGCTGTAAGGCCAGTTCACAGTAAAAATGCGCGATTTCAAGACGCTGATTATCTTTGCCGAGTTTCACCAGACGTTCTGCAACATCAATGGCTTTTTGCCATTCGCTGGTTGCCTGATAGATTTGCAGCAGTTGTTGCAATGCCCCTACACGGAAATCCGTTTCATCAGTCAGCTGATTGAACATGTCTTCCGCACGGTCATACAATCCGGCAGCCATGTAGTCACGTCCCAACTGCTGTACAGCCAACAAACGTTGCTCGTAAGTCAGCGAAGCACTTTCCATGAGGGTTTGGTGGATACGGATAGCGCGGTCGACTTCACCGCGTGAGCGGAACAGGTTTCCGAGGGTGAGATGGGCCTCAACGGTGCCGGTATCCTCTTTCAACATATCGAGGAACAGATCCACCGCTTTATCTTGTTGGTTGCTCAAGAGGAAGTTAACCCCGGCGACATAGTCACGCGAAAGGCGGTTAGCTTCATCCTGCTTTGTTTGTTGCGCACTTCTGCGACCCATATACCACCCATAGGCAGCGGCTACAGGTAAAAGCAGAAACAACAACTCCAACATAAATAATTATTCCTTCACAACCGACGAGTCGGCAGTTACCGCAACGTCGGTCGCAGGCGCAAGCTGGTTTTCCAGGCGTTTAATTTTACGTTCGGCACGCGCAAGAGACACACGAACCTTCAGCCAGAACAGGCCGCAAATTAACCAACCAATCGCAAAACCTGCAGCAAACAATACAGCAAGCAGCGTGGAGATACGATACTCACCCTGAGCTAGCAGGTAATTAAACGTAACCTGTTGATCGTTTTGCGCACCCAATGTCACCGAAATAACAAAAATCGCCAACACCAGTAAGAAAATGAGTAAATATTTCACATTACTTCCCGTTATGTGGTTTGAGCGAATAAATCGTGTACAACTTACCGCGTTAAGCCCTTTAAATTACCATTTTCACGACAAGTGCGAAACGGAAAAGCGCCTTACGCTGTATGATTTGAGGGCTAAATTTGAAAAATCAATCACGGGCTGCGTTATTGCTCACGCTGCGCTATTTCCTTTGTCTCCTGGACGGGCGGTGTCAGAGGTCCACATATTCGCTGTGCAAGCCATGTTGCCAGCGTAATCAGCAACCACGAAATCAGCGTCGCAACAACCAAATCGCGCGGCCAGTGCATGCCCAGAAGCAAACGACTGCCCATTACGCCAGTCGCCCAGATGAGTAAGAACACAATCGTCAGCGTGCGCCTGCGTGGCCATAACAACCCGACGCCCAGTAACGCCCAACTGGCGGCAAACAGGGTATGCCCGGAAGGGAAAGCAAAACCGGTTTCTTTTTGCCAGTGCTTACGTAAAAAAGGTGGAATATCCTGCTGCCCGGACAACTGCTCTTTTACTAAGTGCCCACGGTCTTTACGTTTTAAAGTGTAGAACTCATCTACCGGAACATGGTGCGTTTTTTCCAGCCACAGAACAAAGGGTCGGGGCTCCTGCACCCGCTCTTTCACCCAGGATTTCACCCCCTGGCCAATTAAGATAGCCGCCGCCAGGATCGCAAATAGCATAACTGCGGCCTTCAGACGAAATCGCAGGCACCACAAAAACCACGCACAGAGAACAACATGGGTGATAATCCCCCAGGGTTGCGTCACCGTTTCAGTTACCCAGTATAAGGATTTTAACCACCAGACATTCTGCCCAGGCTGCCAGCTCCAGCCAGATATCCATACGGAAACCGGCATAATCAATAACAGTGCTGCGCCTACAGTGGTTCGCTTGGCAATGGACAGCATTGCGTCTCCTTTCGTCGATAAGTCCCACAATCATAACTGAAAAATCCGCACACCGGGAAAATTGACAATTTTGTGCCATTCGGAAATGAATGCGTTGCTGCAATTAGGTGAACACCCTTGCCTTATGGCAAAATAGCGCAATACAGAAGCCAACAGGCGACGGCACGCACAGTGCCAGCATAATCTGGAGAATTACATGCAGCTTAAACGTGTGGCAGAAGCCAAACTGCCAACCCCCTGGGGTGATTTCCTGATGGTGGGATTTGAAGAACTGGCAACCGGACACGATCATGTCGCACTGGTTTTTGGCGATATTTCAGGCCAGACGCCTGTCCTGGCACGTGTTCATTCCGAATGTCTGACCGGCGATGCGCTGTTCAGTCTGCGTTGCGATTGTGGCTTCCAGCTGGAAGCGGCGCTTACGCATATCGCTGAAGAAGGACGTGGTATTCTGCTCTACCATCGTCAGGAAGGACGTAACATCGGCCTGCTGAATAAGATCCGCGCCTATGCGTTGCAGGATCAGGGCTATGACACCGTCGAAGCCAACCATCAGTTAGGCTTTGCGGCAGACGAGCGTGACTTTACCTTGTGTGCTGATATGTTCAAATTATTGGGCGTGGATGCAGTCCGTCTGCTGACCAATAACCCGAAGAAAGTGGAAATTCTGACCGAAGCTGGGATCAATATTGTGGAGCGTGTGCCGCTGATTGTTGGCCGTAACCCGAAGAATGAACACTATCTGGATACCAAAGCCGCTAAGATGGGACATCTGCTAAGCGAGTGACATTCTCGCTTGCTGACGATACAAAAAGCCTGCTTACGCAGGCTTTTTTATAATTTAATTCAACATATTACGAATAACATAGTGCAAAATACCATCGTTTTGGTAATAGGTCAGCTCTGTCGCGGTATCAATACGGCAGCGACACGAAATCACCTCTTTTTGCCCATCCGCGCGGACCATATTCACCGGGATAGTCGCTCCCGGTTTAATATTTTGTAAGTCCGTAATATCAATGACCTCCTCCCCGGTTAACCCCAGAGTTTTACGTGTAACCCCCTGCGGAAATTCCAGAGGCAAGATCCCCATGCCAATCAGGTTAGAACGGTGGATTCGCTCAAAGGACTCGGCGATCACGACGCGAATACCCAACAAACGCGGGCCTTTTGCAGCCCAGTCCCGGCTGGAACCCGACCCATACTCCTTACCGGCAACAATCGCCAGTGGGGTCTTCTCGTGCTGGTATTGCATGGCGGCGTCATAGATAGCCATCACGTCTGTACCCGGCAAGTGACGCGTCATCCCCCCTTCCACCCCCGGTACCATTTCGTTACGGATACGGATATTGGCAAACGTACCACGCATCATTACTTCGTGGTTTCCACGGCGAGAACCGTAGGAGTTAAAATCTTTCCGTTCAACACCGTGGTTTTGCAAATAACGCCCGGCTGGGCTATCTGGCTTGATACTCCCCGCAGGAGAAATATGATCGGTAGTGACGGAATCGCCCAGCATCGCCAGGATACGTGCACCATGGATATCCTGTACCGGGTCCGGCTTCGCCTGTATACCATCAAAGAACGGTGATAACCGGATGTAGGTTGAGTCCGACTGCCAGCCATAGGTATCTGCACGATCAACATTAATCGACTTCCATTCCGGCGTGCCTTCGAACACCTCGGCATACTCTTTATGGAACATCTCGGTAGAGACCTGTTCCACAGCACGGGCAATTTCCTGCGCACTCGGCCAGATATCTTTCAGATAGATAGGATCGCCTTTTCTGTCATGACCCAGCGGATCTTTCGTTAGATCAATATTCATATTCCCGGCCAGCGCATAAGCCACCACCAGCGGCGGAGAAGCCAGCCAGTTTGTTTTCACCAGCGGGTGGATACGCCCTTCAAAGTTACGGTTGCCGGAAAGCACCGCCCCTACCGTCAGATCGCCTTTTTTAATCGCCGTTTCAATAGGGTCAGGCAACGGGCCAGAGTTACCAATACAGGTAGTACAGCCATAACCAACAAGGTTAAAACCCAGCTCATCAAGGTACGGCGTCAGTTTTGCTTGCGCCAGGTAATCAGAAACGACTTTTGACCCAGGCGCCAGCGACGCTTTCACCCACGGCTGGCGCTTCAGACCAAGCGTGACCGCTTTTTTCGCCAGCAATCCAGCCGCCATCAGAACGCTGGGGTTGGAGGTGTTGGTACATGACGTGATCGCGGCAATCACCACTGCACCATCGGGTAGCTGATATTGATGACCGCTCATAACATAGTCGACCGGCTGACGATCTTTTTGCGAGCTATTCACTTCAAGTTCATTACTCGCGGCGAATGCTTTCGGCACATCCCCCAATGCGACACGATCCTGTGGACGCTTCGGCCCGGCCAGGCTGGCTTCCACAGTGCCCATGTCCAGCTCCAGTGAACTGGTAAACACAGGCTCATCACCTGGGTTACGCCACATCCCCTGTGCTTTCGCATAAGCACCGACTAATTCAACCTGCTCTTCGCTACGCCCGCTCAGACGCATGTACTCAAGCGTTACCCCGTCAATCGGGAAAAAGCCGCAGGTTGCGCCGTATTCCGGCGACATGTTAGCAATGGTCGCCCGGTCAGCGAGCGGCAGGCTGTCCAGCCCATCACCATAGAACTCAACAAATTTACCGACCACACCGTGTTTACGCAGCATCTGCGTAACGGTCAGTACCAGATCGGTAGCGGTGATCCCTTCGCGAAGTTTACCAACGAGTTTGAAGCCCACGACATCCGGAATCAGCATTGAAACCGGTTGCCCCAACATGGCGGCCTCTGCTTCAATCCCGCCGACACCCCAGCCCAGCACGCCGAGACCATTAATCATTGTGGTATGGGAATCGGTACCGACCAGCGTGTCGGGGTAAGCTACCCACTCGCCGTTTTGCAGCTCACTCCACACCGCTTTACCCAGGTATTCGAGGTTTACCTGGTGGCAAATTCCTGTTCCCGGTGGAACAACACTGAATCGGCTAAACGCCTGCTGCCCCCATTTCAGGAATACATAGCGCTCATGGTTGCGCTCCATTTCCAGTCGAACGTTCTCTTCAAAAGCATCATCGTCACCAAAACGATCGACCGTAACGGAGTGATCAATAACCAGATCAACAGGTGAAAGCGGGTTCACTTTTGCGGTATCCCCGCCAAGGCGTTTAACCGCTTCGCGCATGGCGGCCAGGTCGACCACCGCCGGAACGCCGGTAAAGTCCTGCATGAGAACGCGAGCGGGTCGGTAGGCAATTTCGCGATCGGCATGAGCCGTTTTCAGCCATTGCGCCAGAGCATGAATATCTTCCTCGGTAACAGAGTCACCGTCCTGCCAGCGAAGCAGGTTTTCCAGCAATACTTTTAGTGATTTAGGTAAACGGGTGATATCACCCAGTGATTTGGCAGCCAGGGGCAAACTGTAGTAGCGGTAGGTTTTATCTTTAACCTGCAATGTGTCCTTACTGGCTTCTCGTAGGGTAGACGACATAGCTCCTCCTTAAATGACAGGGTTTGATCCCCTGACTCTCCTCAGGGTTAGTATTAAAGATAACACAAACAAAATGTAACGCTTTGATAACAACTCAAATTGATAAAAGAGGAGAACGACAAAAAGGTAACGAACTATGCACGCGGCGGGGAATAAGATTGAAGTACGGTAAATGAAAGGACCCGATACATCGATGCAGCCGACAATACGCTGTTTAGATGGCGTACCACGATTGCGTGTGATTATTCATACTGAATTCAATAAGCATGTTAATACTTATTATTATAAAAAACGGGTAATGACTCCAACTTATTGATAGTGTTTTATGTTCAGATAATGCCCGATGACTTTGTCATGCAGCTCCACCGA